>CAYTJE010000190.1:0-6700 GCA_964437855.1 uncultured Anaerolineales bacterium | reverse complement strand
CTTTTTCAACACCCCAGAACTTACCGGCCTGGGGACAGCCTTTCATGGGATTAACCGCGTTTGAGGCGTTTGCGCAGGGCCGTCAGGGTCCGCGTGTTCAGGACGTTTCCGGCCTCCAGCCATCCCCGCCGGGCCACCGACACGCCGTAATCGATGAAGTCCAGGTCGGCTATTTTGTGGGCATCCGTGGAGATGACCATCGTGCACCCCGCCTCTTTGGCCCGTTTGCACCACACGTCCGGGAGGTCGAGGCGGTCGGGGTAGGCGTTGATCTCCAGGCAGACGCCGGCGTCCTTGCAGGCCTCGAAGACGCGGTCGGCGTCGAAGCGGATGGGGTCGCGCCGGCCGATCATCCGCCCCATCGGGTGCCCGATGCAGTCGACGACGCCCGACTCGACGGCCGCCAGGAGCCGGCCGGTCATCTCGTCCTCCGGCAGACGGAAGTAACTGTGGACGCTGGCGACGACCCAGTCGAGGTCGGCGAGCACGTCGTGGCCGATATCGAGCCGGCCGTCCTTCAGGATATCCACCTCGACGCCCGCCAGGAGCCAGAAGCGTTTCTGGCCGGCGTCCACCTCGCGGACGGCGTCGGCGTGGCGGCGGAGGGCGTCGTCGTCCAGCCCGCCGGCCACGCTGACGGCCTTGGAGTGGTCGGTGACGGCCAGGTAGTCGTAGCCGCGCTGGCGTGCGGCCCGGACGAGTTCCTCGGGCGAGTTGGCGCCGTCGGTGGCGGTGGTGTGGGCGTGCAGGTCGCCGCGGAGATCCTCGCGGGTGACGAGGTCGGGCAGACGGCCGCCGTCGGCGGCGTCGATCTCGCCGCGGTCCTCCCGCAGTTCGGGCGGGATGAGCGGCAGGTCGAGGGCGTCGTAAACGGCCTTCTCGGTCTTGCCGGCCACGCGTTTCTTCCCGCGGAACAGGCCGTACTCGTTGAGTTTGAGGCCGCGGGACTGGGCCCGCTTTCGCAGCCGGATGTTGTGGGCCTTCGAGCCGGTGAAGTACATCTCCGCGGCCCCGAAGGCGGCCGGCTCGATGAACCGGAAGTCCACCTGCATCCCGCCGGCCAGGCGGACCGAGACCTTCTCCTCCCCCCTGGCGACGACGTCCTGGATAGGCCTGTAGGCCAGGATGCCCTCGGCGGCCGCGGCGCGGTCGGCGGCCTGGACGAGGATGTCGAGGTCGCCGATGGTCTCGCGCCTGCGGCGGAAACTGCCGGCCACCTCCCAGCGGCGGAGGCCGTCGACCGTCTCGAGATGCCGGGCGATGGCCTCGACCTGGTCGGCGGCCTCCTTGAGGCGCGAGCGGCCGGCCTCGGCCTCCAGGGTCTTGAGGCCCTTCAGGATATTCTGCTCGGTCTTCTCGCCCATGCCCTCCAGATGGCGGATGCGGCCGTCGCCGGCGGCCTCTTTGAGGTCGTCGAGGCTCTCGACGCCGAGTTCGTCGTACAGCCGCTTGACCTTCTTCGGACCGAGGTTGGGGACGGCGAGCAGGTCCGGCAGGCCCGCGGGGAGCCGGCCCTGGAGGTCCTCGAGGGTCTCGCACGTGCCGGTCCGGAGGATGTCGTGGATCTTCTCGGCGATACTCTCGCCGACGCCGGGCAGGTCCGTCAGGTCCTTCTCCGCTTCCGCGAGGTCCTCCAGCCGCTCGGTCAGGTCTCGCACGGTGCGGGCGGCGTTGTGGTAGGACCGGATGCGGAACGGGTTCTCGCCCAGGATCTCCAGGATGTCGGCGATGCGGTCAAAGACGTCGCCAACCTGGGCGTTTTCCATGGCGGATGCTTCCCCTACCCTGCACCGGGGCACGTTACCAGTAGCGCACAGAACCGAAGCGAATGCAAGCGCCGAGTCAGGCCGGCCCCCGGGCCGCGCAAGGCCCTGCGCCGCCCTCCGACGGGGCAGCCACACCGGGCCGAATAAGTCGTTGCAGACGGCCAAGCGGTTCTGCTAGAGTTTGCCGGACCTGCTGCCGGCGTGCGGTCGGCCGCGGCAGACGCCTCCGCAGGGTCGGACCGACCGCGCCGGGCCATCCAGCGCGGCGCCGATGCCCTTACGGCAGTGAAGGCCGGGGCCTGGCGCGCTGCTCCATCCAGGGAGACACCGGGACCATGCACATCAGCCGACTTCACCGCGTCCTGAAACTGCTGACCCTTCTGGAGACCGGCCGACCGTACAACGCCGGCCAACTGGCCGAGGCGTGCGGCGTGTCGCGCCGCACCATCCACCGCGACCTCAACACCATCGAGCAGGCGGGCATCCCCGTTTTCTATGACCGCGACGCCGGCCGGTACCAGGTTCACGAGACGGGGATGATGCCGGCCATCAACCTGCGGCTGGAGGAGGCGTTGGCCCTGGTCGTGCTGGCCTCCGAACTGGGTCGGACGGGCGGCCTGCCGCTCTTCGAGCCGGCCCGCGACGCCGCCGCCAAGATCGAGGCCTCCCTGCCCCTGGGCATGCGGGCGATGCTGGAGGGCCTGGCCCGGACCACGTCGGTCCGCCCGGCGCCCACGGCCCGCCACCACGGGCTCCGCGAGACGTACCGCCGGGTCCAGGACGCCATCCGCCGACGCCGACCCCTGGAAGCCGTCTACATCTCGTTCCACGACGCGGGGCAGATCCGGACCCGCCTGGAACCGTACTGGCTCCTGTTCAACGAGCGGGCCTGGTACGTCATCGGCCGGTCGTCCCGGCACGGGGGGGTCCGGACGTTCAAACTCGGCCGGTTCAAACGGCTCACGGCCACCGAGGGGCGGTTCACCCGGCCCAAGGGCCTGTCGCTGGAGAAGCATCTCGGCAACGCCTGGCGGCTGATGCGAGGCGACACGACCCACGAGGTCCACCTGAAGTTCAGCCCCCTCGTCAGCCCGAACGTGGCCGAGGTCATCTGGCACCGGACGCAGAAGGTCGCGTGGGACGAGGACGGGTGCGCGCACTTCCGCGCCACGGTCGACGGCCTGGCGGAGATCGTCTGGTGGGTCCTGGGCTACGGCCCGGAGGTGGAGGTCCTGGCGCCGGCCGCGCTGCGGACGCGCGTGGCCGACGCCGCCCGCCGGATGCTCGGAACGTACGAGGAGGCGTAACCAGAGCCGCGTGCGTGCAAAGCACGCACCCTACGGCTGTACGAGGACGCGTAGGCGGTCGCCCGGACGGCCGCCTTCCCCTTCATCGCGCGCCGCTATTGATTTCGGGCGCGGAATAGTTGTACGCTGTGAACAATCCGGCGCGGGGCGCCTGGACGCCCGGGGGCGCGCCGACACCGACAGAGACAACCTCTGCCATGGTTGACAGGAAACGGCTCAGTCCCCTTGCGCTTGTCCTTCTGCTGCTGACGTCCGTCCTGGCCGCCGGCTGCGGGGCCGACGGCACGGCGCTGCGGCACGCCGGCGAGTCGGTCCTGGAGTCGTATCCGATCGAGGCCCCCTCGCCGCCGGCGGACCGTCAAGGCGGCCGCTTCGCGCCCCGGCCGGCCAAGGCGGGGGCCGACTCGCGTCCCCTGGCCGCCTCCCGCACCGGGCCCGCCGACGAGCAAGGCGGACGCCGGACCGCCCCCGACGGGACCGGGGAACCGCCCGAGGGGCCCGACGGCTTCGTGGACCCGATCACGCGCGACGCCGACCGGGCGCCCATCACCCTGGAAGGATGCCTCCGGCGGGCGCTGGCGGGGAACCTGAAGGTGCAGATTGCGCGGTTCGGCCCGGCCATCGCCGAGACCTACGTGGTGGAGGCCGAGGCGCTGTTCGACCCCGCGTGGTACCTGAACAACGCCCTGGGCCGCGTCCGTCAGGACGCGGGGACGTTCCTCCTGGGCGCCGCGACGCTGGTAGCCAAACAGTGGGACTTCGACACGGGCGTCGAAACGCTCCTGCCGACCGGGGGGACGGTCGCGCTCGCCCAGGACTGGACGTACCTGGACTCCAACAGCACGTTCACCGCGCCGAACCCGCAATACGATACGGACCTGAACCTGGTGGTCCGGCAGCCGCTGCTGCGGGGGGCGGGCCTGGAGGTCACGAAGAGCCCGATCGTGCTGGCCCGCCTGGACCGCCGCGTGAGCCTGGCCGACTTCCAGACCCAACTGATGGACACCCTCCTGGAGGTCGAGCAGGCGTACTGGGACCTCGTGGTGGCCGAAACGCGGGTCCAGGCCCTCTCCGAGGCCCTGGAGGCCGCCCGGGAAAACCGTCGGATCGCCCGGCGCCGCTTCGAGGAAGGCAAGGCCCGGCGGGTCATCGTCAGCCTGGCCGAGAGCGCCGTGACCCGGCGGGAGGCGGACCTGGTGGCCGCCCGGTTGGTCCTGGCCCAGACGAGCGACCGTCTGAAGCGGCTGCTGAACGATCCGGACCTGCCCCTGGAGGAACCGGGCCTTCTGAAGGCCGCCGAGCCCCCCCTGGCGGACCCCGCGCCGGTCAACCGGCAGATGTATCAGTCGAGCATGCTGGCGGCGATGAAGCACCGGCCGGAGATGGACCAGGCCTCCGCCGCCTTCGACCAGGCCGCCCTCCGCGAACGCGTGGCCCGCAACGACCGCCTGCCGCAGTTGGACCTGGCCGCCGCCTATACCCTGAACGGACTGGACCCCGACGTCAGCCCGGCCCTCCAGGAGGCATTCGAGACGACGTACTTCGACTGGCAGGTGGGGCTGGAGTTCCGCATCCCGATCGGGAACCGGGCCCGGACGGCCGCCCACGAGCGGAGCCGGCTCCAGAAGGCGGTGGCGGCCCGGGAGCGGGAGGAGACCCGTCAGCAGATCCTGCTGGAGGTCAGCCGGGCCGTCCGGGACCTGGCGGCCGCCGACGAGCGCATCCTGGCCACCCGCGCCGCCCGGGAGGCGGCCGAGCGGACCCTGCGGGACCAGCGGGCCAACGTGGCGGCCGGCGCCGCCCTCCAGAAGGACCTCCTGGAGGCCCAGCGCGACCTGGCCGACGCCAAGGTCGACGAAATCCGCGCCATGGCCGATTACATGGTCGCCCTGGCGGAACTGGAGCGCGCCAAGGGCACGCTCCTGGGCTACAACAACATCACGATCCTGGACGGCGCGGAGGCCGGCCGCGCCGACTCCCGCCCCGGCCCCTGACGGCCGGGAGCCGTCCGCCCTCCAGCCGCCGCGTACCCGATACCCTCCGCCGGGCCCGCCAACAGGATTTCGCGAAACCCAACCGACCCCACGGTGTTATAATTATATCGTGTGAAAGCGCTCCCGAAGCGAAAAACGCCGACATCCCGGTTTTGCTGCAATAAACACCCGGGCTCAGCCGTATAACAGAGAGGTTAGCAACAGCACGCCAACCGAACCCGCCTCAATAGCCCACCTAGAGGGGTGGCACTAAGGAAGGCTTAGTTGAAGACGCCGAGAGTGCACCGCACCTGCGCGGCGCGGTGGCATTGTGGGCTGCTGGTGATGGGACTGCTGACGGTGCTCGCGGTGGTCGCTGCATCCACCGCCGACCCGTCCGGCCCCCCCGGAAAAGAGGCTGCGCACGCCCTGCGCGCCCGTCCCGCCGGCGCGGCGGCGTCGGAGGCGGGCACCCTTTGGGCGGACACGGCCGACCTGCTCCCCTCCGTGGCCGAGCGCAGCCAACGGTTTCTGGTCGGCACGCGCGACCCCAACCGCGTCACGTGCGTCCTGCCAAACGCCGCCCACAACGTCTTTGCGCTTCCCGACGGAGGCATCGGGGCGCACCTGGCTAACTTCATGGCGGGCGGCGGGGACCAGCGGCCCACGGTCCGCGCGGCGTACGCGTGGTTCCAGACCACGTTGAAACCCCATCTGGTCGACCTCAAGGCACAGAACCACGAGGCCTACGCCAAGGCGCTGCGTCTCGCCCGCCAGGCCGACCGCCTGGCCGAACGCCTGGCCGAGACCCACACCTGGCCGGCAGACTTGAAGCCGGCGGGCCCGGACCTGCCGTCCACCTGCATCGGCACCATCGCCAGCCGGCTGGACCAGGCCATTGCCGAGCGCGACCTGGCCCAGGCCCGCCGGTGGTCGTCCGAGTTCGCGTCCGCCACGTTCTCGCTGGCCGACCTCCACCGCTGGGCGAACTACATCCTCCGCAACCAACTCGTCGCCCTGGACTTCCAGGCCCGGTGCAGCGAGTTGTTCAAGGCGTCCGAGAAGACGTTGGCGAACCATCGTAAAGTGATCCTGGAGCACGGGCTCGACTCGTTCCCCGCCGGTCAGGCGATGTCGTGCGCCGTGATCAATGCGCTTGAGGTTGAACACCAGGCGGAATGGCTGTTCGTCCGGCCGCCGGAGGCGTGGTCGGCGTCGTCCGGCCCGCCGGCGCCCGCGGTGCCCGCCGCCGGCTGGATGCCGCCGAACCTCCGGTCCGCGTTCATGCGGCTGCGGGGCCACCTGACGCCCGAGACCCGGGCCCTGCTGGACGAGGCCGCCCACACCCCCTACGACCGGACGTATCTGGCCAACGTGCTGTATCGGCTTCAGACCGTCGGCCGGTTGGACGAGGCCGGGACCGTTCTGGAGCGGTTCGACCGGGTCCAGACGGACCCCACGCGCGACGCCCTGCTCGACGTCCTGTTCTATCACAGCGGCATCGGGATCGACGGCCGGACCTGGGACGACCGGTTCGACCCGCGGCTCATGGAGGCGGCTGAAACGCTTGCCGGCTCTCCGGAACAGGCCCTGCTCGGGGCCCAGCACTTCACCCGGGCGGCGTTCGGCGCCTGGTCGAACTTCTCGTCGGCTA
>CAYTJE010000189.1:0-6758 GCA_964437855.1 uncultured Anaerolineales bacterium | reverse complement strand
CCGCCGACCGAGGAGCGCGTGAAGGCGGTGAAGGAGGCGCCGCGGGTGTGACGGCGAAACGGCAATGATGAACAGGGAATGATGAATTATGAATGATGGAACGGCATAGCGGTCGGTAAGGGCTGAAACGGGGGCCGGCGGCGGGAAGCCCGTTCATGAAGAGCCCCGCAGGGGCGAAGGGGGTAGCCCCGGCCGTCAGGCCGGGGACGGGGAGGCATGTTGGATGGCTTGAGCCGCTTACCCCGCACTTGCGTGCGGGGCTACCTTCTTCCGCCCCTGTCGGGGCGGACAAACGCCGGGTACGGCGACCGGCGCCGTTCCCATTCATCATTCCGCGTTCATCATTCCTTGTTCATCCTTGTTGTTTGGCCGTTACGCCTTGAGCCCCGCCAGATCCGGCTCCATCCGCTCGTTCGACTTGACCGTCTCGTCCCAGGTGACGACCTTGCCGGTGTAGGCGGCGGTGCGGCCCATGACGGTCACGAGGTTCGAGCGGACCGAGGGCGGGACGGTGGGGTTATCCACCTTGCCCGCAAGCACGTTCTCGGCAAAGGCGCGGATGTTCGTGACCGCCCCCTCCTTGTAGATACCGGGGCACTTGCCTCCGCGCCAGAAGTGTTTGCCGCGAATCAGCACCTCGCCGCCGTACTTCGTCTCCAGGACGCCCTCGGAGCCGAACATGCGGTTCCGGATGCCGTCGGGCTTCGAGCCGTGCCCGTTGAACTGGCGGCTGGAGAAGGCGATGCCGACGCCGTCCGGGTACTGGTACGTGAGGACGAAGTGGTCCCAGCAGTCGCCGACGTCGGTGCGGACGGTCCGGCCGCCGGTGCCCCAACACCGCTGGGGCGGTGCGGCCATGATCCAACTCATCACGTCCAGGGTATGGATGTTCTGCTCGGTGATGATGTCGCCGGAGAGGGCCTGGAAGAAGACCCAGTTGCGGAGGCGTCCTTCGGGTGTCCGGTCCTCGCCCTTTTTGCCGATCCGATTGGCGTGGTAGGTCGATTCGCCGAAGGCGAAGGTGCCGAGGGCACCCTCGTGGACGCGCTTCAGGGCCTCCAGATAAAACTTGTCGGCCCGGGTCTGGAAGTCCACCAGGAAGACGAGTTTGTTGGCGGTGGCCTGCTTGCCGGACTCGCCGATGGAGCGGCATCCGGGGGCGTCGACGGCAATCGGCTTGGCCAGGTAGACGTGCTTGCCGGCCTCAACGGCCGCCGCGGCCTGCTCCGGGTGGAAGTACGGCGGGCTGATGATGGCCACGGCGTCCACGCCGGCGGCGATGACCCCCTTGTACCCGTCGAGGCCCGCGAAGCGGCGGTTTTCCGGCACGCCGTGTTCCTTGCCGGCGGGTCCGGACCGGTCGGGGAAATAGTCGTGGGTGGCGGTAATCCGGTAGCCGCCGTCGTCGCGGAAGAGTTTGCCGATCCATCGCCCCCGGCCGCCGCAGCCGATGAGGCCGAGTTGGATCTGCTCATTGGCCGGGGCACCGCGGACGCTCTGCGGCCGGACGACGGCCAGGCCGGCCGTCCCCGCGGCCGCGGTCGTCAGGAAACGGCGGCGGTTCATGCCATCTCGCTTGCGCTGGGTCATGACGGGTATCCTTTCCTTGCGTTGGGGGCGTTGTCGTTCCGCGCGACGTTCTCCCGGCCGGACAAGACCGGCCGGGCCACACAGCATTCTGCGCGGTGATCCCGGCCAGCCGGCAATCGGAGCGCGTTACTCCTCTTCGCCCTTCAGCGGGCGGACCCAGACGTTGCGGAACCGGACGGGGTTCTTGTGGTCCTGGAGTTGCAGCGGGCCGGTGGGCGGATGCGGCGAATAGGCCGGCGCCTTCTTGTGACGGACCGGGCCCAGGATCTCCACATGGTTCTGGACCAGGACGCCGTTGTGGAAGAGCGTGACGTAGGCCGGCCGCTTCAGGTTCCCGTCCTTGAACCGCGGGGCCTCGAAGACGATGTCGTACGTCTGCCACTGGCCCGGCGGCCGGCAGGCGTTCACGAGCGGCGGATACTGGCCGTACACCGACGCCGCCTGGCCGTCGGCGTAGCACTTGTTCTCGTAGGAGTCGAGGATCTGAATCTCGTACCGGCCCATGACGAGGACGCCGCTGTTGCCCCGGTGCTGGGCCGTGCCGGTGGGCGGCGTGGGCGCGCACCACTCCACGTGAATCTGGCAGTCGCCGAACTCCTGCTTGGTGAAGATGGTGCCGCTCTCCGGCACGACCTCCATGTACCCGTTCTCCACCTTCCAGCCGGCGGGGGCGAGTTGGCCCTTGTTCGGCCCCTTGCGGATGCGCGTCTGCCACTTCGACAGGTCCGTGCCGTCGAACAGGACCACCGCGTCGGACGGCGGGGAGGCGGGCGCGTCGGTCGCCGGCTTCGGCGGTGTGATGACCGGCGGGTGCGGACGCGTCCGGTCGTGCACCCGCCACGTCTGGCCGGGGATGAGCGGCGTGTCGGTGTAGCCGAGGCCGTCGTCCTTCGGCTTGGCCGCCAGCAGCGGTCCGGCGGCGCCGCTGGCGAGCAGGAGGAAGCCGGCGGCCGCCAGGGTCAGCCCGGCCGACCGCCACAGGCGTCTCGTGTGTCGGTGGGTCATGCCACGTATCCTTTCCGAATCGTCTGAGGGTTCCCGAATCCCGTGCGGGTTCCTCGTGTTAAACCCATTGCGGCGCGGGACGTATCGGCGTCAAGGATAGCACGGCCGGCGGGGGATGCAAGCGTCTGCCCCCGGGCGCCACGGCTCGCGCGCCGTGTTCTTGGCTATTGAGACCGGCAAAACCAATAACGTTGTCGCCTTCAGCGGGTGCCGCGGATTGCTCGCAATCCGTGATTCAGCGGGTGCCGCGGATTGCTCGCAATCCGTGATTCCGGGGCCGCGGCGCACGGTTTGACCACCACCCGAAAATGGCCCGGCGCGTTAATCCATGATGGAGTGATGGGGGGAGTTACCCGTGGAGGCAAGACGATGAGCCAACCGCACCCTATCCGGCGACGCACGTTCCTGAAGACCGCGGCCGCCGGCGCCGCCTGGGCCGGGGCCGCCCGCCTCGGCCTGGCCGGGCGCACCGGGCCCGGCGTGGGGCGAGCCGGCGACCGGCCGAACATCCTCTTTATCATCTCCGACGAGCACAACGCCTCGGTCACGGGATGCTATGACAACCCGCTCGTCCGGACGCCCACGCTGGACGGCCTGGCCGAGCGCGGCATCACGTTCGACGCCTTCTACTGCAACTCGCCCCTCTGCGTGCCCTCGCGGATGACCGTGACCGCCGGCAAATACATCAGCCGGACCGGCGCCTGGAGCAACAACTGCTGGCTCCCGAGCGACGAGTACCCGTCCATCGCCCGCGTCCTGACGCAGGCCGGCTACGATGCCCTGCTGTGCGGCAAAATGCACTACGACCGCACCCGCCGGTACGGCTTTACCGAGATCGGCGGAAACATGAACCGCAGCCTCAAGCGCGGCACGGGCCGCCGACGCGACGCCGACGACCAGCGCATCCACACCCGGAGCCGCGACGCCCGCTTCAAGCACTTCCACACGGGCCGGAGCCACATCCTGAGGCACGACGAGGCGGTCACGGCCGGCGTCCTGGACTTCCTGAAGGGCCGCCGGCCCGAGGACGGGCCGTTCTTCCTCCTGGCCGGTTACCTGGCCCCGCACTTCCCCCTCATCGTGCCGGAGCCGTACTGGAAACCGTACGAGGGCAAGGTCCCGATGCCCGTCCTGCCCCCCGGCCACGTGGCGAGCCAGCCCCTGAACTACCACCACCTGCGGCGGGGCTTCGGCGTGGTCGAGACCGACCCGAAGACCGTCCGCCTCGGCCGCGAACTCTACTACGGCCTGACACAGTGGCTCGACGAGCAGGTCGGCCGGGTCCTGAAGGCCCTGGACGACTCGCCCCTCGCCGAGAACACCCTCGTCATCTACACCTCCGACCACGGCGAGAACGTGGGCGAGCATCACCTCTGGTGGAAGAACTGCATGTACCAGCACGCCGCCCGCGTCCCGCTGATCGTCTCCTGGCCCAAGCGGTGGGCGGGCGGTCAGCGGCGGACCGAGGCGGCCGGCATGGTCGACCTCGTCCAGACCGTCGCCGACCTCGCCGGCACCCGCACCCCGGAGGACTGGAACGGCGATGCCATGCTCGACTGGATGGATAACGCCCAAGCCGACTGGAAGGACCGGGCCGTCAGCGAGTACTACGCCCACAACATCGCCTCCGGGTACGCCATGCTCCGCCAGGGGCCGTACAAGTACGTGTATCACTCGCCGCCCGACGCCAAACACCCCGCCCAGCGCGAACTGTACGACCTGGCGGCCGACCCCGGCGAGTTCACCAACCTGGCCGGCCGGCCCGACCACGCCGACCGCATCGCCGCCATGCACCGGACGCTGCTCGATGAACTCGACCGGCACCCCGACGAGACCGAACAGATCTGCCGGGCCGACACCGCCAAGGGCTACGGACGTGAGAAGAACAAGAAACGGACCTAATCTCGCCGCAACACGCGCGGCCCACTGAAAGGAACCGGCCCATGCGTCAATGGCCACCCCTCCACGCCGCCCTCGCCATCGCGCTTCTCCTGGGACCGGGGACCCGGGCCGGGGCCGGCGCAGCGGCCGAGCCCCAGGTCCACCTCTTCATCCTCTCGGGCCAGTCGAACATGGCCGGCCTGAACCCCGACGTCTCGTTCACGCCGGCCCTGCGCAAGGCCTTCGAGGGCGAGGAGGTCATCGTGGTCAAGGACGCCCAGGGCGGTCAGCCCATCCGCCGATGGTACAAGAAATGGAAACCCGCCACCGGCAAGGCGCCCAAGGCCACCGGCGACCTGTACGACCGCCTCATGAAGAAGGTCCGCGCGGCCGTCGGCGAGAAAAAGCCCGACACCGTCACCTTCGTCTGGATGCAGGGCGAGCGCGACGCCCGCGAAGGGCACGGCGACGTCTACGCCGCCGCCCTCGCGGGGCTCATCCGCCAACTCGCCGCCGACCTCGGCCGCAGCGACCTGCGGGTCGTCATCGGCCGGCTCAGTGACTTTGACAACGCGAACAAGCGGTACCCCCACTGGACGAAGGTCCGCGAGGCCCAGGTCCGCGTGGCCGAGGCCCATCCCCGCGGCGCGTGGGTCGATACCGACGACCTGAACGGCCCGAAGCACGCCCTCCATTACACCAGGGACGGGTACAAGCAACTCGGCGAGCGGTTCGCCCGCAAGGCCGTCGCGCTGATCCGGCAGTCGCCGAACTGACACGACAACGCTATGCCAGCATTTTGCGCGGTGGGTCTGGAGTACCCACCGCGCGCGAAAGGGCGTTTTGGGGGCTTCGCGGCGGGTCTCCGCAGGCGCCGCGCACAAGGTAGCCCAGTAGTATTACACGCCCGGCGGCGGTGGTTCTTGCGGCGCTTCTGGCGGCGCTTCTGGCGGTGCTTGCGGCGGCGCCCCGCCCTGGGCCGGGTTCTTCGGACGCTGCACGAACATGTAAATCAGCGCCCCGATGATCCCGGTGAAGACGATCACCAGAATCCAGATGAGTTTCAGGTTGTTCTCGCTGGGACAGCGGGTGATGGCGTCGATCAGCATCCACAGCCAGCACGCCGTGGCCGCCAACCCGATAATGCCGATGATGGCGAAGACAACGCAGGCCGCCACGCCGCCTGCTGCGTCGGGTGCACCTGATTCCATGGGATTGCCCTTTCGTGTGGCCGACAGGGGACCGGTATGCCGACAGTCTAGATGCCCGCGGCGAAGGCGGCAAGACAAAAACCCGCGCGCCGCGCGCGGGCACGAGAACGATTGCCGGCGAGAGCCCAACCTACCCGTCGCGCTGGGGTTTATCCCCGGCGCCGGGCCCGCGGGCGCCGGGCCCGCGGGCGCAAGGAAGTCGCTGCCGGCGCGGCGGGTACGGAGACCCGCCGCGCAACCCCCATCCTGGAGCGCTCAGCCCTGGAGGCGTTTCAGGAGCCAGGCCATGTTCTCGCCGAGGGCGGTCATCGTCCGGAGGCCCTCCTCGTCGGCCTCGACCTCGCCCTCGTTCAGCCCGATGCCGAGGTTCCAGTAGATCGAGCCCGGCACGACCATCCCGCCGATGAGGAAGAAGTGGTTCAGGGTGTCGAAGGCGTGGATGGCGCCGCCGCGACGGACGGCCACCACGGCCGCGCCCACCTTCCGGCGGAGCAGGTCGCCGCCCGTGCGGCAGGCGAAGCCCGCGCGGTCCACCAGGGCCTTCATCTCCGCCGTCACGTCCGCAAAGTAGGTGGGCGAGCCCAGGAGCACCCCGTCGGCCGCCTTCATCTTTTCGAAACATTCCGATACGGCATCGTCCGGGAGGACGCACCGGCCGTCCCGATTCTCGGCGCACCGGTAGCAGCCGGTGCACCCGCGGACGGCCTGGCCGCCGAGTTGGAACGTTTCGGTCGCGATGCCCTCGCCGTCGAGCACGTCGCAGACGGCCCGGAGGAGGCGGGCGGTGTTGCCTTCGGGTCGCGGGCTGCCGTTGACGGCGAGGACGTTCATGGGAAGGCTCCTTGGTTGCGCCGTCGGGCGGTCTTCGTTATCAGGACGCCGGGTACTCAGACTCCAGAATGTCGGTGATCTGTTGCCTCAGGCGCGGCGCGTCTTCGGTGGCTGCCACCCAGACGATGGACCACTGCACGCTGAAATAGGCGTGGACGGCGATGTTGCGAAAGGCCACGATGTCGGCCCATTCGATTTGCGGATGGGCGGCCTTGAACTCGGGGCTGAGGCGCGCGGCGG
>CAYTJE010000188.1:0-6769 GCA_964437855.1 uncultured Anaerolineales bacterium | reverse complement strand
CGTCCATCAGGATGTGGGCGTTGCGCCGGCGGCGGGGCAGGTTCCAGGTGTCGATCCGCTCCAGTTCGGCCAGGCCGATGGCCGACTGCATCTCGGTCATCCGGTAGTTCCAGCCCACGCGGTTGTGGATGTACGGCAGTTTCTGCTCGAGTTCCAGCAGGCTGAGGCGCTTCTTCACGTCGTAGCCGTGGTCGCGGAAACTGCGGGCCTCCCAGGCGAGGGCCTCGTCGTCGGTGGTGACCATGCCGCCCTCGCCGCCGGTCGTGAACGTCTTGTTCTGGCAGAAACTGCACGCCGCCACGTGGCCGATCGTGCCGGTCTTCCGGCCCTTGTACGCCCCGCCGAACGCCTCCGCGTTGTCTTCAATCACGTAGAGGCCGTGTTTCCCGGCGAAGGCCAGGACCTCGTCCATCTCGCACACGTTGCCGTACAGGTGCACGGGGATGATGGCCCGCGTCCGCGGGGTGACGAGCCGCTCCGCCGACTCGACGCTGATGCAGTGGTCGTCGCGGTTCACGTCGGCGAAGCGCGGCAGGGCGCCGGCCTGGACGACCGCGAAACTCGTGGCGATGAACGTGTAACTGGGCACGATCACCTCGTCGCCGGGCCCGATGCCCAGGGCCGACAGCGCCACGTGCAGCGCCGCGGTGCCGGAGGAGGTGCTGACGGCAAACCCGCTGCCCTGCCAGTCGGCGAACGCCTGCTCGAACGCCATGCCCTTCGGGCCGGTCCAGTAGTTGACCTTGCCCGACCGGAGCACCGCCTCGACCGCCCGAATCGCCTTCTCGTCAAACTGTGGCCAGGCGGGCAGGTTGTTCGTCACGGCCTTCGGACCGCCATCGACGGCCAGTGTCTGCTGCGTGGGTTTCGCCGTCATCGTGTACCTCCTTCGGTTGGGTCCGGGACCCGACGGGAGAGGCCCGGTAGAACGCCGATAAACGAGTGTTTCACCACTTCCCGGACGGTGCAACACAAAACCTGACCGGTTCTCCTGCCGTCCGATTGTCAGGCTCATCGCGGGCGTGCGGGTTCGAAGGCGTGGGCAGGCGGGGAAGGACACCAAGAGAGGACTTGGCGCAAGCGGTGGAGGCCATAGAATGCCGATGAGGGGACCGGGCGCCGGCGGCCGGCAAGGTTATCCGGGAACGGCCGCGTCAGGTGACCGCGCCCGGACCGCGCGGGCCGCATGTCGGAGGCCACGATGAAACGCCGTCTCCTTGTCGCCGTGGCCCTCCTGCTGGTCCCGGCCGCCGCCCGCGCCGCTGAAGCCGTCCTCCTCTCCGAGAACGGGTGCGGACGGGCCACGGCCTATGCCGAGGCCAACAAGATCGTCACCGTGGGCGACCGGACCCACGTGGCGTGGCTCGACTCGACGTCCGAGGGCTTCCGCGCCCGTATCCGCACCCTCGACCGCCGTACCGGCCGGTGGTCGCCGGTCCACACGATCGGGAAGGCGCACGACAACCACGGCGGCCCGGCCCTGACGGTCGACAGCCGCGGCCATCTTCACGTGGCCTACTACCCGCACCATCACCCGATGCGGTACCGGCGGTCGGTCCGGCCGAACGATGCCTCCGAGTGGACCGAGCCGCAGCGCGTCGGCGCCCGGTGCACGTACCCGACGCTCGTCTGCGGCGCCCGCGACACGCTCTACCTCACGTGCCGGCAGAGCCGGTCCGACGGCCCGTGGACGGTCGGCCTGTACACGCGTGCCCCCGGCGGCTCGTGGGAGGGGCCGACCCCTCTCATCCGCGCCCGCTACGCCGGCTACGCCCACTTTCAGGAGGCCCTGGCCTGGGGCCCCGACCACCGGACCCTCCACCTCGCCTGCCGCATCTACGAAGACAAGGGCGGCCGCCGGCAGACCGTCGCCTACATGGTCAGCCCGGATGCCGGCCGGACGTGGCGCCGCTCCGACGGCACCGCCGTGCCCCTGCCGGCCACGGCCGAGACGATGGACGTCCTCGCCTCCAAGAAGGGGCCCGGTGAGACGGGCGCCGGGGGCCTGAGCCTCCGCTGCGGTGCCCTGGCCGTTGACCCCCGCGGCACGCCGCACGTCCTCTACAGCAGTGCGGACCGCCACGCCGCCCGCCTTCTGCTTGCCACGCCGGACGGCCGGAAGGGCTGGCACCGGCGAACGCTCAACCCGGCCATGGCGGACCTCTGGCCGGACGCCGGCCTGACGATGCCCGGGAGCCTCTCGATTTCCGCCGACGGCCGTATCGTGGTCGCCGCCGCTGCTTTCCCGCCAGAAGCGGTTGCCGGCGGCAAGGCGTGGGGGCATCCCGCGATGGAGGTGGTCCGGATGGTCTCGGGCGGCGGCGGCCGCACGTTCCACGCCGCCCTGGTTGCCCCGAGGAAGACCGCGGAGGCCCGCTGGCTCCCCAACCTGGAACGGGCGACCGGTCACAACCGCGTGGGGTTCCCCGGTCTCATCTATACGTCAGGCGGACCTGGGGAGAAGAACACCGACATCCTGTCCAACCGCGTCTGGTGGGTCCCGCCGCCCCCGCAGGCGGCACGGTAAGGCCCGCCGGCCGGCGGCCTCTGAAGTGGATGAAGAGGAGGGAGCCGATCATGAGCCGTTTCAAGCCTTCAGCGACACGCCGTGGCGGCAGGCGGCCGGGCATCTCGCGGCGCCGGTTCCTCGGCCGGACGGCGACGGCGGCCGGCTTCACGATTTTGCCGCGGTTCGTCCTCGGCGGCACGGGCGAGGTCACGCCGGGCGCCAAGACGACCCTGGCCGGCATCGGCATGGGAGGCCAGGGGCTCCAGGACCTGGCCACGTTTCTGGACTTCCCGGAGGTCCGGGTCGTGGCGGTCTGCGACGTGAACCGCGAGGGCGGCGGGTACCTGTCCTGGAACTGGCACCGCGGCGAGGAGCAGCGGCTCGGCGGCCGTGAGCCCGCACGACGACGTGTCGAGCAGCACTACGCCAAGCAGAAGCGGTCCGGCACGTACGCCGGCTGCAAGGCGTACGCCGATTTCCGCGAACTCCTGGCCGCCGAAGACGTGGATGCCGTCATGGTCGCCACGCCCGACCACACGCACGCCGTGGCGACGATGGCGGCCCTGGCGCGCGGCAAGCACGTGTTCTGCGAAAAGCCCCTGACGTGGTCGGTCCAGGAGGCCCGGCAGGTGACGGAGGCGGCCCGCAAGGCCGGCGTCGCCACCCAGTTGGGCAACCAGGGCCAGGCGTCCGAGGAAGCCCGCCTGGTGTGCGAGATGATCGCCGACGGGGCCATCGGCCCGGTCCGCGAGGTCCGTGTCTGGTGCCCGGCCCGGTTCTGGGAGTACCCCACCCGGGAGGGCCGGCCGGCGGAAACGCCCCCCGTGCCGGAGGGCCTGGACTGGGACCTCTGGCTCGGTCCGGCGCCGGAGCGGCCGTACCACCCGGCGTATCACCCGTGGCGGTGGCGGAACTGGTGGGCCTTCGGCACGGGGCAACTGGGGGACCTGGGCTGCCACAAACTCTCCACCGTCTTCAAGGCCCTGAGGTTGGGCCACCCGGACCGCGTCGAGGCATCCTCGACGAAGAGGGACCCGGAGGTTTATCCGCTGGGCGTCATCGCGCGGTACGCGTTTCCGGCCCGCGGCCGGATGCCGCCGGTCACGTTGACGTGGTCGGACGGCGGCCTGAAGCCGCCCCGGCCGAAGGAACTCGAACCCGGCCGCCGCTTGGCCGACGTGACCTACATCGGCGACGGGGGGGCGATCATGGGGCACCGGCTGATTCCCGAGTCCCGGATGAAAGCCTACGGCCGGCCGCCGCGGACGCTTCCACGCTCGGTCGGGCATTACAAGGAATGGATCGACGCCTGCCGGGGCGGACCCCCGGCCGGGTCCGATTTCGTCCGGCACGCCGGCCTGCTGACCGAAGTCTGCCTCCTGGGCAACGTGGCCCTGAGGGCCGGCAAGCCGCTGCGCTGGGACGGCCCGGGGATGCGCGTCATGAACGACGAGAAGGCAAACCGGTTCCTGCACCGCCGGTACCGGACGGGCTGGAGCCTTTGAGCAGACCGTGGGGTCGTCTGCTCGCATTGTCTCTTGTCATTGAATGGAGGCCAACGCCATGTCATCGGATCGCCTCACACGCCGGGAGGCCATCAAGGCAGGGGCCGCCGCGGCCGTGGCCGTCGGTGCGCCGGCTGCCCTCGCGGCCTCGAAACCGCCGGCGCCGCCGCCGACCCTCGGCGTCGCCACACTGGGATTCCGCCGGTACACCAACGCCCGCCTGGCCGAGGAGTTGGCCGAAAACGGCATCCGCCTCGTCCAACTCTTCCTCAGCCAGACCGACAGCCGGTACTGGAAGTACAACGGCCGGTCCGACGTTTCGGACCTGACCGCCGACCGCTGCCGGGCCATCGCCGAGGCGTACCGTTCCGCGGGGGTGGCCATCCACAGCCTCGGCGTCTACACGAACCTCATTCACCCGGACGAGGCCGAGCGACAGGCGAACCTGGCCTACTTCGACGCCATGATGACGGTCGGCGACGCCATGGGCGTCAAGGTGTTCATCAGCGAGGCGGGGCACTACCACCCGGAGGGGCCCGCCCCGCGCGTCGCCTACCACTTCCGGGAGGACGTGTGGAACAGGATGGTCGCCACCGGAAAAGACCTTGCGCGGCTGGCGGAGCGGCACGGGGCGACGGTGCTCCTGGAGCCGTTCTTCCGGGGCTTCCTGGCCAGCGCCAAACGGACGCGGCTGTTCATCGAGGCGGTCGGCTCGCCCCGCGTTCGCGTCCTGCTGGACCCGGCCAACCTGCTGGAGGTGAACGACCTGGGCGAGATGTTCGCCCAACTGGCCCGCTATACCGACTGCCTGCACGCCAAGGACCGCAAGTTGCACGTGGACCGGGGCGTGCCGGCCGGCCAGGGGGATCTGGATTACCCGGCGTTCGTCCGCCTGGCGGCCAGGCACACGCCGCACGCTCCCCTTATCCTGGAGTACGTGGGCCCCAAGGACTACAAGCAGGCCCTCGCGCACCTGAAGGCGGCGCTGCGGCAGGGGGGCTGACGCTTGGCGCGGCCGGGGAGAGCCGGTAGACTGGCCAGCGACGCGGCTGTCGCCGCCGGCGGTCCGGAAACACGGTTCCTGTTGAACGTGATGGGAGATGGAAACGCCATGATAAAACGACGGCATTTCCTGCGAGACGTGTGCCTGGCGGGGGCGGCTCATCTGGCCGGGGCGGCGATGGCCTCCTCGTTATGGGCGGCCGGAGGGCCCAAACGGCCCAACTTCCTCGTCATCTTCACCGACGACCAGGGCTACGGCGACCTGGGATGTTTCGGGTCGGAGACGATCCGCTCGCCCCGGCTGGACCGGCTGGCGGAGGAGGGCACCCGTTTCACCAGTTTCTACGCCCAGACCGTTTGCGGGCCGTCGCGGTCGGCCCTCTTGACGGGCCGGTACCCGGTCCGCAGCGGAGGGTGGTCGATGCCGGCCGGCGAAATCACGATAGGCGAACTGCTCCGGCAAAAGGGCTACACGACCGGCTGCATCGGCAAATGGGACGTTTCGAACCGCAAGGCCATCATCGACCGGATGCCCAACGCCCAGGGCTTCGACTACTACTGGGGAACGCTGGGGGCCAACGACAGCGGCCGCGTGCGGTTCCACCACAACAACACGCCGGACGGCGAGACGAGCGACATGGCCAGCCTCACGAGGCGGTACACCGACAAGGCCATCGCGTTCCTCAAGCGGAACAAAGACAAGCCGTTCATGCTATACCTGGCCCATACGATGGTTCACTCGGTGATCGACGCGTCCGAAGCCTTCAAGGGCAAGTCCAAGGGCGGCCTGTACAGCGATACCGTGGAGGAACTGGACTACCACACCGGCCGGCTCCTGGATGCGCTCGAGGCCCTGGGCCTCCGCGAGAATACGCTCGTCATCTTCACCACCGACAACGGCCCGTGGAACAACATGCAGGAGCGGCTCCGCAAGCGGCACAACGGCGCGGTGGCGTGGGGCTCGTCCGGACCGCTGCGCGAAGGCAAAGGGTCCACCTACGAGGGCGGGATGCGCGTGCCCTGCATCGCCCGCTGGCCCGGCCACGTGCCGGCCGGACGCACCAGCGACGCCATTGTCTGCACGCTCGATTTCCTGCCGACCTTCGCCACGCTCGCCGGCTACCCCGTGCCGGCCGACCGCATCATCGACGGCGTGGACCAGGCGGACCTCCTTCTCGGCCAATCCGAAAAGGGCGCGAGAGACGATTTCTTCTACTTCTGCCGCAACGAACTCCACGGCGTCCGCAAGGGCAAATGGAAACTCATGCTGCCCGACCGCAAGGTGTTCTACGGCTACGTGGACGACAAGGGGTCCAAGAACGTGGAACTCTATGACCTGGAAGCCGACGTGGGCGAAACCACGAACGTGGCCGAGGCCCATCCCGAGGTCGTGAAGGAGTTGCTCGCTTACGCCAAGGCCTTCCGGTGGCCGAAACAGTTGCGCGATCCGGGCATCAGGATCCAGAAGAAGGCCGCGACGTAGTACGACAACGCGACTTCGCCATTTTTGAGTTCAACGCCCATTACCGTGAAGGCGGCCTCGGCCTCGGCTCCGGGGCTGCCAGGGGCGATTCCGGAGGAGCGCGGCGGGTCGGAGCCTGTCCCGAGCGTAGCCGAGGGGCCCCCGCCGCGCGGCGCGCATGGGCGCGCGGTGGGTACGTCCATACGGAGGCGTAGGCCGAGCCCCCCCGCGCTTTGCCTCCGCGTGCGTTGGGCATGGGCCGAGGGGGTCTGGGGGAGATGGAATCTCCCC
>CAYTJE010000187.1:0-6811 GCA_964437855.1 uncultured Anaerolineales bacterium | reverse complement strand
GTCACCGCCACGCGCACGCGGTGGCCCTTATTGAACACGATGCTGGTCGACCACAGGTCCACTGCCACCTCGTAGACCTTGCCGGGCTCCAGGAGAACGGGCTCGGCCAGCGACTCGCGGTACCGGAGGCGCAGGATGCCGTCGGTGATGAGCATCGACCGCCCGTCGGGGTACACGTCCGAGAGGCGGACCGAGAGGTCGGTGTCGCGTGCGTCGGAGGCGACGAAGACCCTGGCCCGCACGCGGCCGGTCACCTCGACGGGCTCGGTGAGCGGGTCGGTCGTGAAGGTCAGGACGTCCGGGCGGCCCTCGATGGGGCGCTGGTCGCGGGGACCCGCGGGGATGGTCAGGTTCCGCCCGCCCACCGTCGGGCACGGGTCGGCGGGGTCGAAGGCGTACTCGCGCCACGCCTCGCCCTGCTCGGCCGGCTTCTCGAGCGAGAGCGAGCCGTCCTTGCGAAAATAGACAGGCGTGGCCTGGGCCGGCACGGGCCAGCGGTCGGCGAATTGCCACGTGTTGCCGGGCGCGCCCGGGTCGTCGCAATCGCCCATCGTGTAATAGGCGACGGGGGAGGCCTTGGCGGCGGCGCCCGGTTTGCCCTTCAGATAATGGGCGAACCAGATGAGCATGTCGTACTGCGGCGGGGGCTTGGCGTCGGGGAAGGCCAGTCCTCCCTGCTTCTTTCGCTGGATGCCTCCGTGCGTCCACGGTCCCATGACGAGTTTCTGCGTGCCGCGGGCGCCCTCGGCCCCGCGCGTCTGCCGGCCGACAAACGAATCGATGGTGCCCTGGCTGAAGGTGTCGAACCATCCGCCGACGTGCACGGCCGGGCAATTCATGCGGCCGTGGCGGCGGGTGGAATCGAACCGGTGCCAGTACGTGTCGAACGCGGGATGCTCGCGCCAGATGTCCATCGCCTTGGGGTCGAACTTGTTGCCGCGGGTCCAGTTCTCGACCTGCTCCTTCCGCAGGACCCCGCCGGGGTAGGCGGCGTCGGTGTAGAGGTTGGCGGCCGCGACGACGATGTACTGGCAGACGAGGCCTTCTGGCGCGGCAGCGGCCAGGAGGTTCTGCGTGATGCCCCCCGCCGACCCGCCGACCGTCCCCACCTTGCCGCTCGACCACGGCTGTCGGCGGATCCACTCGACCGTTTCGGCGCCGTCGCGGTACGTGACCCACCCGCAGCCGATGAAGGGCAGGTTTTCGCCCTCCGAGTCGAACCGGCCGCGCATGTCCTGCGAGACGGCGGCGTAACCGAGCAGGGCGGCCACCCGGGGCGCCCCGTGCTGCGCCCGGCCGTAAGGCGTCCGGCTGAGGATGGTCGGCCAGGGCCCCTCGCCAGCGGGCGGCAGCACCACGTCGGTCGCCAGACGGGCGCCGTCGCTCATCTCGACCATGAAGGTCTTGCTGGTCCATTCGGGGCGGGCGGCCTTCTCGGCCCCGCGGACAAGGCCGGCCGGGGTCGCGAGAACGGCCAGAAGCGCCAGGAGAACGGCAAGGCAGCGTCGCATAAGCGTCCCTTTCAGAAAACGGGCGCACCGCGGAGGGCACGCCCCCAAGGTTCAATGCGCCCTCGAAGCGTCGGTTGCGGAGGAAGATGGCGGGACGTGGGTGGCATGGCCACGCTTGTCGTGGGTGGTCCGCGAGGGACCCGCCACCGGTTCCGTGCTTGATTCCCGAGCCGGACTCCCTACCCTGGAGGATTGTCGCCCGCCCGGCGCCTGAGCAGGAGGCATGCGACGGCGGTCCCTCATCGACCCGCGGCCCAATAGACGGAGGTTCCCATGCGTCCGGTACTCGCGCTCACGATCCTGATGACGGCGGCGCCCTATGCCGCCGGCGCCTCGGCCGAGGCCGAGTCCGGCAACGGGCGGCCGCTCGCCGCGCTGGAAATCAGCGCCAAAACCCCCCAGGCCGAAGCGTACCGGGGCACGCCGTACGTCTGGCTGGGCCGGGCCACGATGCGCCTGACGATTCCCGCCGCGCCCGCGCCGGAGCACGTCCTGGAACTGGACTGGGGCGCGAAGGAGGACCAGCGCCGCGCGGTCATCGTCATCAACGGCCAGGAGGTAACCGTCACACAGGGCGGCTGGGACGGCTTCCGGCCGGTCCGCATCCCCGTGCCGGACGGCGTGACCGGCAAGCGGTACGAGGTGACGCTGCACCAGGCCTCCGGCGGCAAGGCGGCGTTCCTGGCGGGCGTCCGGCTCCTGGCCACCGGGAAGGCCGACAAGGCAGGGAAGCCGCAGGCCATCCGCCTGGAGGTCGGCGAACCGGAAAGGCCTGACGTGTTTCCAGGCCTGCGGACCCTCTGGGAGACCTCCGTGCCGCCCGGCGCGGCGTCCGAGGAGGCGGCGCGCGAAGCGGCGCTGAACAAGGCCGCCCTCTCGGCGGAGGTGGCGGGCTACTCCCTGAGCAAGGTCCAGCGATGGCTCCACGAGGTGGCGCTGAAACGGATCGAGCCGGACACGGGCCTCTATCACCCGGAGGGGCGCTTCAACTACCAGGATGCCTGGGCGGATTGCTACCCCTTCCTCGTCTGGGCCGCCTGGGCCACCGACCTCGAGGCGCTGGGCGGGCCGGTCCGCAACGCCCTGCACGCCGAAATCGCCCATTGTCCGGAGGGCTTCTTCACGAAACCCGAGAACGCCTTCGGCGGCAGCGAATACGTCAAGGACGGCCTGGTGGCTATCGTGGAGGTCACGGGCAAGGACGAGTGGTTCGAGCGGATGCAGGCCATCGAGGAGGCCATCTGGAAGCATCCGACCGTCGATACCCCGTATGGCAAGATTCCCTCGAAGAATATCGAGGTGGGCGGCGAGCAGTTGCAGGCGCTGGCCCGCCTGCACACGATGACCGGCGAGGCGCGGTACCTCAAGTGGGCGCAGCGGCTGGCCGACTACTATTTGAGCGACGAGGCGTTCGTGCCCCAGCGCCTGCGGGACCACGGATGCGAGATCATCGGCGGCCTCGGCCTGCTGCTCGGCGTGGAGTCCGAAGTGGCACCGGAGAAGGCCAAGAAGCGCCTGCCACGCCTCAAGACGATGTTCGATGCCATCCTGGCCCGCGGCTGCAACGAGGACGGCATCATGTACAACACGCTCGGCGCCGGGGGCGGACGCCTCAGCGACGGATGGGGCTACAACTACGTCGGATTCCTGTGTTACGACATGGCTGCGGGCAAGCCCGTCTACCGGGAGCACGTCGGCCGGACCCTGCGGAACCTCGGCAAAGCGCGGTATCGAAACGGCTGGGGCCGCGGCCGCGGCGGGAACATCGACGAGGTGGCCGATTCCGTCGAGGGTGCCATCTACTGCCTCAATCGCGTACCCGTGGCCGAGGGCTTCGTCTGGGCCGACCGCGAGGTGGTCCACAACGTCGCCCGGTCCGGTGACCCGCTGGCGACGGCCGACCTGTGGGGCACGATGAAATTGCAATCCAACGGTGTGCGGACCGTCATCATGCACGCCCTGATGCACACGCGCGGCCTGCTCGCCCGGCCGTGGCGGCGCGACCTCCGCCTCGGCGCCTGCGAGCACGGCGAGGGGCTCGCCATCGTCATGAAGGCCGAGAAGGCCTGGTCCGGCCGGCTCGTCTTCGACGTTCCCCGCCACAAGGTCATCATGGGATTCCGGCACGACTGGCCCCGGATGAACACCCTGCCCGAGTGGTTCACCGTGGAAGCGGGCCGCTCGTACCGCGTGCAGGACCTGACGGCCGGCACGGAGACCACCTGCACCGGCCGGCAGATGGCCGACGGCATCCCCGTTCACCTGGAACCCGGCAAGGAGGTGCGGCTTTGGGTCAACCTCAACGGCGAGCGGGACGCGAGCCTCGAAAAACCCTGAACGCTGGATGCCGAGGACACGGCCTGCGGGGCCGCGGCCAGGGATGCTTCCAGCGGCGGGGCCGGTCCAGCACACCAACGTTATGTTGTGCGCGGCCCGTATGGGCCGCGCAGGCCCAAAAACGAACTTTGGCGCGCGGTGGGTACTCCAGACCCACCGCGCGGTTCGTGCAACAGGCTCACGGGCGCCGATTTCCTTTACCGGACACCTCGTTCCGGCTTATAATGGGATGGCAGGAAGCGGCGCCGGCACAAGGGCTAAGGCAAAATGTCGGAGGGTGACCGTGACACGCCGACACAGCGGCTTCACACTTATTGAACTGCTCGTCGTCATCACGATTATCGGCGTCCTGATGGGCCTTCTGTTCCCGGCCGTCATCGCCGCCATGAAGGCGGCGAACGAGACAAAGTGCCGGGCCAACCTCAAGCAACTGGCCGAGGCCATCATGACCTACTGCTCGGACAACGACGGCCGTTTCCCCCTGTTTCCCACGAGGAGTCAACAGGGCACCGCGAGCCATTGGCTTTACCGGGAGAGTTCAAACGGCAACGATTTCTCGCTGGGTCTCCTGCGCGCCAACAAGTACATCGGCAGCGACGATATCCTGTACTGTCCTTTCGACATGGACCGGGGCCTGCCCCGGCCGGACGGCGCGCTGGAACTGGTCAAGGTCACCGGGACGCTGAAAGAGACCGTCCCGGCCCCCTCCTACGTCATCAACCAGAGTATTACCTGGGGCGATTACGACAATTGGCCCGGCGGGACGCGGGGCAGTGTCCGCAGCCGCAACATCCAGGACTTCGACACGAACGATTTCCTGTTCATCGAACAGAGTGCCGGCATCGACCACGTACCGCCCGGACCGGATGACCTCGAACCGGAATCCGCCTGCGACCAGGCGTACATGACTCCCAACGCGGACAAGTATTCGCTCACCCGCCGACATCACGGGGGGGGATACGTCGCCTGCATGGGCGGCCACGTGGAGTGGATTTCATACGAGGCGTTCGAGGAAGGCATGGAAGCGCTCGGCACGGGCGGCGCCTGGTACTACAGGACGCTGGACCGTCCCTCCAGCACCCCGGACGGTGTCGTCAGTCCCGAGGAAACCGCTTCCCGCTGGAACCCCGGCTGAGGCCGGGCGGGCATCCGCCGCCCCACTTTCCGGTAGACGCATTCGGCCCGCCCGGATACACTCGCGGCGTTATGGGTGATGGCACGGACCATCGCGCCCCTTGCCGCAAACCCGCCTCCGGGGACCCCGCACCGGAATCAGGGAAACTTGCCCTGCGCCTGTACACCCCGGACGCCGATTTGCGGCGGGCCTGGACCGCGGCCCGCGTCCCCGCGGGGTTCCGCCTCCGGGTGCTCGACCGCCTGGGGCCGCAGGTCCTGTCCGCGGCGGGGCCGTCGCTGGTGCTGATCGACGCCTCGGCCGCCGCTTCGGCCTCGGAGGAGATGGCCTCGGCCATCGAGGCCCACCTGCACCGCTGCGTCTGGACGGGTCCGGCCCAGGCCCTGGATCGTCTCGGCGAGGCCCGCCTCCAGGGCGCGTACGACATTCTGCTGACGCCGGTCACGCCGGCCACCCTGACCCGCCGGCTGGCGGGCTGGGCCCGAGACATCGAACGGACCGCCGCCCTCGACCGCCTGGGCCGGCGCGTCGACGACCTTGCCGAGCAGAGCGGGACGCTCTCGGCCCGCCTGTCCGACGCCGAACACCAGGTCGACGCCCTCGCCGAAGGGCGCCGCCGCCTGGACCAGGCCCTCCGGCGGGTTCGCGAGGTGGCCCGTCTCTCGCGCCGGATCAACTCCCTGGACCTGGACGAGATCGTCGACGTCTGCGTCCACCACCTGCCCGGCCTGGTCGAGGCCCGGCGGTCCAGCCTCTACCTCTACGACGCCGAGAGCGATCGGCTCGTGCTCCAGGGCCGTTCGCACGACGAGCCGGTGGCCGAACGCGTCGACCTGGCCGCCAACCCCAACAGCCCCATGACCTACGCCGTTCGCCGCGGCGAACTGCTGCTGATTGGAGAACTCACCCGGTTCCAGCGCGACCAGGACATTACCCTCGCCCGGCCGTTCGAAGGGCATTACGAGACAGCGTCCTGCATGATCATCCCGCTCAAGGGGGGCGGCCGGGTGCTCGGCGTCCTCAACCTCGCCGACAAAACCGACGGGTCGCCCTTCGATGCCGAGACCGACCTGCCGGTCATCGAGCAGATCGGCGAACTCATCGGCGCCAGCCTGTACAACGTGGAACTGTTCCGCGAGATGGAACACCGCGCCAAAAGCGACCCGCTGACGGGCCTGGCCAACCGCCGGGTCCTGGAGGAGGCCCTCGGCCGGGAAACCGACCGCGCCCGACGCTACGGCGCCCGCCTGTCCGTCCTGATGGTCGACGTCGACGGGCTCAAGGCGATCAACGACCGGTTCGGGCACCCCGCCGGCGACGCCGTCCTCCAGACCAGCGCCGCCATCCTCCTGGAAACCGTCCGGAGCGTGGACGTGCCCGGCCGGTGGGCCGGCGACGAGTTCCTCGTCATCCTGCCGGACACGACCGGCCATCAGGCGAAACAACTCGCCCGCCGCCTCCGCAGACGGGTTCGCCAACAGCCCGCCCACGTCAACCAGGAAGACATCCGCGCCAGCCTCTCCATCGGCGTGGCCGAGTACGCCACCGACGAGACGCCCGAAGCCCTCATCCGCCGCGTCGACACGGCCCTGTACCAGGCCAAGGGCGCCGGCCGGAACCGCATCGCCTCCGCCAAGCCGACACCGTAACGGCAGGCCGCAGGCTTTAACACTACAACGCTAAGTCGGCATTTGGCGCGGTGGGTCTCCGCACCCACCGCGCTCGAAACGCCATTTGCAGCGCTGTCCGGCGGGTGCGAAGATCCGCCCCGCGCGCCTGTGGCGTAGTAGGATTACCCCTGCCCGAAGATCGGCCCGAGGCGCGCCTG
>CAYTJE010000186.1:0-6818 GCA_964437855.1 uncultured Anaerolineales bacterium | reverse complement strand
AGCAGCGGCGGGCGTACTACACGCTGCGGGAGGTGCGGTCGACGCTCGCCCGCAATAAACCGGGGGCGGGCCTTGAGGGGCAGATCTACGCGGGGCTCGAGGCACTCACCGCCGAGCGGCTCGGGCGGGGCTACCTGCGCGAGGACGGGGCCGAGATCCGCGTCGACCGGTGCCTCATCGACGCCAACTGGCCCCTTCCGCAAAAGTGAAACAGAGCCTTTTTTTGGCTTTTTCGTAACACTCATCTTATAATCGTGTCAAAGACGCCGGCTAAAGGAGAATGTATGGCTTGGAAGATGCTGCCCCTGACCACCACGCTCGTGCTGCTTCTGGGAACCGGTGCAGCGGCGTCGGGCCCGGAACCGGACGGTCCGGCGGAAGAAGAGAATCCGCCCCCGGCCGCGGAGGCGCCGCCGGGGGCGGGCGGCGAGACCGACCCACCCTGGGACGAGGCCGAGGCGGAGACCGAGCCGATCGAGATCGTGATCACGGCCCCGAAGGCCGAACCGACCTCCGGCGCCCCGCTCGTCATCCGGACCGAGGACATGCCTCACATCCGTCTCTCGACCACGGCGGAAGGCCTGCTCGAGAACACGGCCGGGGTGGACCTCTCGCGCCGGCGGTTTGCCGGCAACGAGAACAGCCGGCTGACTCTCCGGGGCTTCGACGAATCCCGCTCCCGCATCCTCCTGAACGGGCGGAACCTGCACGGGGCCGGCGTGTTCGGCGGGTACTACGTGGACTGGGACTCCCTCTCGGTCACCGATATCGAGAGCCTGACCCTGATTCGCGGGGCCGCCCCCGCCAAGTACGGCAACACGCTCGGCGGCGTGGTGGACCTGGAGACCCGGCAGGGGTCGGAGGAACCCGAAACCGACGTCAGCCTGGAAGGCGGCCTCATCGACGAGGACGCCCGCGAGGACACCTGGAACGGTCGGGTCTCGCACTCCGGGTCGAGCGGACCGCTCCGTTATACGTTTTCAGCCGGCCACGATGACTCCGACGGATACCTCCGCAACGCCTTCAGCGAGCGCGACACGTTCTCGGCCGGCCTGACGTGGCAGATCACCGAGGAACTCGACCTGACCCTTTCGGGCCGGTACACGCGGAACGAGTCCGGCATGATCGTGTACAATCGCCCGGACAGCCCGTACTACGACCCGGACGAACCGGACTCGCTCAGCGGCGACCTGGGCGGACCGGGGCTGCCCTTCAAGAACGGGCCGGGCGCCTGGGGGCCGTTCTATCCCGGCGACGACAGCCGGTGGAAGGACGAGCGCCTGAACCTGGACCTGGCCCTTTCGTACGAGACCGACGATTTCGGCGCCACCGTCCGGGCCTACTTCATGGACCAGGACCGGACCGATCGGTTCTACTCCATCAGCCAGCCCGGCCATCTGGTGTTTCTGCGCGAGTCCGAACCCGAAAAGAACAACTGGGGATGGCGCGCCGACCTCGAACACGGTCTCGACGCCCTCGGCCGTCACACCATCGAATACGGGGCCAGCGGCACGTACCTGGGGTATGGCGACATCGACGTCAAGCACTTCGATCCGCAGTATTTCGTCTTCCCGGGCGGAAACCCGCATCCGAACCTTCAAGACAGCCAGGGCAAGGCCACCATCACCCAATGGCACGGCGCCTACCTCCAGGATACCTGGGCGATAACCGAGGCCCTGACGCTGGAGCCCGGCATCCGGTTCGATTCGTTCACCGCCGACGGCGCCCAACCGGGACACATCAGCATGGACGAGCGCCGGTGGAGCCCGCGCTTCGCCGTCACCGTCTATCCCTGGGAGGACGCGCACCTGACGGGCCGCTACGGCCGGGCGTACCGGTTTCCGACCGTCCCGGAGTACTACTGGTGGAACGCCGGCTTCCAGCCGCCCGGCCGGTCCGACCTCACCAGCGAGAAGGCCCACCAGTGGGAACTGGAATGGGGCCAGGCATTTCCGTCCGAGACCACCCTCACGGTGCGCGGTTACTACTACAACGTGCGCGATTACATCCGCACGGTCTTCGGCTACCGGCCCAGCCGGGTGATTTACAATGTGGACCGGGTGCGACTGGGCGGCGTGGAGGTGGAGGTCTCGCAGGAGTTGCCGCACGACTTCCGTGTCTGGGCCAATTACACCTTTCAGAGAAGCCGAAAGGAAGGCGATACCCTCGACTCCAGCGCCGCCCTCTCGGACGAACTCGTGGAACTGCCTCACCACAAGGCCAACCTGGGCGTCGGATACCGCAAGGAGGACGGATTGGAAGCCGACCTCACGATGCGCTACGTCAGCGCCCACCGGGCCATCCGGGGCGACCTGACGCAGCCGGGCGGCAGTTACCTCCGCGGCATGGACCCGTTTATCGATCTCGACTTCACCGCCAGCCTGCCCGTCTGGAGAGGCAAAGACAAGGGAGAGGCTCGCTGGATCCTGACGATTGACAATCTCCTCGACAGGCACTACGAGGAGGAGTATGGTTATCCTCTGCCGGGACTCACCATCATGACCGGACTGAAGGCGACGTTCTGAACGACAACGCGATCTTCTACGCAGCGGGTCTGAAGCACCCGCCACGCAGCCTGAAAAGGCTGTTTCGGTCCCTTCGGAAACGGAGCCCCACCCACTCGCTGGCTCGCGAAAGGACATGTCACGATGCACGACGCCGCTGACACCCGTCAGTCGATTCGGAACATGATTGCCGCCCGCGACCTGGAAGGGTGCCTCTGCCGCGCGGCCGAGGTGCACGGCCACGTGTGTCCGTACCTGGCGGCGGGGGTCAAGGCCACCGTCCTGGCCTCACGCCGTCTCGGCATCCTTGCCGCCGAAGGCATGGAAAAGGTGCTGGCCATCGTCGAATGCAACAACTGCTTCGTCGACGGGATTCAGGCCATCAGCGGATGCACTTTCGGCAACAACGCGCTCATCTACCGTGACCTCGGCAAGACGGCCGTCACCTTCCTTCGTCGGGAGGCCGGGGAGGGCCTCCGCCTGCTCCTGAAGGACCTTGCGCCTCTCCAAGAGACGTGGGACCATCGGGCGGAGGCCGACCACCTCTTCGAGAAGGCCGTCCGACGTCGCCAGCCCCTCACCGACGAGGAAGGCCGGCGCTTCCGGGCCCTCTGGCAGGAGGCGGGGTTCCGCGTGCTCCACGCCGATGACGAGGCCCTGTTCCACCTTCAGACGGTTGCCGTGCAGGCGCCCGCCTACGCCCCCATTCTGGATTCCGTGCGGTGTGCCGAGTGCGGCGAGGACGTGATGGAAAGCCACGCCCGCCTCCGCGACGGCCAACCGGTCTGCCTGGCGTGCGCCGGCGAGGGGGTCTGGCGCGTGGACGGCCGGGGCATCCACCCGGAGACCTGATGCAGGGTCCGCCGCCTGTAGGGCGAGGGGCGCCGACTCGGCCCCGCGGGCGTGTGGCTGGACCGCCGCGCCGGCAGAAACGCCCGTCCCGGAGGATCGCATGAACGGACGAATGCACGAAATCACCTCGACGGCAGCCATCCTGGTGGGAACCGCGCTGGCGGCGGGGGCCGTGGCTGCCATCGGCTGCTCGCCTCCGGAAGAGACGGCCGGGCGGACGGTCACGGACCTCGCGGGCCGGGAGGTCACCGTGCCTGGCGAGGTGAAACGGCTTATCGCGCTCGGGCCGGGGGCGCTCCGGTTCGTGGTGTATCTCCGCGCGACGGACCGGGTCGTCGGCATCGAGGACCTTGAGAAGCGGATGGCGCGCGACCTCTACGCCCGGCCATACGCGCACGCCCTGAGCGAGGACGTCCTGGCCCTTCCCGTGGTGGGCGCCGGCGGGCCCGGCACGCTGCCCGATCCGGAGAAGATTCTCACCTGCCGGCCCGACCTCCTGGCGTGCGTGGGCATCGATCCCGGTCAACTCGACAACCTGCAGGCGAAGACCGGCGTGCCGACCATGTACCTGTCGTACGGGGAGTTGGGGGTGTGGCGGGAGGAGGCCCGGCGATCGCTGGCCCTGTTGGGCGAGGTGCTCGGCCGGGAGAAGCGCGCCGCCTCACTCAACGCCGCCATCGCCTCCCTGGAACGCGACCTGCGCGAGCGGACCCGCGATATACCCATGAACGAGAAACCCACCGTCTATATCGGCGGCATCTCGTTCAAGGGGGCCCACGGCCTGACCAGCACGGAGGCCGGGTACCCGCCGGCCCGTCTGGCCGGCGCGCGGAATCTCGCCGACGGGCTGTGCCAAACGGGCCACTTCTTCGTGGACAAGGAGCAGATTCTCGTCTGGAATCCGGACGTCCTCTTCGTCGACCTCGGTAGCCGCACCATCCTGGACCAGGACGTGCAGGAGCACCGGGATTTTTACCGCCTGCTGAAGGCCGTCAAGGCCAGCAGAGTGTTCTCACTGCTGCCATACAACTATTACAATACCAACATGGAATTGGCGCTGCTCAATGCGTATTTCATCGGCCAATCGTTGTATCCCGAGCGGTTCGAGGACGTCCGCATGGAGGACAAGGCCCGCGAGATCATGGAAACGTTTCTCGGCATCGCGCCCGAGGGAGAGATACCGGCCTGCCGGGCCGTGCCTATTCCCGAGGCCGGCCCGGTCGAGTGGAGATGACATGCGCGGAGCCGACTTGAAGGCGCAGTACGACCGGCACGTGAGGCGGAAGTACCTGGCCGGCGCCGTGCTCGTCGTGTTGAGCCTCGCTGCCGCGGCGGCCTCTCTGCGGACGGGGGCGTACCCGCTCGGCTTCCGTGCGATGGCCGGTGCCCTCCTGGCCCGGGCCGACGCCTCCACGCAGCACGTGTTCTGGGGCATCCGGCTGCCGCAGGTGGCGGCGGCGGTGTTGGCGGGGGCGTGTCTCGGCCTGGCGGGCGTGGCGATGCAGAACGTGCTGCGGAACCCGCTGGCCTCACCGTTTACGCTCGGCATTTCGCAGGGGGCGGTGTTCGGCGCGACGTTCGCCATCGTCGCCCTGGGCGCGGGCACCGCCGTCGTCGCCGACGCCGCCCCGGCGGCCGCGTCCTCGCCGTACCTGGTCGTGGCGTGCGCGTTCGGCGGCTCGCTCGTGACGGTGACGGCGCTGGTGCTTCTCTCTACGTTTCGCGACCTTTCGCCGGCGGCGCTCATCCTGGCCGGCGTGGCGCTGAGCGCCTTCTTCGGGTCGGCCACCATGCTGCTTCAGTACTTTGCCTCGGACATCGAGGTGGCCTCGGCCGTGTTCTGGACGTTCGGCGACCTGAAGAAGGCGCTGTGGCCCGAACTGGCGGTCATCGCCCTCGTCCTGCTGCCGGCGTCGGCATATCTGCTTTGGCGGGCCTGGCACTTCAACGCGATGGTCTGGGGGGACGATACCGCCAAGAGCCTGGGTGTCCGCGTCTCGTCCCTGCGGCTGTCGGCCCTGGTCCTTGCCGCCCTGGTGGCGTCGGTGACGACGGCGTTCATGGGCATCATCGGGTTCGTCGGGCTCATCGCGCCGCACCTGGTGCGGATGGTGATCGGGGAGGATCACCGGTTTCTGCTGCCGTACGCGGCCCTGGTCGGGGGACTCCTGCTGCTGGTGTCGGACCTGCTGGCCCGGACGGTCATGGCGCCGGTCGTCCTGCCGGTAGGCATTCTGACCTCCTTCGCGGGCGGGCCGGTGTTCCTGTACCTGCTGATGACGCATAGAAATCTGAAATCATGATTCTCAAGATAGACAACCTTCATTTCTCCTACCGCGGCGGGGACGTCCTGCGCGGCGTGACGCTGGAACTGGCGGCGGGCTGCCTGGCGGCCATCCTGGGAGAGAACGGCTCCGGCAAAACCACCTTGCTGAAGAACATCAACCGGCTGCTGCGGCCCCGGATGGGCACGGTCACGATCGACGGGGCCGACGTGGCCGCCATGAGCGGCCGGGAGATCGCCCGGCACTTCGGCTACATGCCGCAGCGGCAGGAGGCCGCCCACTGCACCGTGTTCGAGGCGGTGCTGCTCGGCCGAAAGGCCCGCGACGGCGGCCAGACCGATGCGGCGGACCTGGAGAGGGTCGAGGAACTGCTCCGCCTGGTCCACCTGGAAGACCTGGCGATGCGGCCGGCGGCCGAACTGAGCGGCGGCGAGTTGCAGAAAGTCGTCCTCGCCCGCGCCTTGGCCCAGGAACCCGAGGTCCTGCTGCTGGATGAACCCATCAATCACCTGGACCCGGTCAACCAGATGGAGGTGATGAGCCTGCTCCACGCCGTCACCCGCGACCTCCGCATGACCACGCTCGTGGTCACCCACAATCTGAATAGCGCGCTGCGGTTCGCCGACCGGTTCGTCCTCCTCAAGCAGGGCCGGGTCCTGGCGGCGGGCGGGAAGGACGTGCTCACCCCCGCCGTCATCCGCGACGCCTTCCACATCGACGTGACCATCGGCGAAGTCGCCGGCGCCACCGTCGTGGTGCCGACGCTGCACGGGAAGCGGCTGCACCGTCACGTGGACGAGACCGGCCATTTCCGCGAGCACGTTCACGAGGTGGACGATCATATCTACGATCATCAACACGAACGGCGCCGGCCGTCTTGAACCGCGGCCGAACGTTGGAGCATGAGGGCAGGGGCCGGCGCGGCGTCGCCGGCCGGAATCCCAGGCGGCGACCCCGCCGGAACCGGCCCCCGAGGAGACGCCCAAGCCTGACACCGACACGCCCTCCGACCCGGCGCGGGCGCCGGAGACCGTCGAGGCCGCGGCCGCCGAGGACGGCGACCCCGTCGCGCAGATGCGTCGCCGGATGGCCGCCGAGACGCGGCGCGTCGAGGCGATCCGCCGGCTCACGGGCGGCAAGCACCCGGACATCGAGGCCCGGGCCATCGAGGAAGGGT
>CAYTJE010000185.1:0-6826 GCA_964437855.1 uncultured Anaerolineales bacterium | reverse complement strand
CATCTCCCCCAGGGCGATACGGACCGGGCATGGGGGGGTCAGGAAACGTGCTCCCCGGTAATGGGTCTTGAACCATAAAAAAGGGCGTCGGCCCCTTCCCCACGTGCAGGCCGACGACCCTTACTTGATGCAGACAGTGACGGCGCAAGTACCGTGCGTTTGCTGGCAAACGCACCCATCAAGGCGGCCACGTGGGCCGCCCACGCTTTCGCGACGGCGCGAAACCGTGGCACCCGGCCGATAACGGCTACGGCGACGCGGCCGCCAGTTCCTCCGACGAGCCGTTGCGGGTGACGACGAGGTTGTCGATGAGGACGCGTGCCCCGCGGACGCGGACGCCCGCCCGACCGCCCGTCAGCGGCCCGCCGTCCGCCTGGCCGGTATCGGTCCAGGCCACGTGCCAGCCGAGCGGTTCGGGGGTGTCGGTCCGCCACACCTTGCCGGCCACGTTCACCCCGCCGCCGACCTGTTGGACGCGGACCTTCAGCGTATACCACCAGCCCTCGGCGGGCGGGAGGACGAGCCGGTGCGTCTGCCCGACCAGCGACGCCGACGGCGAACCGGGCCGGCCCAGTTGTTTGACAATCTGCAGCCGCTGCGGCGTCAGTTCCAGCCGATAGCCCGTCTGGTCCGTCTGCCGGTACGCCACCGCCCCGACCACGTAGTCGTCGCGGGCCTCCACGACCTTCACGTCCACCTGCATGGTGTAATCGGCCCACTCGGACCGGCCCGTGACGAACTCCGTGCCGGGTCCCTGGCTGACGGCCCGGCCGCCGGGCACGGCCACCACCTCGAACTCGCCGCCCTTGACGCGGACCAGGGCCCAGTTGGCCGGCATCGGGCCGGGGTCGTACGCATCGAAGTCGGCCGCCAGGAGCGGCTCGGGGGCGGGGACCTCGGTCATGGCCAGTTCCGTCCGGAACGCCTCCTGCACGTACTCGGCCAGGGGGCCGTCCTGGAGCCGGCGGAAGCACGCCCCCGCCGACTTCCCGTCCCGAAGTTCGTACCGGTACAGGTACCCGGCCGCGAACCAACAGCGGTTGTTCCGCTCGGCCAGGTCCTCGTATTCCTTGACGGCCTCGGTCACCTCGCCGGCCCCGAGCATCAGGTCCGCGCGCAGGAGGCGGGCCAGGGGCGTGCCGGAGACCTGGTCGGCCTCGGCCAGGACGAGGGCGGCCTCGGCCTTTCGGTCCAGGGAGGCCAGGCACCACGCCTTCAGGACGGCGCCGCGTCCGTCGGAGGGCAGGAGGTCCATCGCCGCCGCATACTCGCCGTCGAGGACTCGCCGTTTGGCGGCCGCCAGCGGCGCCTCCTCTCCCACCGGGGTCCGCTCGGCGCGACCGCCCGCCGCGCCGGCGGCGGTGGCCTGGGTCAGGCCGGCGGTGGCCAGCCCCGTGGAGGCCAGCATCGGGCAGCGGAGCCGGTCCCAGGGAGAAAGGCCCCGCGCGGCGGCGGTGCGCGGCCGGCGGGTCCAGATCCCGCGAAGCAGAAACCGCACGTCCCGGGTCTGGCGGTCCTCTCTCGGCCGCTCTGCGATGTAGGCCACCAGCAGCAGGTCCGCCACCTGGGCCTCGTCCGGCTCGGGCTGGGCGAGTTCCTGGCTGACGGCGGCCCGGGCCAGGGGGCCGAGCGGCCGGAGGTCCCCGGCCCACTGGGCGGCCAGGCCGGCACGGACCAGCCGCTCCAGCGCCCCGCGGGGCGAGACCGGCTGGGGCGCTTGCGTCCACAGGCCGAAGACGATGAGGAGGATGGCGGCGGCGGCCATGGCCGCCGGCACGCCCCACCGGACCCAGGCCGTCCGGCCGGCCCAGGCGCCGATGGACCGCCGGGGCTTCCGCCCCAGCAGGCCGCCCATCCGGGCACGACGGAACAGGGCCTCCGCCCCGTCGGCCGACAGGTCCATGCGGGTGGCGTCCGCCAGGCGCCGGAGCGAGGCGGTGGCCTCGCGGACCTCCTCGGCGCGTGCGCGGCAGTCGGGGCACTCGGCCAGGTGGCGGCCGAGGTCCCGGTCGCGGTCCGGCGGCAGCATGCCGCGAGCCGCCTCGTACCACTCATGGGCGCAGGGACAGTTCATCGTAGGCTGCTTTCCCCCCATGATTCGCTCTCTTTCCGGCTGTGGCCCGGCGTTGCGATACGATCGCGTGCCTCAAAAGGCGCTTCAGAGATGCCCCTCCGCGCCGCCCGCATCGGGGCGGCTTCACTGGCTTATACGACTAACCGGGGCGTTCGTCGGGGGTGGTCCGGATTTTCCCCGCCTCTTTGCCTCGGTAATATTTCCGCAGATACTCCAGCCCGTAATCCATGCGGCTGCGGGCGGTGGATTCCGGACACCCGACGATGTTGGCGATCTCGCGGTACGACAGTTGCTGGAGGGCCCGCAGGACCACCACCTCGCGGTACGGGGCCGGCAGGTCCGCCAGCGCCCGGGCCAGTTGCTCCAGTTCCTCACGGGAGGCCACCTGCTCCTCGGCGGGCGGGACGGCCGGGCCCAGCACCGCCTCCGAGAGCGACTGGAAATCGCCGGGCACGACGGCCCGCTTCTTCTTCAGGAAGTCGGTCGCCAGGTTCCGCGCGATCGTGTAGAACCACGTGCTGAACCGCTTGGGGTAGTCGTACCGGTCGGCCTTCTGGAGGACGCGGAGGAACGTCTCCTGGGCCAGGCTCTCGGCCTCGGCCCGGTTGCCCACCAGGCGGTAGACGTAACTGGTAATCGGTCCGCGATACCGGGCGAACAGGAGGCTGAAGGCCCCTTCGTCGCGCCGGCGCTGGAGCCGAAGCATCAGGTCTTCGTCGCTTGCCGACAGGTCGTCCATCCGGTCGCCTTGTGGTCGCCGCGCAGCAGTCGCGCTGTTCGAGCCGCGACCGTAAGGTCACGGGTACGGCGTGAGGGCGGCGACGTCGGCGCGCCGGGCACCTGATGCAGTTCGCACGTACCCGCGTGCTCACGCACGCGGCTCGATTGCGCCGCGCCGGCGCAGGGGCACGCCGTGGCATGCCAGGCGCGGGCACGGCAGGCCGTGTCCCTACGATTGCGCCTCGCCTTCGCCGCCGACAATCAGGCCCCATCGGCGGGCCGCAGCGTGCAGCCGCTCGGTCACCGCGAACCCGAAACTAAACACGACCGGCGTCAGAATCAACGTGAAAACGGTCGAGATCAGAAGCCCCCCGACCACCACCGACCCGAGACCCTGGTACAGTTCGCTGCCGGGCCCCGGCCTGAGGACCAGGGGCAGCATGGCCAGGATGCTCGTCATCGTGCTCATGAAGATGGGTCGGATACGGCTCTCGACGCTGTCGACGATGGCCCGCTTGATCTCGCGGCCCTCGCTTCGATGGAAGTTCAGCGCCTGGGCCACCACCAGGATCGCGTTGTTCACGACGATGCCGATCAGGATGACGAACCCCAGCATGGTGACCACGTCGAGTTGCGGCGGCGGGAGGCCCAGGAGCGTGTTATAGCCCCGCATGGCCCACAGCATGCCGAAGCCGCCCACCATGGCCAGCGGCACCGTCAGCATGATGACGAAGGGGTGGGCGAAACTCTCGAACAGGGCCGACATCAGCAGGTAGACGATCACCAGGGCCAGCAGCAGGCTCCACCGCAGGGCCTTCCACATCCGTTCCAGGTCCCGCGCCTGGCCGCGCGTCTCCACGATGTAGGTGGGCGGGATGGTGCCGTCGGCCTCCATCGGCCCGATGACGCGGTCCTGGATGGTGTTGACGACGGCGCCGATGGCGGCCTCCGGGGTCAGTTGCGTCTCCAGCGTCACGCTCCGCTGCTGCTCGGTGTGCTCGATGACGTTGAATCCGGCGGCCGGCGCCACCGGCGCCACCTGGCCCAGGAGGACCCGGCCGCCGCGGGGCGTCCAGAGGGGCAGGTCGGCCACGGCTTCGATGTGCCGGCGGTAGCGCGGCCGGCCGCGGAGAATCAGGTCCAGTTCGTTGCCGGAGGCCTCCCGGAAGTCGGCCACCTCCACGCCGTTGATGATGGCCCCGACGTCGTAGCCGATGTCCCGGGCCGTCAGGCCCACGTCGGCGGCCCGCTTGCGGTCAACCACCGGCCGCAGTTCCCAGTTGCCGCGCTTGTAACTCGGGTTGATGCCCTGGACGCCTTCGACGGCCTTGATGCCGTCCTGCATGCGGTCGCCGATGTCGTACAGGCGGTCGATGTCGTCGCCGCGGAGGACGACCGAGACGGTCTGGCCGGCCAGGGTCCCCCCGCGCTGGAACAGGCCCACCTGCCCGACCAGGACCGTGAGGCCCCCGATCGGCTCCTTCGCGAAGTCGCCGTACGCCTGCCGCCACTCGCGCATCTTCAATTGGCGGAGACCCGGGTCCGGGATCATGACCGCGCGCGGCAGGTTCCCCATGGCGGCCCACATGCGTTGGGCCAGTTCCCTGGCCTCGTCGGCGTCGGCGGCGCGGGCGCCGAAGAAGAGTTGGTCGCCCAGGGCCACCATGAACATCTTCTCGACGCCCGGCAGGGCCATGACCCGGTCCTCGATGGTCTGGCCCACCTCCAGGTTGTGGTCCACGCTGGCGCCCGCCTCGGTAATGACCCGGCCCATGACGAAGTTGCGGTTGCCGGTGGGCAGGTACGTCATGGGCGTGCTGTGGAAGAAGAAGACGAGCAGGTACGCGAAGACGGCCAGGATCCCCCCCGCCACCGCGACCCGCCGGCCCGCGCCCTGCATCAGCCAGTGCACCAGCAGCGTGATGCCGCGCTTGACCGCGGCCCCGATCCAGTCGTGCAGGGTCATGCGCGACAGGGCGTCGGTGCCCAGCGGCCGGCCCACGTCCGGGTACAGGCGGTCGAGCCGGAGAAACAGCCGCGGCGCCTCGGCCGCCAGCGCCACAAACAGCGACAGCAGCAGCAGGCCCACCAGGTGCAGCGGACCCAACTGAGCCAGGACGGCCCGGAGCATCGGGGCGTCGAACCACTCGGCCACGGGCGTCACCCAGCCGGCCAGGGCCAGCAGGTCCACCGCCAGCCAGGCCACCAGCGCCAGCGCCGCCAGGCCCGTGAGGATCGTCACGCCCGCGGTGGCCACCAGGACCACCCGGACCGGCACCCGCCGCAGCGCCGCCCGCGTCGGCCCGACCTCCCTGGTCGGTTTCTCCTTGTGGGTCCGCAGGATCTTGCCCGAGAGCATCGGGATCACGGTCATCGAGGCGGCCAGCGACAGGGCCACGCTGATGGCAATCGCCAGGGCGATGTCGCGGAACAACTGGCCCGCCTCTTCCTGGATCAGCAGGATCGGCACAAAGACCGCGATGGTCGTCAGGGTGGACGCCAGCACCGCCCCCCAGACCTCGCCGGCCCCGTCCAGCGAGGCCCGTATCGGCCCCTTGCCCATCTGCCGGTGCCGGTAGATGTTCTCCAGCACGACGATGGCGTTGTCGACCAGCATGCCGACTGCAAACGCCATGCCCGCCAGGCTCACGACGTTCAGCGTCCGGCCGATCTGCCACAGGAAGATGAACGTGGAGATGAACGAGATCGGGATCGTGACGAACACCGTCAGGATGGCCGACGGGTTCCGCAGGAACAGCAGCAGGACCGCCCCGGCCAGCAGGGCGCAGAAGATCACGTTCTGCTGTAACTGCGCGATCGACCGGTCGATGTACTCCGCCTCGTCGTAGACCACCTCCATCCGCCGGTCCATCCGGGCCAGGATGGTCGTGTTCAGGTTCTCGACCTTCCGGTACACCTGCTCCATGATGGCGACGACGTTCTCGCCGGTCTTTTTGTGGACGGCGAAGACGATGCTGGGCTCGCCGTCGGTCCGGACGTACGCCTCGGCGTCTTTGAATTTCTGCTGGCTGACCTCCAGCAGTTCCTCCATGCGGACGTCGGGCATGCCGGGCCGGCGGAGGACCACCTGCTCGACGTCCTCGGCGGTGCGGAACTCGCCCACGGTGCGGACGACCCACCGGTTCTTCTCCTCGTCCACCTTCCCGCCGCGGGTGTTCTGGTTTTCGGCCGCCAGCAGGTTCGCCACGTCCATCGGCCGGAGCCGGTAGGACGCCAACTGCACGGGGTCGAAGGTGGCCTCGACGACGCGTTCCCGGCCGCCGTAGACCTCGACGCGGCTGACGCCCTTCAGGCGCTTCAGTTCCGGCTCGAGGACGTCCTCGGCAAACTCGCGGAGGTCGTCGCTCGTCTCGCCCTTGCCCTGGAGGCTGATAAAGCAGACGGGATGCTCGTGCCGCTCGCCGAAGAACAGGACCGGCTCGTCGGCCTCGTCGGGCAGGTCCTCGACCAGGTTCAACTTGTTGATGACGTCGATGCTGGCGACGTCGAGGTCCGTGCCCCAGTCGAACTCCAGCCGGATGGCCGCCATCCCCTCGGAGGCCTCCGAGGTCATCTCCCGCAGGCCCTCGACGGCGTTCAACTGCTCCTCGATCTTGGTGATGATCTCGCGCTCGATCTCCTGCGGCGCCGCCCCCCGGTACGTAACCGTCACGCCGATGACCGGCACCTCGACGGTGGGCGTCAACTGGCGCGGAATCTCCGTCAGCGAGATCACGCCGAACAGGACCGCCAGCAGGACCGCGACGATCACCGGAACGGCGTGCCGGACGCAGAACGCGATGAGTTTCATCCGCCGGCTCCTCGTGCGCGGCCCGTACGGGCCGCGCCGCTAAACGGCGCGCGCCGACCAAGGTCGGCGGCTAACACTACAACGCTATCTCGTGCGCGGCCCGTACGGGCCGCGCCGCTAAACGGCGCGCGCCGACCAAGGTCGGCGGCTAACACTACAACGCTATCTCGTGCGCGGCCCGTACGGGCCGCGCCGCTAAACGGCGCGCGCCGACCAAGGTC
>CAYTJE010000184.1:0-6831 GCA_964437855.1 uncultured Anaerolineales bacterium | reverse complement strand
GCATGAGGGGGAAGCAGCCGGCGGCCATCGCCTCGACCATCGACAGGCCGAACCGTTCCTGGATGGCCGTCGAGACCGCGATGTCCGCCTGCCGCACGTGCGCCTCGTACGCCTCGCGCTCCGGCATGTAGCCGAACCGGACGATGTGGTCGGCCAGGCGGCGCCGGGCCTCCTCGAAGACGGGCGGCCACTTGCGGAACGTCTCGCCCAGGATGGCCAGGCGAAACGGCAGCCCTTCCTCGTCCAGGAAGAAGAGCGTGCGGAAGAAACCTTGCGGGTTCTTATCGTACTCCCACCGGTGGCTCCAGAGGATGGTCAGCGGCGGCTCGTGCGGCGTCTCCTGCCGGCCGGCGACGAGCGGCTTCAGGTCTGCCCCGAGGTGCATGACGCGGCTCTTGTTGTCGATGGATTCCGGAAGGCCCTTCGGCACGTAGTCGGGCATCTTGGCGAGGAGCCCGGCGACGGCGTCCAGGAACTCCGTCCGATGGTACGCGGAGTTGAACCACACCTCGTCGGCGGCCAGGCAGGTCGTCAGGTTCGTGAAGCCGTACTGGTAGTCGCGGGTCTGGCCCGGCTCGACGGGGTACGACAACTGGTTTTCGTGGAAGAACGCGACGGTGGGCAGGCCCGCCAGCGCCGGCGGCGCCAGGGCCCGCCAGTCCGCCAGGTTCAGGAAATCGCTCGCGAAGACCAGGTCGAACCCCTGGCCGCGCGCGAGCGGCTCGGCCTCCCGGGCGAAGTGGATGGCGGCCCCGCGCATCCGCCACTTCCACTTTCGGGCCGGCAGCGTGAGGGGCGTCCAGGTGTGTCGGGAGGCGGCCCGCAGGCCGTCCAGGAAATCGGCGTGCGACCCGCCGAAATACGGTTCGATGGCCAGGATACGCAGCGGACCCGCCACAACGGGCTCCTTGGTCCCGCGGAGCGCGATGCATCCTACCCGCCGGCGGCGGGATGTCAACCGGCCAGAGGGCCACACAGGCGGGTGGCACGCTTTCGCGCTTCTGCGAAAGCGTGTCTCGCCGGCACCGGAAGCGCATGCTTTCGCAAAGGCGCGAAAGCATGCCACCCGGCGCATCGTATGCGGCGCGGCGTTTGGCTGGCAGCGCCCACGCCCACGTGTCGATAACCCACGCAGCCGGAACTGCTTGACATCGACCCGGTCCCCCGTTCTAACACTACAAGGCTAACTCGTGCGCGGCGGGTCTCCGCACCCGCCGCGCAGCCCTAACAAGGGCGTTTCGAGCGCGGTGGGTACTCCAGACCCACCGCGCAAAACGCCGACTTAGCGTTGTAGTGCTAAGTGGGAATCGCAGGGCAGGGCGGTATGGGGAAGGGACACGCGTGAAGGCCACCGTCTGGAACCTGGTTCGCCTGGCCCGGCCGGCCCATTGGATCAAGAACGTCTTCGTCTTTGCGGCGATCGTCTTCGGCAGGCGTGCGGGCGAGGCGGAGGTGTGGGTGGCCGTGGTGGAGGCGGCCGGCGCCTTCTGCCTCGCCTCCAGCGCCGTCTACGCCTTCAACGACCTGGTGGACCGGCGGCAGGACGCCCGCCATCCGCTGAAGCGCGATCGGCCTTTGGCTTCCGGGGCGCTGGCGCCGGCCACGGCCGTCGTCTTCAGCCTGGTCCTGGCGGCGGCGGGGCTCGGCGTCGCGCGCCTGGCGGGGCCGGGCGTCCCCTGGGTCGTCGGCGGATACCTGGCCGTGATGGCGGCGTACACGGTGGGGCTGAAGCGTGTGGCCATCCTCGACGTGCTCGTCATCGCCTCCGGGTTCCTGCTCCGGGCGCAGGCGGGGGGCGTGGCGGCCGGCGTGGAGGTCAGCCAATGGCTCCTCCTGTGCACGCTGACGCTGAGCCTGTTCCTGGGATTTGCGAAGCGGGAGGCCGAGCGCGCCGCCCTCGGCGACCGGGCCGGCGATACCCGGGCCGTCGCCTGGACGCTCTACTCCCGCCGCGGCCTGGAGCAGATGATGACGATCTCGGCCGGTCTCGCCATCGTCACTTACATGCTTTACACGGTGACGCCGCGGACGGCCCAAGCGGCGGCGGGGCACCCCTGGCTCTTCATCACGGTGCTGCCGGTCGTGTACGCGGTGTTTCGGTTCTACGGCCAGACGCTGGCCGGGCGGGTATCGGGACCGGTGGACATGCTCCGCCGCGACCCGCCCTTCGTCCTCGCCCTGCTGGTGTGGTTGGCGATGGTGGCGGCGGCGCTGTACGGGTTCTAAGCCTGCAACGCTGCTTCCTGCGCGGACCGTACGGGCCGCGCCGGCGGTCGCCACGCGCGGTGAACTTGATGGAGCGCGGCGGCCTTCCCAGGCCGCCGCTACTCCGGGCCTTGGCTCGGGCAAGCCGGCCGGGCCACCCAAGCCCGTGTTCGCCGGCCCGCTTGCTGGCCGCGCGGTGCATCCGGAGATACACCGCGCGGGATTGTGACCGCACACGGCGCGGAAACGCACGTTGAGCGCGATGATACCCCGAGCGACCAACCCCGGCAGCCGGACGCCCCTGCCCGTGGCGTGGGCGGCGGCATTCATCGCAGCGCTGGGGCTCTACGTGGCCACGCTCGCCCCGGGGCTGGTGTGGCAGGACTCGGGAGACTACCAGTACACGGCGGCCCGGCTCTCCTGGCCGCCGAGCGTCGAGAGCCCCTGGTGCCGGCCGGGCGAGGCCGTCCGCGTCCATCCGTGGTTCATCGTGCTGGCGCACCTGGCGGGCCGGGCCGGGCCGTGGAGTTGGGCGTACGGGGCCAACCTGGCGTCGGCCCTGGGGACGGCGTTGGCCGTGGCCAATGTCCTGCTGCTGGTCCGGCTGCTGACATGGCGCCTGATCCCGGCGGTGGTGGCGGCGCTGGTGTTCGCGCTCGGCCACGCGGTGTGGCGGCACGCGGTCATCGCGGAGACGTACGGGTGGGCGGCGGCGCTGCTGTCGGCCGAGTGCCTGTGCGCCTGGGCGTGGCGCCGGGACGGCCGGCCGAGGTGGCTCCTGCTGCTGTTCGGCCTGAACGGTCTGGCGCTGAGCAACCACCTGATGGCGGGGTTCAGCCTGCTGGTCTTCGGCGGATGGGCGGCGGTGGCGGTCGTCCGCCGGCGCCTGGCCTGGTGGACGCTGCCGGCCGGGGCCGCGTGCTGGCTGGCCGGCGGCACGCTGTACTGGATCGTCCTCGGCCTGGAGTATGTCCGGACGGGCAGCCTGGCCGCCACGCTCGTCTCCGCCACGGTGGGCGGGTACGGGGCCCAGGCGGCCAACCTGGCGCACCTGCCGCACCTGTTGGGCAGGAGTGTCCTGTACGTGGGGCTGAACTATCCCACGCCGCTCGTCCTGGCGGGCCTGGTGGGCGCCTGGACGGTGCTGCGGCGGGGGGAGGCCGTCGGGCGGGTCCTGGTGATCCTGGCGGTCGTGTATGGCCTCTGGGCCGCCCGGTACAACGTGCCGGACCAGTATGCATTCTTCGTACCGTTCTACGTCCCGGCGAGTGTCCTGATCGGGGTGGGGACGGCCCGGGTGCTGCATCGTCGGGCCGGGTGGCTGCGGTGGGCGGCCGTGGGCCTGGCCCTTGTGCCCGTGGCCGTGTATGCCGTGCTGCCCGCGGCGGCCCGGCGGGCGGGCCTCGTGACGAGTCCGCACGACGTGCCTTACCGCGACGAGTACCGCTACTTCCTTCAGCCGTGGCGGTGCGGCGAGGACGGGCCTCGGCGGCTGGCGGAGGCGGTGCTGGCCCGGCTGCCGGAGCGGGCGGTGCTGCTGGCGGATTCGACGGTCGCGCCGCCGCTGGTCTACGTCCAGGTGGTCGAGGGCCGCCGGCCGGACGTCCTGCTGGCGGCGGCCGGTACCCGGCCGCCGTACCTCTCGGCATCGGAGGCGGTGCGGTACTGGCGGAGCGAGGCGTCGCTGCTGCCGGCGCTGGCGGCCGAGGGCCGGCGCGTGTTCGTCGTCTCGGACCAGCGCCGGTACATGCCGAGGTGGGTTCGCGACCACCCGCGCCGCGCGGCGTTCGGGCCGATCTACGAGGTGCGGCCGAAAGTGACTTCAGGCGTCGAGGGGCGCGGCGACGCGGTGTTCGCCGCCGCGCTGGCGCGGCGAGCGGAGTGGGGACGCAGTGGGTCTCCGCACCTACCGCGCCGGCCCCGTGCGCGGTGGGTACGGAGACCCGCCGCGCCTTTGGTGCGGGAGGCGGAACGATGAGCCCGGCCCAGGCGGCCGTCAAACGCGCGCTGGACGTCGTTGCCTCGGCCGGGGCGCTGGCGGTCGGCTGGCCGGTGCTGCTGGGCATCGCCCTGGCCATCCGGCGCACCAGCCCGGGGCCCATCCTGTTCAGGCAGGAGCGGGCCGGCCGGTATATGCAGCCGTTCATCATGTATAAGTTTCGGACGATGCGGGCCGACGCGGCGCCGTACGGCGCCAGCCCCGGCTCGCCGGAGGACCCCCGCCTCACGCGCGTCGGCCGGTGGCTGCGCGAAACGAGCCTCGACGAACTGCCCCAACTCTGGAACGTCCTGAAGGGCGAGATGAGCCTGGTGGGGCCCCGGCCGCTGTACATGAGTCAGGCCCGCGCGTTCACGGCGAGGCAGCGGCGGCGCCTGGAGGTCCGCCCGGGGCTGACCGGGCTGGCCCAGGTCCGGGGCCGGGGCGAAGTGCCCCACCAGGAAAAACTCGACATCGACGTCCAGTACGTCGAGCGGATGAGCCTGAGGCTGGACCTCTCGATCCTGTGCCGGACCGTCGCCAAGGGCTTCGGGCGGAACACGGCGTACCAGAAGTGGTAGCCGGGGCTCGATTTCGGCCCCCGCCCGCGGTGTTCCGTTGACATGACGCATCGGTGAGGTATCCTGTTGGATACGCACGTTCGAGGTAACGGTTGGGACCGGGTGCCCGTCCCGGCGGGGCAATGCGCCGGCCCGCGCGGCTCGCGCGCCCCGTGCCGTAGACCCGGCGATGTGATCCACCGGGATGCACGTCCCGGCCGGGCAGGTCTGACGGTACGGCGACGGCTCGCCGCGCAAAGGGGGAGGGATGGCCGAACGCCTTAACATCCTGCTGACCTGTATCGGCCGGCGCGTCAGTCTGGCGAAGGCGTTCCGGCGGGCCCTGGCCGACCTGGGTCTCGACGGGGCCATCTACGGCGCCGACTGGTCCCGGCTGGCGCCGGCGTTTCACGTGGCGGACGAGGGATTCGTGGTGCCGGGCGTCAACGCCCCGGAGTACGTGGAGGCCCTGCTCGACGTCTGCCACCGGCGGGACGTCCACATGGTCATCCCGCTGATCGATTGGGAACTGGTGACCCTGGCGGATGCGCGGGACCGCTTTGCCGAGATCGGCGCCCGGGTCGTTATCTCTTCCAGCCGGGTCGCCCGCACGTGTTGGGACAAGCGGACGGCGTTCCGGTTTCTCAGCGAGCGGCACGTCGCCACGCCGCGCCTCCTCTCTTACGCCGAGGCGCTGGCCGGGCCGTTTCCGGTTATTGCCAAGGACCGGCACGGCAGCGCGTCGAAACGGGTCCGCACGGTCCACAGCGCCGCGGCGATGAAGCGGCTGGGTCCCCGCCGGAAACGCCTCGTCTTTCAGGAGTACGCCGAGGGCCGGGAGTATACGGTCGACGTGTACACGGGGCTCGACGGCCGGCCGCGAGTCGCCGTGCCCCGGTGGCGCATCCAGGTGCGGGCGGGCGAGGTGGCCAAGGGCATGACCGTCCGCCATCCCGCGGTCATCCGCCAGGCCACGCGCCTCGTCGAGGCGCTCGCCGAATGCCAGGGCGTGGTGACCTGCCAGTGCCGCGTCGACCCGGCCGGCGCCGTCAAGTTCTTCGACGTCAACCCGCGGTTCGGCGGCGGCGTGCCGCTGGCCATCCGGGCCGGCGCGGACTTCCCGCGGTGGCTTATCCAGGAACACCTCGGCCGCCGGCCGGAGATCGACCCCGACGCCTGGCAGAGCGGCCTGGTCATGCTCCGGTACGACGAGGCCGTTTTCTGCCGGGCCGAAGACGTGGACCTCTCTGCCGACCCGGAGGCAGGCGGGGCCTGACCCCGCTTCAGGCCCGTTGGCGCTACCGCGCGGCCCGTGCGGGCCGTGTGACAAGCGGTGCTGCGGGCCGGCGATTGCGTTTGACAACGCCGCGCTTCCGAGTATCCTTATTGGAGTGCAAAAAGGCTCCAAGTGCACTCTGGGGGACCTGCCTATGCCGGCTAAACGTGCCCCGTCGGGGTCCGGCCGACGACCCAAGGTGACCATCAAGATCCCGCGCGAACTGTACGAGCGGATCCAGCGGGTCATCCGGGGGACCGGTTTCGGCTCGGTCACCGAGTTCATCGTGTACGTGCTGCGCGACCTGGTGGCCGTCGAGGGCGGGCCTGAGCGCGCCGGCCTGTCGCGGCGTGAGATCGACCTGATCCGCACCCGGCTCCAGAACCTGGGGTATCTGGACTGAGGCCCGTCCGGGCCCCGTGACAGCCCCCGTCTGCGGGCAGTGGCAGGGGAATCGTCTTGACCGAATCCGCCGTCACCTGGCCCATGGCCGACGCCGTCCGCGACGCCTACCGCGCGGGCGAGGAGGACGAGGCCATGGAGCCGCGGGTCCTCGTCCGCGCCGACGGCCGGCCCCTCGGCCGCATCGGCGGCGGCGACTACGTCATCTTCTACGACATCCGCGGCGAACGCGAAGTGGAACTGACCCAGGCCTTCACGGACCCGGCGTTCGCGCATTTCCCGACCGCGCCCATCCGGACCCATTGGGCCACCATGATTCAGTACAGCCCCGACCTGGACGTCCGGGTCGCGTTCCCGCCCGCCGGCGCCCTGGAGCGCACCCTGGGCGAGTGCGTCAGCCGGGCCGGCCT
>CAYTJE010000183.1:0-6851 GCA_964437855.1 uncultured Anaerolineales bacterium | reverse complement strand
ACTTGCCGGCGTCGTCGCGGCTGAAGCCGCAGCCCATCTGCGTGAGGTCGTTCGTACCGAAGGAGAAGAACTCGGCCTCGGCGGCGATCTCGTCGGCGGTCAGGGCGCCGCGGGGCACCTCGATCATGGTGCCGATCTTGTACTCGAACGGCACCTTGCCGCCCTTCTTTTCCTTGCGGACCTCCTCGAGGGCCTCCAGGATCACGCGTTTCTGGTTCGCGAGTTCCTTCACGTGGCCCACGAGGGGGACCATGATCTCGGGCCTTGCGCCCTTGACTTCCCAGGCGGCCTCGAAGATGGCGCGGGCCTGCATCCGCGTAATCTCCGGGTAGATGACGCCGAGGCGGCAGCCGCGATGGCCGAGCATCGGATTGAACTCGTGCAGGGCGTCCACCGTCTGGCGGATCTTCTTGACGGGGACGCCGAGGTGGTCGGCCATTTCCTTCTGACCTTCCCTGTCGTGCGGGACGAACTCGTGCAGGGGCGGGTCCAGGAGGCGGATGGTGGCGGGGCGGCCCTTGAGGGCCTTGAAGATGCCGACGAAGTCCTCGTGCTGGAGGGGTTGGAGTTTCGCGAGGGCCTTCTCCCGGCCCTCCGCGTCGTCGGCGAGGATCATCTCGCGCATGGCGACGATGCGGTCGCCCTCGAAGAACATGTGCTCGGTCCGCGTCAGGCCGATGCCCTCGGCGCCGAAGTCGACGGCCGTGGCGGTATCCTTGGGCGTGTCGGCGTTGGTGCGGACGCCGAGGGTGCGGTAGGCGTCGGCCCATTTCATGATCTGGGCGAAGGGGCCGGTCAGTTTCGGCTCGACGGTGGGCAACTGCTCGCCGAACACCTGGCCGGTGGAGCCGTTCAGGCTGATCCAGTCTCCCTCCTTGAGGGTCGTGCCGCCGGCCGTGAGGGTGCCGGCCTTGTAATCGATGGAGGCGTCGCCGCAGCCGGCCACGCAGCACTTGCCCATGCCGCGCGCCACGACCGCCGCGTGGCTGGTCATGCCGCCGCGGGTCGTGAGGACACCCTGGGCGGCGTGCATGCCGCCCACGTCCTCCGGGGAGGTCTCGATGCGGGCCAGCACGACCGGCTTGCCGTCGGCGAACCAGGCCTCGGCCTGGTCGGCCGTGAAGACGAGTTGGCCGGTGGCGGCCCCGGGGCTGGCCGGCAGGCCCTTGGCGATGGCCTCGGCGTCCTTGACAGCCTCCGGGTCGAACTGCGGGTGCAGCAACTGGTCAATGGTCTTCGGGTCGATGCGGAGGACGGCCTGCTTCTCGTCGATGAGGCCCTCCTTGGCCATGTCGGCGGCGATTTTGGTGGCGGCGGCGGCGGTCCGCTTGCCGGTGCGGGTCTGGAGCATCCAGAGGGTGCCCCGCTCGATCGTGAACTCGATGTCCTGCATGTCGCGGTAGTGCTGTTCGAGCCGGCTGCGGATGTCGGTCAGTTCCTTGTACGCCTTGCGGTTAACCTTTTGCAATTCCTTGATGGGTTTGGGTGTGCGGATGCCGGCCACGACGTCCTCGCCCTGGGCGTTCATCAGGAACTCGCCGTAGAAGACGTTCTTGCCGGTGGCGGGGTCGCGCGTGAAGGCCACGCCCGTGCCGCTCTCGTCCCCCATGTTGCCGAAGACCATGGTCTGGACGTTGACGGCGGTGCCCTTGAGGCCGCGGATGTCGTTGATCCGGCGGTACTTGATGGCCCGCGGGTTGTCCCAGGAGCCGAAGACGGCGGCAACCGAGTCCCAGAGTTGCTCGCGGGCGTCCTGGGGGAACGTCTTCCTGTCGCGCCGGTAGACCTTCTTGTAAGCGTCGCAGACCGCCTTGAGGCCGTCGGCGTCTAGGTCGGTGTCGAGGTCGGCGCCGCGGCGGTCCTTGACGGCCTGGAGCGCCTCCTCGAAGTGCTCGTGTTCCATGCCGAGGACCACGTCGCCGAACATCTGCATGAATCGGCGGTAGGCGTCCCAGGCGAACCGCTCGTTGCCCGTGAGTTCGATCAGGGCGGGGAGCGTCTGGTCGTTCAGGCCCAGGTTCAGGACGGTGTCCATCATGCCGGGCATGGAGACGGCCGCCCCGCTGCGCACCGAGACGAGCAGGGGGTTCTCGCCCGCCCCGAAGGTCTTGCCCGTAACCTTTTCGAGCCGGTCCAGGTGTCGCTCGACCTGTTTCTTGAGCCCCTGGGGATACCGTCCATCGTGCTCGCTGTAGTGCGCGCAGACCTCGGTGGTGATGGTGAAGCCGGGGGGGACGGGGAGGCCGATGTTGGCCATTTCGGCCAGGTTGGCCCCCTTGCCGCCGAGCAGGGCCTTCATCTCGGTCCGGCCCTCGGTCTTGCCGCCCCCGAAGAAATAGACGTGCTTCTTGGACGTTGCCATCGTTTGCCTTTCCTGTGCCGTGAACGTTTGTCGGGAAAACCCGTCGCGTGGGTGACGGACGCAGCGCCAACGCGCGCTTGCCCCGGCGCCGCGCCGAAGAGAGGCCGTTTCATAACTCTCTCCCTTGACGGGAGAGGGGATCGATAGCCTCTAAAGGAAGGGTCTTATATCGGCGTCCGGCCGGCGCGTCAACCTTTTTCGGCCGGGGCCGCAGGGTGGGGGCTCGTCACCCGCGCGGAATCGGAAAGGCGGTGGGTGCCCCTACGGGGTCTCCGCTGCGCTCCGACAAGCACCCACCCTACCCGTCCGGCGGGAAGCCCTCGGGCATCCAATCGGGCAACTCGGCGACCTCTCGGCGGGCGGCGTCGGAGACGGGGATGTGCCAGGCCGCGAAGAACGGCCCCAGGTCCCGCCCGACGGTCCGGGAGAAGCGGACCAGCCACTGGTCGCGCCTCTGGTCGTCGGACCGCGGCCGCTCCGACGGCTCCAGCGCGCGGTACTCGGCAAAGACCTTCTTGAACGCGTCCCACCCGAACGCCTTCTGCATCTGGATGTACATGATGAGACCCAGGAACGGGTCGCGTTTCCATTTGGCGAAGTCCGGGTCGGCCAGGTACCGGCGCGTCTTCTTCGCACGGGCCCGGTCGGAGATGCCCCCGTGGCACCGCGTCGGCTCCCGGCCGCAGACCGTCTCGAAGACGTACATCGTGAAGAGGTTGACCGTGACCTCGCCCGTGCCGCGGAAGGTCCAGTCGCGCGACTGGTGGTTGTGGCCGAGTTCGTGGAACAGGCCCCACACGCCGCCGTGGCCGTTGCGCTTGAGGCGCGGGACGTCGACCATGACGGGCGGCATGTCGAGCAGCGTCATGATGGGGTACCCGGCGTGCATGTAGCCGGCGGCGATCTGGACGTCGGCCACGAACCGCTCGGGCCGCTGGCGCCGGCGGGGCCGGCCGGCCAGGTCGGCGCAGGCGTCGGCCACGGCGTCCCAGAAGGTCATGACGGCCTCCGGGTTGTCCAGGTCGCGGACGGTGGCCGAGGGCAGTGTCAGGATCATCTTCTCGGAGGCCAGTTCCGCCCACGGGGCGGGGCGGTGGCGGACCGTCTTCCGCCACGCCGCGGGGTCCGTCCGCCCGTGGACGTAGTACGGCATCTCGACCGCCCCGGCGATGACCGCCGTGACGGGGCCGAGCGGGCAGCCGCGAGGCACCTCAACGTAAACGGGCCCGCCGAAGGCGCTGGCCGCCCGCGTCTCCGTGGCCGACAGGCGGAAGTGGTGGCAGAGGGCGGGCGGGCGTTTCCAGGCGTCCAGGCGCCACAGGCCGTCGTTGTGGCAGCCGATGCGGACGAAGAGGCCCTTGCCGGCGGCCGACGCCGGCACCGTGACCGTCACGACCTCGCCCGGGGCGGCGTAGAGGCCCGTGGAGTGCCAGCCGGGGGCGGCCGTGTCGATGGACACGGTCCGGCGGACGCGCGGGGCGTCGGCCGGCACCGGGCCGGGGAACGCGTCCGCGGCCGGGTGGGCCTCGACCTTCTCGGGCGGCAGGCGGCCGAGGCGGTCCAGGTCGATCCGCATCAGGAGCCGGCCCAAAACGTTCGACTTCTTTAGCGGTCGTTTGGCCGTCGGGACCAGGTCGCCGGCGTGCTGCTTGCGGAGCAGGGCCAGGCGCGGCAGGAGGCGCGTGTCGTCCGGGGGCAGGCCGTGGACGGCCATCCGGACGGTGCGGATGCACCGGGCCGCGTCCCGTTCCGAGAGCGGCTTGGAGCCGCCCGAGTGGGCGATGAGGGCGTCGAGGGCCCGCTCGGCTTGGGCGGCGCGGTCCGGCGCCGCCGGGGCGGCGGCCATGAGCAGCAGGGCGGCGGCGAGGAGGATGAGGCGGTTCATCGGCTTCTCTCGTGGCATCCGCTCGCCGGCGCTTGCGGCTATCGAAAAGCGCCGCGCCGCGACCGGGATCAATAACTGTGACCCGGCGCGGGTGCCTTACCGCTTCGCGCTGGGGGTGGCGTCGGCGTCCAGGTCGCCCAGGACGTACTGGATGCCGTCGAGCCAGTGCTGGAGGACCATGGGGTTCCAGTAAAGTTCGTGCATATGTCCCCAGGCGTTGTAGAAGATGCGGCCCTGGCCGTAGGTCTTGATGTAGGTCATGGCGAAGTCGCCGTCGGTCCGGTGGATGCGTTTGCGGACCTTCTCGGTGTCGGTCCGGTCGGTGTCGATGGAGACGAGGACGCGGCATAGGTCGCGGGAGTACGGGTCGCTTAACTGGTATACCTCGTCGACGACGGGGAACCGCTTCGCCTCGAACGCGGCGCAGAGCGGGTGGTCGGGTTCCTCGACCTTCATGAAGACCGTTGAGCCCGCGCCCCAGGGGTGGTTCCGGAAGCGGGCGCCGATGACCTGGCCGAACTCGGGCCATTCGCGGAAGGCGGCCACGCCGGCGTGGATGGCGGCCAGGCCGTGACCGGCGGCCAGCCACTTGCGGAAACTCGCCTTCAGGTGGGCGTCGCGCGCCTGGGCCGCCTTCTTCTCGGCGGCCGGCAGGTTCTTGAAGGTCGCGGGGCGAAAGGCGTCGCGGTTCGTGTTGTTGAAGAAGACGGCGTCGAACGCCGCCAGCCGGTCCGGCTCGAAGTGGGCCGGGTCGTCGCTGACGGTGGCCTGGAAGGCTCCGGTAGCCTCGCCCATGAGTGGAATCGCCTTCCGGCCGTACGGGATCGCCGTGTGGAAGTACCCGTGCGAGACGCTGAAGACGAGCAAACGGCGCGGCTTTTCGGGCCGGACCCGGGCCTTGAGGGTCTCGCAGGCGGCCTTGATCCTGGTGACCTCCTCGGCGGTGGGCTCTTTCCGCTTGCCGGCCGGGGCGGGACGGGCGGCGGCCGCGACGGTCAGCGCCGCGGCCAGGCTTAAGGTGATGCGTGTGAAGCGCGTCATGGCGATGGGGCTCCTTTACGGTGCGCGATTTGTCGCGGTCATGTTCGCATCAACGCGGCCCGTACGGGCCGCACTCGTAACTTATTCGGCCGGTGTCATCTTCAGGGCGACGGCGAGTCGATGGCCGGACGGCTCAGGCCGTGCCCGCGGGTCGGCTGTTCGTCGCGAGGTCGTCGCGATGCGCCTGCATCATCTTCTTTAACCGCGCAACCACGTCGGGGTGTTGGTCGGCCAGGTTGCGGGTTTCGCCGACGTCGGCCCGGAGGTCGAACAGTTCCACGGTCGGGCCGCCCGGTTGGCCCTTCTTGCGGCGTTTCGGGCGGGCGAGGCGGAGTTTCCAGCGTCCGGCCCGGACGGCCTCGAGCACGCCGCGGCCGTTATGGTAAAAGAACGCGCTGTACGGGGTCGTGGCCCCCGCCTGGCCGAACAGGAGCGGCCGGATGTCCTTGCCGTCGATGACGCGGTCGGCGGGGGGGGCGGCGCCGGCCAGCCGGCCGAAGGTCACGAGGCAGTCCATCGTGGTGGCCACCTGGCCGCACTCGGTGCCGGCGGGCACGCGGCCGGGGCCCCAGACGACGGTCGGCACCCGCATGCCGCCCTCGTAGGTGGTGTTCTTGCGGCCGCGCAGGGGTCCGGCCGACGCGCCCTTGACCGGCGCGGGGCCGTTGTCGGACGTGAAGACCAGGATCGTGCTGCGCTCCAGGCCGAGGTCGCGGAGCGTCCGGACGAGTTCGCCCACGCCCCAGTCGATTTCCTGGACCGCGTCGCCGTACGGCCCGCACCGGCTGGTGCCGCGGAACTTCTCGGAGGCCCCCAGCGGCACGTGGGGCATGGTGTGGGCCAGGTAGAGCAGGAACGGGTCGCCGGCGTGGTCGCGGACGAACTGCACGGCCTCGGCGGTGTACTTCTGGACGAGGGTGTCTTTGTCGGCGGGGCGCTCGACGACCTCGCCGTTGCGGAGGAGCGGCGTGCCGCCCTTATCATCGAAATATTTCGTTTCCCACTTGTCCAGGTTGTGGTACAGGCCGAAGTAGTGGTCGAAGCCCTGGGCGTTGGGAACGAATCCGTCGCGGAACCCCAGGTGCCACTTGCCGATGGCGCCGGTGGCGTAGCCGCGGGCCTTCAGGACCTCGGCGATGGTGATCTCGCCCGGCGCGAGGCCCCGGCGCGCGTCGGGCCGGAGGACGTAGTTCGCCAGGCCCACCCGCGCCGGGTAGCAGCCGGTCATCAGGGCGGCCCGCGACGGCGAGCACAGAGGCGAGGCCACGTAGAAGTCGGTGAACCGCCGGCCCTCGGCGGCCAGGCGGTCGACGTTCGGCGTGGCGATGTCGGTGGCGCCGAAGCAGCCGAGGTCGCCGTAGCCCAGGTCGTCGCAGAAGATGATAATGACGTTGGGCGGACGCTTGTCCGTGGCGGGCGCCCCGCCCGCACGGGCGGTACAGGCGGCCGAGGCCGAGACGGCGGCGGCTTTCAGGAACAACCGGCGGGTCAGGCGATGGGGCATGGGGGCTCCCTGTATCTGTGTTCTTCGCGGGTGCCACGGTTTGCTTGTCAAACCGTGTG
>CAYTJE010000182.1:0-6886 GCA_964437855.1 uncultured Anaerolineales bacterium | reverse complement strand
CGCATCCGGAACGAGCAGGTGCTGCTGGACCCGCGGACCCTCCAGGAGGGCGAGGAGGAGGCGCTCGTCCGCGCCCTGGCCCGCGCGCTCGGCAACGACGCCGAACGGCCCCACATTTAGCCGCCGGCCTTGGCCGGCCCGTTATCCATGCCCACCCAACACGTCAACATCACGCTCGGCACCGCCGGCCACGTGGACCACGGCAAGACGATGCTCGTCAAGATGCTGACCGGGTGCGAGACCGACCGCCTCAAGGCGGAGAAGGAGCGGCACCTGACGATCGAACTCGGCTTCGCCCCCTGCCGCATGGCCGACGAACGCATCGTCGGCATCGTGGACGTGCCCGGCCACGTCGACTTCATCCGCAACATGGTCGCGGGGGCGCACGGCGTGGACGTGGTCCTCCTGGTCGTCGCCGCCGACGACAGCATCATGCCGCAGACCCGAGAGCACCTCGACATCCTCACCCTCATGGGCTGCCGGACCGGCCTGGTCGCCCTGACGAAGATCGACCTGGTGGACGAGGCGCTGAAGGAGATGGCCCTGGCCGAGGTGCGCGAGTTCCTGGTCGGCACGTTCCTCGAGTCGGCCCCCCTCTGCCCCGTCTCCAGCGTCACCGGCGAGGGGGTCGATGCCCTGCTCAAGGCCCTGAACCGGGTCGTGGACGCCTGCGAGCCGCACGAAACGGCCGGCCTGTTCCGCGTCTGGGTTGAGCGGGTCTTCTCGCTGCGGGGTGTCGGCACGGTCGTCTCGGGCATCCCGACGAGCGGCCAGGTCCGCGTCGGCGACCGCGTCCGCGTCGTGCCGGGCGGGCAGACGGGCCGCGTCCGCGGTCTCCAGGTCTACGGCGAGACGGCCGAGGTCGGCCGGGCCGGCGAGTGCACCGCCCTGAACCTGTCGGACCTCTCGGCCGACGACGTGGGCCGCGGCCGCGTGCTGGCCGGGGACGACGCCTTCGAGACCGTCACGATGGCCGAGGCCGACCTCCGCCTCCTCCCCCACGGGCGCGCCCCGCTGAAGGACTACGCCCAGGTGCATCTGCACGTGGGCACGGCCGAGGTGATGGCGAACCTGGCCCTCCTCGACGCCCGGACCCTTGCGCCCGGCGAGGTCCGGCCCGTCCAACTCCGGCTCGCCGAGCCCGTGCCGCTGGCGCCCGGCGACCGCTTCATCATCCGCGGCTCGATGGCGGGCCTGGCCGGCGGACGGATCACCACCCTCGGCGGGGGCCGGGTCCTCGGCGCAAGCAACCGCCGCCTCCGTCGCAACCGGCCGTGGACCCTCCGGACCCTGGCCGAGCGGGGCCAGGCCATCGACTCGCCCGAGGCGTGGGCGGCCGTGGCGCTGAAGGAGGCCGGCGAGCCGCTCTCGCCGCAGGACCTCGCCCGCCGGGCGGGCCTGGCGCCGGCCGCCCTCGACCCGCTGCTCGCCCGGCTCCGCAACAGCGGAACCGTCCTCGACGCCAAAGGCGGCCGGGTGGTGCACCGGGAGGTGGTTGAGCAGGCCGCCGGCCGCATCGCTCAGGCGCTCGACGCCTTCCACGCCGCGAACCCCCTGCGCGACGGGATGGAGGAGCCGGCGCTGGCCTCGGCGAGCCGGACCCGTCCGGGCGTGTTCCCCCTCGCGCTGGCCCGCCTGCTGGCCGACGGACAACTGGAACGCCGCGGGCCGGTCCTGGCCCTGGCGGGGCGGGGCGCCCGGCTCTCGGAGGCAGACCGGGCCCTGAAGGACCGCATCGCCCGGACCCTGGAGGAGGCCGGCCTGGCGCCCCCGACCGTCGAGGCCCTGGCCGAGACGGTCGGCGAGCCGCCCGACCGCGCCGAGAGCCTCGTCCGCCTCCTCGTCGACGAAGGGACGCTCGTCCACGTGGGCGAGGGACTCGTGATGCACGCCTCGGCCGTCGAGACGGCCAAGGGGGTGGCCCTGGACCTGTTTCGGACGGCGGGCGGGTTCTCGACGGTCGCGTTCCGCGACGCCCTCGGCACCAGCCGCAAGTTCGCCGTCCCCCTGCTCGACTACTTCGACACGCTTCGGCTGACGGTGCGGCAGGGGAGCCAGCGGACGCCCGGCGCGGGGGCAAAAGAACGGTTGGGCTAACACTATAACAAGAGATCGAAAACGACATTCTAGTATACAAGCGGCGTCTCGAAAATCGGTGCTTCAGTTCATATGCCCCGTCCTCTATGCATGCAAAAAAAGCCGCAAGTTTCGGGGCAAAACGCGCGCATTGGCGCGCGTTTCCGAAAAAAGCGGCAAAAAGAGCGCGCGTTTTGCCTTATCTAGTTTAACATTCCGACCCAGAACCGTCCCTCACGGGCCAGAAACGGCGATCCGGAGTACAAAAGGGCCCGATTTCGGGGGGTGCGCGAAAACCTGTTTTCTCAGAGTATATCGAAACAACGGCCTCACGCAGCGCGGCAACGACGGCAGGCACCCACAACGGGAACCGCCGGGATAATACGACAACGCTATGAGCGTCCTGCCCGGCCGAAGGCGGTGGTCACGCCCACGGCCCCGCACCGCGTGCACGCCATGCACCGGATGCAGAGGGGGTCGTGAAGTTGGCGGTGCGGCTCCAGGCCGACCTTGCAGACCCGCGTGCACGCCCCGCAACTCGTGCACGCCCGGTCGTCCACCTTCAGCCGAAGGACCGCCACCGGGTTGAAGAGCCCCAGGATCGCCCCCAGCGGACACAGGAGCCGGCACCACGGCCGGTACGTCACCACCGCCGCCACCACGAACACGGCCAGGACGACCCACTTGACGGTACTCATGGCCGCCCAGAACGATTCGCCGTTGACGGCCGCCTTGGCGGCAAGCGGCAGACCGGCCTCCAGCGCCCCCGCCGGGCACACCCGGCAGATGAACAGCGGATGCCCCTCGCCGAAGAAGTACGGTACCACCAGCACCAACCCCACCAGGACGGCAAACCGGATGTAGCCAGCCCGGACGGGCAGACGAAGTTTCGGCACGGGGATTGTGTCCATCAGGTCCTGCACGAGCCCGAACGGGCACACCCATCCGCAGAGAAAGCCGCCCAGGAGCGCCCCGGCCAGGATCAGCGTCCCCAGGGCGATCATCGGCGGGACCGCCAGCGCGCTGAAGTTGGCCAACACCCCGATCGGGCACGCGAACGTCGCCAACGGGCACGCGTAGCAGTGGAACACCGGTCCGCACACCTGGTGCAGCCGGAGGCCGAACGGCCCCAGCCAGGCCAACAGAAACGCCGCCTGGATCAGGTGGCGGCCGCGAACCAGACGCGACGCGTGTTTTCGGAAGGTGGGTCCGGCCATGGCCTCCATGGCCCGCGGCTAGTGCACTCAGGTCGGGCAGTAGGAGGGGGCCGGCTCGTCCGGGCCGTACGTCCGGACGATCTCGCCCGACGGCAGGCGCACCAGCCCGCCGATCGTCACCTCCCGGGCCACCCGGCTCTCGCTCAAGGTCAACGCCTGGGACGGGGTCGCCGCATCGGCCTCTGCCGGTTCCGGGGTCTGAAGCGGCGTCACCTCCGCCGGCGCCTCGCCGAAGAGGACGTCGGGCGAGAAGATCGGGGCCTCGTCCGGCAGGATTTCGGGCGGCACGTCGGAGGGGTCGCCCTCGGCCGGCTCCGTCTCCGGCTGCACCGTCACGGTATGCAGCGCAAAGCCGTAGACCAAGCACGCCGCGCCCGCCGCCATCAGGACGAGCGGCAGCCACCGGGGCGCCCGCCGGCTGCCGGCGGGCGGCGTGCGGTCGCGGGGGTGGTTGGCGTCGGCCATCGGAGGATTTCTCGACTTCCCGCGCGGCGGGTCTCCCGGCCTGCCACGGGAATGGCGGTTCATTCAGCGCGATGTCATTCTGAGGCTCCGCTTGCGGAGCCGAAGAATCTCGCCGTGGGAACAGCCGTAACGGCAACGGCCAAGGCGAGATTCTTCGTCGGCCTTACGGCCTCCTCAGAATGACAATCAAAAGGCTCCTCTTCCCGGGTTCAATACGTTGGCGGAGGCGAATGGGAATCGAACCCACCCGGGACCTGGTTAAGCCCCACACTGGTTTTGAAGACCAGGGGCGGCACCAGCCACCGATCACCTCCGCCTCAGGCCTCCATCGCCTTCAGCACGTCCTTGTAGAACATCATAACGGGCGATCCGCCGAACGCAATGGCCATCCACGCCGCCTCGTCGATCTCGTCCGGCGTAAAGCCCATCCCGCGGGCCTTACGGATGTGGGTCTCCAGGCACGGCTCGCACTTCGAGAGGACCGACAGGGCGATGTTGACGGCCTGCTTGGTCGCCGCATCCAGGGCGCCGGGCCGCCCGGCCTTCCCCAGAAAGGCCCTGAAGGCCTGCTCCACGTCCGTCGGCCCGCCGGCGTCTGCCTGCCGGGGCGCAGCGGCGCCGGCCGTCCCCGGCGGCGGGCAGCACGCCTCGGCCGGCTCAGGCTCGCCGCAGCAGGGCTGGCCGTCGGAAACGCCGAGGTCGGGCCTCATCCGGACCGGCTCGTTCGTGTCGGAGGCCATGACGGTCTCCTTCCCGTCGGAACGGGCTTCGGTGGGGGCAGGCATCGTCCGCCGACCGGTGGTCCGGACGACCACCCGGCCGGCCCCCTTGGCAGTGACCCGGCCCACGGCGGCCGCAGCCTCGACGCCCGCGGCGCGGAGCCGCGAGACAAACGTCTCGGCCACCTCGGGCGCAAGGGCCACGAGCAGGCCGCCGCTCGTCTGCGGGTCGAAGCAGACGTCGAGCATGGCCTCCGAGACGCCCTCGCCCGGGTCGGCGGCGGCGCGGGACGACTCGCGGTTCCGCTCGATGCCCCCGGGCACCACGCCGTCCGAGAGGCACCGGAGCAGCCCGTCGAACAGCGGCAGGTCGTCCCAGGTCACCTCCACATCCACGCCGGAGAGCCGGGCCATCTCCGCCAGGTGCCCCATCAGGCCGAAGCCGGTGACGTCGGTGCAGGCATGGGCGCGGAGTTCGACGGCCAAGTCGGCCGCCTCGCGGTTCAGGGCGGTCATGGAGGCGGCGATGGCGTCGGCTGCCCCCGGCGGCGCCCGGCCAATCTGGACCGCGAACGACAGGACGCCCGTCCCCAGCGGCTTGGTCAGGACGAGCACGTCGCCCGGGCGGGCGCCCGCGTTCGTGAGCAGGCGGGTCCGGTCGACCAGGCCCGTGACGGCGAACCCCGCCTTGATCTCGGCGTCCTTGATGCTGTGGCCGCCGACGACGGCCGCGCCCGCCTCCCGCATTGTCTCGATGCCGCCGCGCAGCATCTCGTGCATGACGGCGTCGGGCACCTCGCGAACGGGGAAGCCGATGATCGAGAGGGCCGTCATCGGCCGGCCGCCCATCGCGTACACGTCGCTCAGGCTGTTGGCCGCCGCGATCTGGCCGAACGTGTACGGGTCGTCCACGCAGGGGGAGAAGACGTCGACCGTCTGCACGAGGGCCGTGTCGCCGCCCATCAGGTACACGCCTGCATCGTCGGCGGCGGCAGAGCCGACGAGGACCTTCGGGTCGTCGACCGCCGGCAGGCCCTCGAGGATACGCTTCAGGGAGGCCTGGTCGATCTTTGAGGCGCAGCCGGCCTTCTCGACCAGCGTCGTCAGCCGCACCGGGCCGTCCGCCGTCCCGAGCGTTTCCCCCGCGCACAGGCAGACGTTCTTGGCGCGGAAGAGGTCGCAGGGGCAGGCCTTCTTCGGGTCGCAGATGCAGTGGCCCAGGCGCATGGACCGCTGCATGACGCGTTTACGTTTTTCGGTGTCGATCATGTTCGTTTCCGGAGCGGGTGCGACGTCCGGCTTATCCGTCAGAGATTTCCGCGCGGCGGGTCTCCCGACCCGCCGCGCGAGTGTCGTCGCGCCGCCAGGCCGTCCCCCGTCAAACCTCCGCCACCAGGGCCCCGGCATTCGGCCCCCGGGTCTGGTCATAGACGGCCCGGACGGTCAGGACCACCACGCCCTTGAAGCGCTTGTCGGGCTTGGTCTTGACAAGTTCGGCCTGGGCCACGTCGTAGCGCGGCCCGGCGGTCTCGTACACGGCGTCGCCGACGAGTTTATACGCCCGATCGCTGGCCTCGTCCCAGGCGCTGAGACAGACCTTGCCGGTGGCCTGCACGTTGGCGCGGGTGGCCTTCATCAGCATATCGCCGATGACGAGGGTCGTCTCGTCGGCCCACCAGGCCTGGAGCATCGGGGCGACGTTGGGGGTGCCCTGGGCGTCGGCGGTGGCCAGGAAGAACAGGCTGCCGCCCGTGAACATCGCCTTAACGGGTTCGGGGATCACACTGGGCTCCTTGTCTCTGGCGCCATCGGCGTAGTGGCGTGCGGCCGCCATCTTACCCGAAGCATCGGGGCCGTGCATCCTTTACGCCGGACGCCGCGGGGGCATCGGCGGGCGAGGCAGCCACCCGGAAAAACGGGCTTGGCAGCGCCGCGCCGCACCGTATCATAGTTGCCTGGAGCGTACCCGCCCTCTCGCGAAACCGGACAAGGAGACGACCATGAATCGGCGCCGTTTCATGCAAGCGGCGGCGGCCGGCCCGGCAACCGCGACCGCGGCCGCCGCGACGGCCCACACACGGGCCGGTCAGCCCACGACCCCGGCCGCCACGGTCGACCCGGACGAACTGGCCCAGGCGGCCGTCCGGCACTTCCTGCCGGGCAAACTGACCTGCGGCGAGGCCCTCCTGAAGGCCGGCTGCGAGGCCCTCGGCGTCCGCAGCGACCTCGTGCCCGACGTCGCCCTCGGCCTGGCCGGCGGCGTCGGACTCCAGGGCAAGACCTGTGGCTGCGTGACCGGGCCGGCGATGGTCCTGGGTCTGGCCGTCGGCCGGCAGGAAACCGAGTACAAAAAGAAGGGTTCAAGTCCCATTACCGGGGAGCACGTTTCCTGAACCCCCCATGCCCGGT
>CAYTJE010000181.1:0-6908 GCA_964437855.1 uncultured Anaerolineales bacterium | reverse complement strand
TTCGAGCGCGGTGGGTACTCCAGACCCACCGCGCAAAACGCCGACTTAGCGTTGTGGTGTTAAGGGACCACAGCCATCCGCGGAGGTCAAGCGCCATGTCCAAGCCGGCCGACACCGATCCCCTGGCCGCCTACCTGGCCAGGCGCGATTTCTCCCGGACGCCCGAGCCCGCCGGCCAGGGGCGCCGCCGCAAAGCCGGCGGCGGCGCGGGACCCAAAGGCCCCGTCTTCGTCGTCCAGAAGCACAAGGCCCGCACGCTTCACTATGACTTCCGCCTGGAGGCCGGCGGCGTCCTGAAATCCTGGGCCGTGCCGAAGGGCCCCTCCATGAACCCGAAGGACAAACGGCTGGCGGTGGCCGTGGAGGACCACCCCCTGGACTACGCCGGCTTCGAGGGCACCATCCCCGCCGACTCTTGCGGCGCCGGGCCCGTCATCGTCTGGGACGCCGGCGTGTACCGGACCCTGGCGGCCGGGAAGGCGGACGGGCCGGATACACTGGAGGAGGCGGTCGCGGCCGGGCACGTGGAGGTGGTTCTGGAGGGCGAGAAACTGCGCGGCGGCTTCGCCCTGGTCCACACCCGGATGGGCGGAAAGGAGACAAACTGGCTCCTCATCAAGATGCGCGACGAGGCCGCCGACGACGCCGACGGGTCCAACGTGACCGACGCCCGGCCCGACTCCGTCCTCACCGGCCGGCGCATCGAGGACGTGGCGGAGGAAGAAGGCTGACCGCCCGGGCGGCCGCCAATCGTCAATGCCCAATAGGCCTATTCCGTTCACGCCACCAACCGCAACCCGTGGGGCACTGTCCGAGGGCGCCAATCAACCCCGTGGGCTTGGTGGCGTGAACGGAATAGTCCTAATGCCCAATGACCGGGGAGGCCTGCGGGGCGTATGGCCCGGTTGGCCACGGCGAGCGGGCGGTCAGCGGCGGCGGGTCCTGCCCGCCAGATGTCCCCCTGCCGTCGCGGCCGGCCCTGAGGGGGCCGCAGGGGCATTTATTCGCGGGGGCGGGGCCGCAGGCCGCAAACCGGCCCCCGAGGCCAACAGTTCTTGTGTTTCCGGACCGGGGAGGTATAATTAAGGGGCAGTCTGTATGGGGCCGGGGAACCCCCAACCTGTCAACCTGGACTTCGGTAACTCGGAGGTGGACCGTGAACGCATCGCCGACTCTCAGCCGGATGGCCGCCGGGCTGGCCATCGCAGCGTGCAGCCTGGGTCTCGCGGCCGTGGGGGGCTGTTCCTCGGGGCCGGAGGGCCCCACCGACGACGAGGTCCGGGCCCGCGTCGAATCCGTGCTGGAGGCGTTCGAGGCCCAGGCCCGGGCCAAGCCCGAGGCGGACGTCCGCTGGTACGGCCCGGACGACCTCAGGGACTTCATGGGCCTGCGGGCCAGGCGGTTCCGCGAGGCGGGGTTCCGGATGCTCGCGGACGGGTCCTGGGAGGTGGAAGGGACGCGCCAGACCGAGTTGGTCGGCGTGACGGTGATGCACATGGGGTCGCCGGAGGGGGCGGCGAAGGCCCTGGAACTGAACGCCGAGAACTTCCCCACCCCGGCCGACCTGCCGGGCGGCATCCCGGCCCGGACGAGCAAGGGCATGATCGCGCTGGCCCACGGTCCGTTTTACGTGGGGATTTGCGACCTGGCCGAGATGGCCCCCTCGACCGCCCTGGCGCGCGAGATGGCCGAGCACGTGGTCAAGGCGCTCGACCAGGCCGAGCCCGCCCAGCCCGCCCAATAGCCGGTCCGGTCGGTGCGGGCCCGGCGCCGCCCCGGCAGCCGACGGCGCGGCCCGGTCCGGGGAATAGCGAGCACGGTGGACTGAAAGGAAACGTCAATGGCAATGCGGAACGCATCCATGGGTAACCGCCCTTGGGCCCGGCGCGGCGGGCGCGCCCGCCGCCGTGGACGGCCGGGCATGACCGTGACCGAGTTGCTCGTGGTCATGGTCATCATCGCCGTGCTGGCCGCCCTCCTCGTGCCGGCCGCCTACCAGGCCTGGGAACACTACTACTTCACCCAGTGCAAGATCAACCTGGGGTACATCTACAAGGCCTTTTACAGCGGGTCGCACACGCTCCCGCAGCCGCAGTCGTGGACGGCCGTGGTCCACGCCGCCGGCGCCGGCGAGAACCTCATCTGCCCCAAGGACGAGATCAAGGTGGTTCACACCGAGGAAGTACAATTAGAATATACGAACATTAAGAACTACGACCCCCCTCCTCAGTCGGCGCGGTTCAACGACCTGGAGCACAACTCCCTGGTCCACATGTTCCAGGAACGGGAGGCCTTTGAACTGCCCAGGGACATCACGGTCGATATCGGCTCGCCCGGCACCTACGGCAACCGGGGGAACGCCATGGACTTCCGCGCCACCAGCACCACCATTGCCGCCGGCACACCCGTCAACTCCTACTTCCTCCACTACGACTCCGTCAAAAGGCAACGGGCGACCACGTCCGGGAGCGTCACCTTCCCCGAGGAGATCATCGGCATCATCTGCCTCGACGACACCCTGGACGAGAGCGACTCGGTCCTGGGCGTCTGCCGGTACTCCACCGGGCAGCGAAGCCGCGGCTTTGAGAGGGTCGAGCACGTCCAACTTACCGACGACCGCCACACGTACAAAATCCTCCATTACCATATCACGTTCCCCGGAGAGGACGTCCGCATCCTCACCACGCCGCCCCAGGAAGAACAGATGGTCAGTTACGGCAAGTACGGGATCCTGCGCTCCGACACGACCAGTTACGGCATGAACGTCCAGGTCAAGAGCGTGGGCTCCAAGCCGGACCAGATCCTGCTGGCCGAATACGAATCCCACATCATCGAATCCGACGATCCCCTCAAGGACTTCCAGAACGCCTTCTACACCGCCGACGTCGGGGTGGCCCCCCGGCACCACAACATGGTCAACGTCCTGAGCGTTGAAGGCGAGGTCTACACGGTCACCCGGGACGAGATCGCGCCCGGCAAGGATATCTGGGAACCCTGATCCGGATACCCAGGCTACTTCCCGCGCGGCGGGTCTCCTGACCTGCCGCGATTCCAGATTCGCTTCCCGCGCGGCGGGTCTCCTGACCTGCCGCGATTCCAGATTTCCTAGCGCGGTGGCCCAGGAGAGCCACCGCGCGGGAATCCGCCACACGTGACCATGTAGCCTGCCAGAAACCTGCACCGACCGGCTTCTCTCGGGCGGCCCCGCCCCTACAGCCGCCCCTCCCGCTGGGCGGTAATGTACGCCATGCAGTACTCGTCCCGGCCGGTCAGGCAGTCGGCGGCCATGGCGGTGGCCACGAGGTCCGGCTCCAGCGGGTCGAGGATCGCGCCGGTCAGGCCGGCGCCGACGGCCATCGCCAGGAACGTCCGGTTCAGGTGGTGTCGCTCGGGCAGGCCGAAGGAGATGTTCGAGAGGCCGAGGGTCGTCTGCGCGCCGCCGCCCTTCTCGGCCACCTCGCGGATCATCGCCAGGCACTGGGCCGCCTGCTCCGGGTTGGTCGCGGCGGGGCGGACCAGGGGGTCCACGTAGAGGCGGTCCCGGCCGATGCCGGCCGCGTCGGTCCGCGCAAAAATCCGTTCCAGGGCCCGCCAGCGGTCCTCGCAGGACGCGGGCATGCCCTCGTCGTCCATCGCCAGGGCCACCACCTTCGTCTCGAACTCCTGGACCAGCGGCAGCATGCCCTCCAACCGGCCCGTTTCGGCGCTGATCGAGTTCAGCAGCGCCGACCCCTTCGGCAGGCGCTCCAGCCCCGCGCGGGCCACCTCCGGGCTGGCCGAGTCGATCGAGAGCGGCGCCTCCACGGCCTCGCGGACCGTCTCGACGGCCCAGACCATCAGGTCCCGCTCCGCCTCGGGCGAGAGGGCCGTGTTGACGTCCAGAAACGAGGCCCCGGCCTCCGCCTGCCGCCTTGCCTCCGTCCGGATAAACTCGGCGTCGCGGGCCTCCAGGGCCTTGGCCACGGGTTGTCGCGTCGCGTTGATGCGTTCGGCGATGATGAGCATGGGGGATTCCTCCTGTTCTTGACACGCGGCGCGCCCGGGCAGAGCCTGCGACCGTCCCCTGCCGCGCCCGCCGCCCGTAACACATCGCGGACGCGGTGGGTGCGGAGACCCACCGCGCCCCGCTATGCGCGAAGCGGCGCGGGGTTACTCCTTATCGACCGTCACGCCGGGCCAGGTGTCCGTGCGGAACGGCGAGGCCGGCAGGCCCGCCTGGTTCGTCAGGTTGCACTCGGGGTTGTCGGCCCAGGCGTATCGGACGGCCAGGGGGTCGGCAACGTCCTTGCACGAGACGACGACGGTGTCCCCGTCGATCTCGGCGTGGGCCCAGTGCCATGTCTTATCCTTTCCGGCGACGGCGAAGCCCTTGAGGGGCCCGCCGCCCCCCGCCACCAGGCCGCCGTCGGTGTGGTCGAACGCAAGGCGGACCTTCCCGTCCTCCACCTTCATGGACTTGTACATGGGTCCGGAGCAGGTCACGTCCTCGCCGTAGGCGACGGCCCTGGCCGCCAGGGCCAGCCGCTTGCCCACGTCCTGCTTGTTCTTGGGGTGGATGTTGCCGGCCTCGCCGATGTCGATGATGACGGCCTGGGCGGTGTTCGGGAGGTCGAGGGCCATGGCCTGGGCCTCGCGGAGTTCGGCCCAGGCGCTGTCGCCGGGCTGGTCCTGACGTTTCTTGAAGTTGGCCAGTTGGACGAACAGGAAGGGGAAGTCGCCCTGCCCCCAGCGGGCGCGCCAGTCGCGGATCATGGCCGGGAAGATCGTGCGGTACTGGTAGGCGCGGCCGGCGTTCGACTCGCCCTGGTACCAGATGGCCCCGCGGATGCGCATCGGCAGGAGCGGCGCGATCATCCCGTTGAAGAGCACGCTCGGACGATGCGGGTCCAACGTGGGGTCCCGCGGCGGCCGTGGCCGGCGCGGCGGCTTCTTGCCGGCGGCCTTGGCCTTGGCGGCCGCCTCCTTCCACTTGGCCAGGCGGTCGGCCTTGGTCGTCTCCCACTTGGCCTTCTGCTCGGGGTAGGCCGCGATCTGCTCGTTCCACCGTTTGACGATGGGGTCGAAGGCGTCGACCCGCTTAACCGTCTTCGGGCTGGTCCAGGCCTCGCTGGGCGTCCCGCCCCACGAGGTGTTCACGAGGCCCACCGGCACGTCCAGGTGCTTTCGGAGCGCCCGTCCGAAGAAGTACCCGACGGCCGAGAAGCCGCCCACGGTCTCCGGGCCGCACCGGGCCCACGAACCCTGGCAGTTTGCTTCGGGCTTCGCGGCGGCGGTCCGCTTGACGGTGAACAGGCGGAGGTGCGGGTACGTGGCCCGGGCGATCTCCTTCTCGGCGTTGGCGGCGCGGCTGACCGGCCAGGCCATGTTCGACTGGCCGGAGCAGATCCACACGTCGCCCACGAGCACGTCCCGGACCCAGACGGTGTTCTCGCTGGTGACGGTCAGGGTGCGCGGGCCGCCGGCCTCCTGCGGCGGGAGACAAACCTGGAACCTCCCCCCCTCCGTCGCCTCCGTCACCGCCCTGGCCGACCCCATCTGCACCGTCACGCGCGCGCCGGGCTCGGTCCAGCCCCACACCGGCACCTCCGTGCCGCGCTGGACCACCATGTGGTCGCTGAAGACGCCGGGCAGCCGGACGGGGGCGGTCTTGGCGCACCCGATGCTCAACAGGACCAGGCTCAGCACGAGCGCCAGCACCGTCGTCTTGATCCGCCGCATGCGATTCCCCTTTACCCTGATGGAAGACCGCGAAGCCAATGGCACACCTTCCGTATCCGGGGGTGCCACGGATTGCTCGCAATCCGTGTTCATGGAGGCGGCACACGGTTTGACAAGCAAACCGTGACACCCTGCTTGTTCCGTTGGCTTCGCCGGCCTCAATAGCCCGATGGCACCCCCCGGAACCCGCACAGCATACGGCGCGGCCCGGCCGTTGTCAAACGCGCGCGGCCCGTACGGGCCGGGTCACGCTTCCCGCGCGGTGTATCTCCTGACCCGCCGCGCGGGAAGCCACAAGATCCCGCGCGGTGTATCTCCTGACCCGCCGCGCGGGAAGCCACACGATTGCCGCGCGGCGGCCCTCCTGGGCTGCCGCACAAGAATCCACAAGATCCCCCGCGGTGTATCTCCTGACCCGCCGCACGGGACGTAGTCAGACAGGCTCCGTGCGATGCGCCGCCGGCCGGGTCACATGTACGGGTCCGCCGGCGGCCGGGGCAGAAACTCGAGCATCTCGACGCGCAGCACCTTGGCCTCCGGGTCGATCCGGCCGTAGGCTTCCACCCATTGGTCCGCCTCGAGCCGAGCGCGGACCGCGTCGGGGCGAAGGTGGTGCCGGCCGAGGGCCGCCTCGTCAAGTTGGGCCGGCACGGCCACCGGCTGGGCATCGGCCGCGCAGCACGTCATAACAAACCGGACCAGAAAGAACTCGCCGCGGGCCTGGCCCTTCTTGCGGGCGACGAACCCGCGGGCGCCGACCTTCTGCGGCCGGCCCGCCGACAGCCGCTGGGCCACGCCCATGACGGTGGTCCAGGCGTACTCGCCGCGGCTCTCGGCCCGCTCGGTTTCGCGCCGGGCGGCGAGGTCGGCCATCATCGCGAAGTCCCCCGCTCCCCACTGGACGGCCGCCAGCGAGTTCATGCCGCGCGCGGGCAGCGAGAAGCCGACGACGAGCGGCACGATGAAGGCCAGGCTCCGGACGTACCGGCCCCGGCCATGCTCGCCCGCCCCGCACACGCACAGCGGCCGGAGGGCGTCCAGCCGGCCGGCCAGGCGGGCCTCCTCCTGCCGCCGGCGCACCGCCCGCAGCCTCGCCAGCCGCACGACCCACCCGTACACGAACGCCGCCAGAAGCAGGCACGCCCCCCCCAGGGCGATGTGCCCGAAGAGGGGATGCAGGAGAAAGAAGA
>CAYTJE010000180.1:0-6914 GCA_964437855.1 uncultured Anaerolineales bacterium | reverse complement strand
TGATGTAGTTCCGCCCGTGCCCCACGTGCAGCGTGCCGGAGGGGTACGGGAACATGGTCAGGCAGTAGAACTTGCGGTCGCGGGGGGCCGCGGCGTCGGTCTCGAACGTGCCGTTCTCGGCCCACCGCCGTTGCCAGCGTGCCTCGATCGCGTGCGGGTCGTAGGCGTCCATGGATGGCCTCTTCCGTGCGGATCCCTTTGGGAGCGGTCTGCCGACGGTCTCCGCGGTGAAACAAAAACCCCGGGGGCGTCCCCGGGGCCGTCGGTTCCCTTTGGCGCGCAGCGGCCCCGGGAGTTACCCGGTAAGGCCCAGGGCCGGGGGCTCGCGCGTGGGTCGCATGACGGTGAGAGTATCGGCCGGCGGGGCCGTCCTGTCAAGCCAAAACGGGCCACCCGCTCGCCGCGCGCTCACCCAGCGCACCCGCTAGCACTACAACGCTAAGTCGGCGTTTTGCGCGGTGGGTCTGGAGTACCCACCGCGCTCGAAACGCCCTTTTTAGGGCTGCGCGGCGGGTGCGGAGACCGCCGCGCACGAGTTAGCGTTGTAGTGCTAGCCGCGCACGACAGTAAGCGGCGCGATGAGACCCGCTCACTATCGTTCACGGCTAGCCAACGGCGCTGAGACCCGCTCACTATCGTTCGCGGCTAGCCAACGGCGCTGCGCTCGGTATACATTCTGGGAAAATGGCCCGGGGCCGAAACACGGTTTTGGGTGCCTTTTGGTGTCCGAATCGCCGTTTTTCGAGCGCCAGAGTCGATTTGTCGCGCAGATGTTAAGATGGGCAAGGCGAAAATTTCGGCTTTTTTCGCTTTTTTTCGTTTTTTGATCGGAATTGATCGTTTTTGGTCGGTTTTTGGCCCCGTATTGGAGGAAGGCGATATGCACTAAAATATCGATTCTGGCGCCGCCATCCTATGCTCGGGCACCGGTTTCAGGCGCGCCGGGCCCATACGGGTCCGTACTGGGACAAGCCCGGCGGCTAAATGCCGGCGGTGATCTCCAGCACCTGCCAGGTGCGCCGCTCCTCGCCCTCGCCGAAGGTCACGGTCTCGCCCACGGCCTTGCCCATGAACGCCAGGGCCAGCGGGGCGCGGTAGGAGTAGATGCCGCGCTGCACGTCGGTGTCCCACGGGCCGAGGAAGGCCAGCGTCTCCTCCCGGCCGGTCTCGGCGCATCGGGCCCGGACCCGCGAGCCGACGGTGACCGTCTCGGCGTCCCCCATGCTGGGGGGGATGACGCGGGCCTTGGCGATGTCGGCCTGCATTTGCCTGGCCTTCTCCGAGAGGCGCTGCTGCTCTTCGAGGGCGGCGGTGAACTCGGCGTTATCGCTCACGTCGCCGCGGTCGGCGGCGTCGCCGATGGCCTGGGCGTTCTCGGCCATCTGGCGGGTCACGAGGTCGCCGTAGCGTTCCTCCTGTTCCTTCAGGGCCCGTTCGGAGGTCCAGATCACGTCCTCCTGCTCCCACGGGGGCACCTGGGCGGCGGCGAAGTGGTCCGGATGGGTCCGGCGGACCAGGTCCAGCAGCCGCGACCGCAGGGCGTCGGTCAGGGCGGTGTTGCGTTCGACGGCGGCCCGGATGTCCCGCGCCTGGGCGTCGTCGGCCGCCTGGAGTACCTCCTCGACGACCGGGCCGGCTCGAGGGTCCACGGCGCTCCGGACCTGGGCCACCACCGGCCGCAGCGACCGGTCGTCGCGGGCCCACCGGCCGAGGCGGTCGGCCGCCAGCAGGAACCGGATCGTCAGCGAGACGCGATCCACGCCGGCCAGGGCGTCGGCGTACGATCCGGCCGCCATCGCCAACCACAGCCAGAAGGCGGCCGCGGGCGCCTCCTCCGGGCGGCGGAGGATCTCCTCGGCGGCCGCGGCGATCCGGTCGTCGCGGCCGGCGTCGGCCAGGGCGGAGGCCATCTGGTCGCACGCCTCCGGCAGGCGGCTCCGGGCGATGGCGTCGGCGCAGACGTCCGGCCATCGGTCCGGCAGGGTCTCGCGGACGAACGTCAGGACGGCCCGGACGACCGAGGGGTCGGCCAGGGCCGCCATGGCCGCCGGCAGACCGGCCTCGCCCGCCGCCTCGGCCGGCGAGGTCCCGGGCGCGGGGAGGGCGTCGGGGAGCCGGCGATGGATTTCGGCCAGCACGGCCACGGCGCCCAGCCGCTCGGCGGGCGTCTCGGCCGAGCGGGCGGTCTCGGCCAGGGTCTCGGCGAACTCGGCGAGCAGGGCCGCCTCGGCCTCCCGGTCGTGGCCGGTCTCGTCCAGGTACGAGAGGACCATGGCCAGGCGCGCCTCGCCCGTCGCCTCCAGGAAGGCGTGCCGCCGCTCCGTCTGGAACGAGACGGGCTGGTCGCGCAGGGTGAGGGTGGGCTGGCTGGAGTCGGTCATCCGGATGTGCGGCGACCGTTTGACGGCCTCGCGTGCGGTGCGCCACCAGGCGGTCCACGCCTTCGGGGGGACGGCGGGTTCGAGGGCGGCCTTGAACTCGCGGAACCTCATCGTGGGACCGTGGGCCTTCAGGACGATGCGGGCCAGGCGGGCGGGGTCGGCCTCGGCCATCCGGGCCAGCCGCTCCGGCGCGAACGCCGCCAGCGCTCGGAAATCGTCCGGGTCGCCCCGCTGAAGGTGGGCGACGCTCCGGGCGTCGTAGCCGCGCTCGCTCCGGGCGAACGAGACCTTCAGCACGCCCCGCTCGGCATCAACACCCAGAACGCATCCGGGATGCTTGCGGCGGGGGTCCACGACGAACGTGCCGGCCGGCAGGGCGAGGAACTGCTCGAGCCGTTCCAGGGCGACGGCCAGGGGCAGGTCGTCGCGGCCGAGGGTCATGGCCAGGAGGGCGTCCAGGTCGGCCGCCTCCGTGCAGTCGGCACGGTAGACGGCTTCGGCGGCCTCGCGCACCAGGTCGGCCTCCGGCAGGGCGGGGCCGAGCCGGCGAAGGGCCGCCCGGCCGCGGCCGGGGAGACCGGCCTCGGTCCAGGCCTCCAGGGCCATCCAGAGGAGCGTCTCGGCCACGCGGGCGGCCCGCGGCGAGGCCCCCTCCAGGAGCCGGGCCAGGACGGCCGGGGCGGCGTCGGCCAGGGACCCCGCCTCCAGGGCCTCCATCCAGGCGGTCTCCAGGGCGTCGAACTGGCCGGCCTCGGCCAGGGAACCGAGGCGGTCGGCCAGCGAGTTCGCGGGGGCATCGTTCACGGACCCTCTCCTGCGTCCGGGCGGCCGGCCCCGAGGGGGAGCGCGGCCGCGCGAAGGGGACGCGCCTCGTCCGGCGCCGTCGGCGGAAGCCAAGAGTATAGTGGAAACGGTCGGGCGTGTCACGGCGGGACTGCCGGATTTCCGCGCGAGGGCGGTCTTCTTTCCGCGCGGCGGGTGTTGCGCATGGTGCGCGGCGGCGCATGGAGCGCGGCGGGCCCGCCTCCGGCGGGTCAATCTCCGCACCCGCCGCGCACGCCGGACCACGTTAGCGCGCGGTGGGCACGGAGACCCACCGCGCGGGACTCAAGCGTGGCCATGCCACCCCGCCGCGCGGCGGCGCGGAGCCGGCCCCGCGACCTTGACCGCGAGCGCCGCGCGGACGATAATCCGGTGGACCCGACCGGAGACCGACCATGCCCATCCATCTGCCGCCGCTGTCGCGCCGCGGGTTCCTGAAGGCCACGCTCGCGGCGGGTGCGGCCGCCGTCCTGCCCGGCCGCACCGGCGCCGCCGACCCGGCCGTCGACCCGAACCGCGTGGCCCTGCTGGCCGACACGCCCGCGCTGTTCAAGGTGCTGGCCCCGCGGCGGCGGGCGAAGGCGTACATCTTCGGCCACTCGCACGCCTGGTCGTACCGGAAAGAGGACGACGTGCACCTGGCGAACGTGCCGGCCACGGCCCACCTCTTCAGCAAGAAGCAGCCTCGCGGCTGGCTGGACGCCCGGCTGGACGCCGGCGGCGTCCGCCTCGCCCTGCGGACCGTGGACGCCTCCGACCCGCGCGACGGCAAAAGCAAGCGCCTGGCCTGGCGGGCGTGAGGCCGGTCGCCGCGGCCTTACGGCCCCGCCGCGTCGGCGTCCAGGAGGAAGAGGGCGTCCTTCGGCCCGAGGGTCACGGTGTCGCCGACGGGCTTGCCGTTGTTCGTCTTCGGGTCCTGCCGCGGCGACCCGCGGAGGCGGCGGAAGCGCCGGCCGGGCGCCAGATGCGTCAGGTCGAACGTATAGGGATGCGGGGCCGGGTTGGCGAGCACGATTCCCTTCTCGAACACGCGGACCTTCGCGTCGGGTGCCGCGTGGGCCGTGATCTGCGCGAGCCACACCGGCGCGCCGCCCTCGACCTCCAGCGCCAGGTCGACCGTTTCGGAACGAACCTCCGAAAAGTAGGCATATGATGTGAACGCCGCGCGGTCGGCCCACGTCATGTACCGGACGGGGCGGGTGACGGCCTCGCGGCCGCCGGGGCCGGTCAGCCAGGCGTCGGCCCAGTAGGCGTGGTCGGTGGTGCAGTGGTCGTTCGGCCCGCAGTCGGCGACGAACCGCAGGCGGACGCGCCGGCCGGCCCACTCTTCGAGCGAAACCGTGTGGCGGACCCACTCGTGCGCCTTCTGCGAGTGTTCGAAGACCTGGGCGAACGGTCCGGCCTCGCCCTTCTCGTCGAGCGCGGCCACCTGGACGCGGAACCACACGCCGTCGCTCTTGGCGGGGCTCTTGGGTCCCATGGCGGTGGCGAAGGTGAGGCGTCCGCCCTCGGGAACGGTCACGTCGCGCTGCCAGGTGACGGCCCCGGCGCAGCCGCGGAACGGCGGATGGACGAAGTACGCCGGCCGGGCCTCGGCGTCGCCGATGCGGGCGCGGCGGCGGTGGTCGAACCGGGCGCCGGTCTCCGGGTCGATGGCGGCGGGCGGCTTGCCGCGCACGACCATCCCCGTCTCGGGCTCCTTGGGGCGGATGAGTTGGCCGGCGGGCGGGGCGATGCCGACGCGGGCAAGCCGCGCCATCGTCTCCGGATAGCCGGGTAAGGGGGCGGCACGCATCGTGACGCCGACCACCAGGTCCGGCCCGTCGCACGGCACGTCCGCGAGGACGATCCGGACCGCATCGGCATCGGGGTCCTTGGCGGCGACCTTGACGGCGCCGTCGACGAGCGCGAATTGTAACTCCTTGCCGTGCAGGCGTTTAAGGAGCGCCTGGCCCGGCGGGCTGCCGCACCCCTTCAGCCGGTCGGGGGGCTTGAGCGCGAGCCGCCGCCCGGGTCCTTTCGGCCGGCCGAGCCAGCCGACCCGCCGGTCCCGGCCCTGGACGAGTTCGTCCCAGATGCCGAACGACTCGCCCTTCTCCTTCGGCGGGGCATAACTGTAGCAGATCGCCGAGTCGGTCATGACGGCGGCGGCGAAGACGAGGCGGTGGGTGGACCACGGGACCTCGGGCCGGCGGTCGGGCCGGCCGGGGTCGCCCGTCGGCTCAACGAACTTGTGATTGACATAGTTGAAGACGGGCGGGGCGCCCCGGTCGGCCCAGAAGCGGTGGCGGTTCAGGCCGCCCGACCAGTCGGTGATCTTGCGGTCGCGGAGGTCGGGCCAGCCCTCGCTCTCGATGCCGTTCACGATACCGAACCCGCGCTGGTGATTGGCGTGATGGCCGTCGGCCGTGATGAGGCGGTCCGGGCCCAGCCGCTCGCGCAGCCGCTCGAGAAACCGGATGACGCCCAGGCCGTAGGTACTGACCCCGTCGATCCGGCCGCCGTCCGCGCGGCCGTCGGCGTCGGCGTCGGCGCGCGGGCCGCCGCGGGTGTGAAAGAGGACGTCGAACTCGACGCCGTCGAAGGCCGCCAGCGCCCCGCCGGGGGCGAAGCGGCGGGCGAGGTCGTCGGCGTGGACCTGCCAGCACGGCCGGCCGTCGGCGTCCTTCGGGCAATGCGTGGAGTAGTTGTAGAACCACATGAGGTGACCGCGCCGCGGCCAGGGGCCCTCCGTGGCGTGGGCGGCGGCCCAGGCCTGGCCGGCCGCGAACGCCCGCGGCTCCGTGCCGTAGGCGCCCCGCTCTACGCGGATGGTGCCGGCCTTGCGGTCCACCGCGACGAGCCGCACCTGCTCGCTGCGGTGCCAGTCGGGCCGGCCGTCGGCGCCGAGGGCGCAGAGGCCGACGTCGTCGTTCCTGTCGCGGTAGCGACCCATGTTCATAGCAAAGCGTTCGGGATGGTCGACGCGGAGGGTCGTCTCGCCGGCCTCGGCGGGGACGTCCGAGAGGACGCGGGCGCCCTCGTAATACAGCCAGTGGCCGGCGAAGAACGGCTCCCGCTCGAACCGGGGGTCCCGGGCGTTGCCGTTGTAGTGCAGGAGGACGAGCCCGCGCGGGTGCGCCTTCTTGAACCGCGTGAAGAACTCGGCGTTGCGCCGGCCGCGGCCGGGCACCTCCTCGTCCAGAGCCTTGCCCTGGAGGCCCATGAGGCGGGAGAAGGTGGCCTCCCACTGCTCGAACGAGACGCGGGGGTTGGCGGCCCGGCCCTCGGCGGCGCGGAAGAAGAAGGCCTGCGGGTAGTCCTCGCCGAGAACCTGGAGGCGGTCGAGACGGCCGGTGGCCTCGCCGGCCGGGCACGGCCCGGCGGCGGCCAGCAGCGCAAGCGTCAGCACGATGGGCGTGAGCCGGGGCATCGGTCCTCCAGGGGCATCGGTTCGTGGGGTCCGCGGCCGTTTCAACCCGCGGGAGGGCCCGGGTTTCGCCGATTTCCGCGGGCGGCCCGGCTGCGGTCGCGCCTCGGACCGCGCCGGGGGCCGCGACGCTTGACCGGAGTCTAGCCGCTCCTCGACGGTCGCGGCTCGGATGCCACGGGCGCGTCGCGGCTCGGCCCGGGAAGGCAGCCGCGCACGCCAGCCCCGCGCGGCGGGTACGGAGACCCGCCGCGCACAAACTCACCGGCGCGGAACTCAAGCGAGGACAGGCTTTTGCAGAA
>CAYTJE010000179.1:0-6919 GCA_964437855.1 uncultured Anaerolineales bacterium | reverse complement strand
GGCCCACCGCGCTAGAGTCGTTGTCGGTTGGTAAGCGTTGACAAAGTAGCCCTAGCCACGGCATCCGTGCCGCGAGCGCCAGGGCGCGGATAACGCCCGCCGGGGAGCAACCCCGGCGCTACAAGCATGCTGGCACACCCGGGGCGGGCGGGAATGGCTTATCTTTCGGCCGTCGGCGGCCGATACAGGCCATGGGCAACGCGCGGGCGGACCGTGAATAGGCGCCCCCTCCCGGGCGTCCGACGAGTTGGGATGAGACCCATGATACCAACCGATTCGACGACCTGGCCCGGCGCTTCGGCGGGGTGCCCGGAGGTTCGCCGGGCCGACGTGCTGGCGGCGGTGGCCCGCGTGCTGGACTACCATCCGGGCCCCGAGGTGCCGCACCACGCCCGGGTGGCGGCCCTGGCGGCCCGGGGGGCCTCGCTGCTGGCCGGCCCGGACCCCCGCGAGGTCTTCTACGCCGGCCTCGTCCACGACATCGGGCTCCTGGAACACCAGTGGGACCTGGCCCACCCGCCGAACCTGACCGAACAGGCCAACCGTCCGCTGGCCCGGTCCCACCCGCTGACGGGGGCCCAGGTGCTGGCCGAGGTCCCCCGGATGGTCCCCGTGGCCGAACTCGTCCTCAACCATCACGAGTGGGTGAACGGGCACGGGTATCCGCGCGGGAAGGCCGGCGAGGCGATCCAGCCGGCCGCCCAGGTCCTCCGCTTCGCGGACACGTGCGACTTCGTCCTCCGCGAGCAGGGGGCGCCGGAACTGGTGGCCCTGCTCGACGCCGTCCGCAGCCGGGCCGACCACCAGGTATCCCCCGCGGTTCGCGACGCCGTGACCGACGCCCTCAGCCAGCCCGGCTTCTACACCCAACTGCTCGACGGCGACGACCTGGATTTGCTCGTCCAGGGCACCGTCCAACACCTGGCCGGCGACGATCTCGTAGCCACCGCCACCGAGATGACCGGCCTGCTGGGCCTGCTGGCCACCCTGGCCGACGCCCACGCCTGCGACCGCATCGGCCACAGCCGCCGTGTGGCCAACCTGGCCGTCCTGGTGGCGATGGCGATGGACCTGTCGTCGGAGGAGACGGCCGAGGCCCAGTGGGCCGCCCTCGTGCACGACCTCGGCATGATTACCGTGCCGAAGGCCCTGCTGGACGAGCCCCGGCTCCTCTCGGAGCAGGAACTGGTCCAGATGCGGAGCCAGACGGCCCGGGCGGCCGAGACCCTCGCCCGCATAGACGGCCTGGAGGGCGTCGCCCGCGCCGCCGCCTGCCACAGCGAGGCCTTCGACGGGTCGGGGTGCCCGGAGGGCCTGTCGGGCTACGCGATTCCGCTGGCGGCCCGTCTCATTGCCGTCTGCGAGACGTTCGACGCCCTGACAAGCCACCGGCCGTACCGCGACGCGCGCGACACCAGCCTGGCGATCGACATCCTGATACGCGGCAGCGGGGGCCTTTTCGACCCGGACATCGTCTCGGCGGCCGTGCCCGTCTTTCTCATCAGCCAGCCCGCCGGCGCCGCGTCGGAACCCATCCGCCGTTTCCCACAACGCCCTGAGCAGATTAGAGCGGTCTAAGTCCGCAGGGTAGCGCGGCATTCCATGGTAGCGCGGCGGGTCTCCGCACCCGCCGCGCGCATCGCCCGGACCCGTCAGGCGCGGCGGCCCAGGAGGGCCGCCGCGCGGCATTCCGTGGTAGCGCGGCATTCCGTGGTAGCGCGGCGGGCGGCAAAAACCCCTTACGCGTCCTCGTCGACCCACTGGGCCAGCAGCGCGTCGAGCCGTTCGGCGGAGGTGTCCCAGTCGAACAGGCGGCTTCGCTGGTGCGCCGCCTGGGCCATTGTGCGGAGGACCGACTCGTCGTCGACGAGCAGACCGATGCGTTTGGCCATCGTCTCCACGTCGCCGACCGGCACGAGAAACCCGCTGACCTCGTCTTCGAGAATCGTCTCGTGGCCGCCGGCACGCGTGGCCACCGGGACGGCCTGACAGGCCATGGCCTCGAGCACCGGCAGGCCGAACCCCTCGGCGTGGCTGGGGGCGAGCCAGACGTCGCACCCCGCGTAGATGCTTCGGAGCCGGCTCGTCTTGGGGCGCACGAAGACCTCGGTCCGCGGCGGCGGCCGGCGGGGCTTTTCCGCGCCGAACAGGACCAGGCGGACGTCCGGCCACTGGTCGCGGACGCGGCGGATCGCCTCGAACCCGTCGTCGGTGCCCTTCTCCGGCCCGGGGGCGTAGTGCATGCCCACGGTCCGCCGCTGCCCCGGCCGACGCGCGTCCGGGTACAACTGCGAGTGGTCCACGCCGTTCGGGACGACGGCCGCCTCCACCCCGAACCGGTCGCGGAGGCGGGCGGCCACGTAGTCGGAGACGGCCACGCGGTGGGCGGGCAGGGCCAGGACCGCCCGGGCCTCGTCCGGCGCCGACTCCAGGCACGCCGTCCCCTGGACGAGGTGGACGAGCCGGCCCTTCCCGGCCGGCAGGGCGGCGGCGGCACGCACCGTCGACAGACCCGTGGCCACCAGCACCTCGCCGTCCGGGACGACCGCCGGCTCAAAGGCGCGGACGGGCGTCAGGGGGCAGCCGGAGTCGTCCAGGGCGTCGGAGGGCCGCCGGCTCAACCACCGCCGGACCAAGGCCGTCAGCGTCCGCGCGGGGCGGCGATAGAGCACACGGACCTCGTGTCCGCGGGCGCGGAGACGTCCCGCGTACTCACCCATCACCTTGATGCGGCCGACCACCCCCCGGCCGGGCACGAGAAAGGTGATTCGCACGGTTATCTCCCACCAGCGCCCACGCGTTTCGCGCCGCGATCGTAAGGTCGCGGCCCGGAGCACGCCTGCGTCATCCCATGTCGATGTCGACGCGGTCGATGCGGTCCGGATCGGCGTGGCCGAGCCCGATGACCTGGCCCCAGGCAACCATCGCCCGGGCGGCGGTCATCGGCCACGCCTTGCCGCGGACCTCGGCCCGGCGGGCCTCCAGGATCCGCATGCCGACGGCGTCGGCCGCCACCGGGTCGCGCGAGACGATCAGGCCCCGGTAGTCCCAGCGGTAGGCCGGGTCGTCGACGGGGCCGCCGGCGCAGAGCGGCCGGACGGCATCGACGACGACCAGCCGCGTCTTCGTCCGCAGGGGCGGCAGGGCGCTCAGTTCGGGCAGGGAGCGCGGCATGCGGTCGGGCTCCCAGCCGTGGTACGCCGACGGGTTGTTGACGCTTCCCAGGTGGTTCTTCAGGGCGGCCGAGAGCCCCTCGCCGTAGTGCGTCTTCAGGACCGAGACGTTGACGACGGCCGTGGCCGCCTCGGTGTACAGCCGCCGGAGCCGGGTCGTCAGGTTCCGCGACGGCAGGGTGAACGGCTCGGAGAGGGCGTCGTACGGTTCGGGCAGCCGGCGGTCGACGACCAGGAGGCGGTCGGGGGCCACGCCGGCCGTCGTCGTCAGCCGCTCCATCAGCACGCTGTCGATCTCGGTGTGGGTGTGGAGCGTGGGGGCGTGCATCTGGTTGTGCTTGACGGCGACGAAGTCGCCCTCGCGGGCCACCTCGGCCCAGGCCTCCGGCTCGGTGCGGCGGCCGGTGAGTTCCAGCACCGCCCGGTCGAGCATCGCCCGGACGATCGGCAGGTTAACGCGGTAATCCTTGATGATGACTTCCGGATGGGTGACGACGACGACGCGGCTCTTGCGGGGCGCGGCGGTGTCGGAACCGGCGGCGTCAGGGGCGGCGACGGCGCGACCGGCCTCGACGGCGCCCGTGGCCGCGGCAGCCGCGGCCAGCGAGGCCAGAAACTCGCGGCGGGAGAGGCCCTCGGCCGCCGCCCGGCGACGGAGGGCCGCCTCGCGCCGGGCGAAATCGGCGCACATCTGCCGAACCGTCAAGTGCCCACCCGCGCGGGAGCGGCCCGTCGGCCCGGCCGGAGGATCCTCACGATGCGCCATAGCCTGCTCGCGTTCGCTCCGCCGAGAACGGTCCGTGCCCGCCGACCGCCCCACCGGTCCGGAGGCCGTTACTTCGGCGGGATCGTCAGAACCGCGCCGACCGGAATGGCGGTGACGTCGCGGACCTTGTCCGGGTTGGCGTCGGCGATGCGGGTCCAGAGTTTCCCGTCGCCGTAAAAGCGTTTGGCGAGGCTGTAAAGCGTGTCGCCGCGCTTCACCATGTAGGTGCCCGGCGTGCCGCCGGTGGGCTTGGCGGTGGTGGCCGGCGGCGGTTCGGTGGGCGTCTCGACCTCGGCGGCGGGCGTGGCCGTGACCGCCGGCCCGCCGGTGGCGGCCGGCGCCGGGTCCGGCGGCGCCGTGGCCTCGAGTTCCGCCGGGTCAATCTGCGGCAGTTCGTCTTCCTTGCGTTTCTGTTCACAGCCCATGACGCCGATGGCCAGCCCGACCACCAGGATGCACGTTAGCGCTCGCATAATTCGCCCTCTCGCCTGACTGAACCCACGATTCGTTGACGCGCCGGGCCTGCCGCAACCGGCCAACGTCCTGCTTCACCGGCGAGTCTATCCTCTGCCGGCCGCAAGTCAAGGGCCAACCCGCCACGCCGCCGTTCGAGCCCGCCACCGTTCGAGCCCGCCGCGGAAGCGGCGGGTTATCTCCCTCCGGCATGGCACGTGCCACGGCGGATCGGGATGACCGGGACCTTCCGGTCCCGGCTCGGACGGCGGCGCCTCTACCCCGCCAGCCACGCGACGAGGCCGCGCACCCAGTCCGGCTCCGGAAACCGTACCAGAACCAGCAGGGCGATCGTCGCGCCGGCCTGGATGTCGAACGGCACGGTCAGGCGCCGCCAGCGGAACAGGAGGATGCCGAGAAGGCCTCGCGGCTCGTCCTCGGCCGGCGGATTCGGCGGACGGCCGTCCGGCCCCGGCGTGGTCCGGGCCACGCGCCACAGGCGGTGCGCCACCGTCGCCAGCGGCGCGATGCCGAGGATCCAGACGGCCGTCGAGAGATGGTGGAACCCGAGGCCCAGGAGCAGCGTGACGACCCGCTCGCCCCTCTGCCAGAACCCGCCGTGGGCGTCGGCCCCCTCGGCGGCGGCGCGGGCGCGGAGGTAGGAGACGGCCTGCGCCCACACGAGCCCCACGGCCGCCAGGGCCGCCATCCCCAGGTTCGGCGCGGCCGCCTCCGCCGACTCCGCATCAGGCCGGAGCAGGTAATAGAACACGGGGCCGAGGTAGAGCGCGGCGTCGGAGGCGCGGTCGCAGGTGGAATCGAAGATGGCGCCGAAGCGGGTCGCGCGGCGTCCGACCTTGGCCATCGCCCCGTCGAGGATGTCGCAGGCGCCGGCGCAGGCGATGAGGCCCCCGGCCCCTGCCCGCCAGTACGGCCGGCCGCAGGCGATCGCCACCCCCGCCGCCACCGTCAGCAGCATCCCGATGGCCGTCACGTGGTTCGGCCGCAGGCCCACGCGCACCAGTCCGCGCGCGAGACGATCGCGGCAGGGGGCGATAACTCGATTGATGAGTTCCGATGGGAGCATGAACGATGTGCCGCTTGAGCCGGCAGCATTCGACCATCTGCCTTTCGAGCCGGCTGCGGAAGCAGCCGGATATCCTCATCGGCGATGGCGTGTGCCATGCCGGATGAAGATAACCCGCCGCTTCCGCGGCGGGCTCGAAAGACGGCGAGTTCGCACCCGGCGCCGCCTCACTTCGCCGCCGGCTGGGTCTCGCGGGCGGCCTGGGGCGCGGGGGCCTGACCGATGAAGCCGTCGATGGCCGTCCGGGCCGCCACGTCGTCCATCTGGACGGGCGGATGCTTCATCAGATACGCCGACGGGGCCCCGAGCGGCCCGGCCTGGCCGCGGTCGCGGGCCAGCCGGCACAGGCGGACGGCGTCGATGGCGCAGCCCGCGCTGTTCGGCGAGTCCTCCACGCTGAGCCGGAGTTCCAGGTTCAGCGGCACGCCGGCAAAGCCCCGGCCCTCCATCCGCAGGAAGCACACCTTGTTGTCCTTCTGCCACGGCACGTAATCGGCCGGCCCGATGTGGACCTGGTCCGCCGGCAGGGGCGCCGCGAGTTGCGACTGGACCGCCTCGGTCTTCGAGACCTTCTTCGAGGAGAGCCGTTCGCGCTTCAACATGTTCAGGAAATCCGTGTTGCCACCCGTGTTCAATTGGTAGGTGGCGTCCAGGGCGGCGCCGCGGTCGCGGAACAGGCGGGTCAGCGTGCGGTGGACGATCGTCGCGCCGACCTGGGCCTTGATGTCGTCGCCCACGCACGGGATGCCGGCGTCGGCGAAGCGGCGGGCCCAGGCAGGGTCGCTGACGATGAAAACCGGGATGCAGTTGACGAGGCTGACGCCGGCCGAGAGGCACGCCTCGGCGTAGTGTTCGGTCGCCTGCTGCGAGCCGACGGGCAGGTAGTTCAGGAGGATTTCGGCGCCGGCGTTGCGGAGCGTTTCGGCCACGTCGGCGGGCGCCTCGTCGGCCGGGATGAACCGCTGGTCCTCGGGGAATTCCGCCATGTGGTCCGAGCAGCCGTCGAGCACCGGTCCCATGCGGACGGTCACGCCGGTGGCGGGCAGGTCCGCCAGGATGGTCTGGGTGCAGTTGGGCGGGGCGAAGACGGCTTCCTCCAGGGGCCGGCCGACCTTCCGGCGGTCGATGTCGAAGGCGGCCACGAACTCCAGGTCGCCCGGCCGGTAGCCGGCGATCGTCTCGTGCATCAGGCCGACGGCGTCGCCGGCGGTCCCGTCCTGGAGCCGCTGCCGGTAGTACGCCGCCCCCTGGATCAGGCTGGCGGCGCAGTTGCCGACGCCGGCCACGGCCACACGTATCGGGCTCCCCATCCTCGGGCCCCCTTTCGGTCGGGCCGACCCGTCTTGTCGGGCAGAGGCACGCGAGCCGGCCATGCGTTTCGGTGGGACCTTGACTCTTTAGGGCTACTTTGTCAACGCTTACCAACCGACAACGACTCTA
>CAYTJE010000178.1:4568-6951 GCA_964437855.1 uncultured Anaerolineales bacterium | reverse complement strand
CACTCCGGCGAGACGGCCGGCGTCGGCGCGGCGGTGGAGCCGGACGCCGGGCTCGCCGAGGGCGTCGTCGCCGCCTCGGCCGCCGAGGCGTCTGCCCCGCCCGCGGTGCACGTGGCGCCCGAACCCGGTTCGTTCGTCCTGGCGGCGCTCGGGGCCCTGGGGCTCTGGCGGAGGCGTCGCGGCGGCGAGCGGCACCGGTCCGGCGCCGGCGCGCGGCCATCCTAACGCGACGAGGCCGTCTGCGCGGTCCGTACGGACCTCGCCGCAAACGCTGTTCTTACCTCTGCGGCCCCACCCTCTTGACAGCCCACCCCGCGGGGGGATACGGTCCGGCCGGACCGCCGGTCGGAGCCGCCCTGCCGGGGGCTCCGGCCCGGCTCGCGACGAGGAACCGCCTATGGCCTGCCCCCGGAGGCGCAGCCCGTCCGTGGGCGCCGGGCGCCCGCCGCACCGGGCGGGGCGCCGGGCGGGGCGCCGGGCGGGGCGCCGGGCGGGGCGCCGGGCGGGGCGCGGCGCCGCCCTGGCCGCCCTCCTGGCGTGGACGGCGGTGCTGACGGCCGCTCTCCAGATGGCGACGGCGGGCGTCCCGGCGGCCGAGGCCGACACCGCTCGCGCCTCCGTTCGGATCCCTTTGAGACCGGCCGGCCGAGGCCGGGCCCTCTCGGCCGAGACCCTGGCCGCCGTCACCGGCCGGCTCCTGGAGTTCGGTCCGCGCGGCGTGGGCGAGGCGGACCACGCGGCCGCCCGGTCGTACGTGGGCGGCCGGTTCCTGCTGGCCGGCGCCAGGCCCATCCTGACGGACACGTTCCCCTGCCCCCCCGTGGGGGACGGTGCCGCGGACGGGGACGCCGACCGGCCCGTCCGCCGTCCGGACCCGTTCCGGGCCGGCTGCGGCAGCGTGGTGGCCTTCGGGCACGCCCTGCCGCTGGCCGATGCATGGTCGCTGATGAAGGGCCAGGCCGAGGCGTTCACGTTCGACCACCCGCCGCGGGCCGACCTGCGGTCGGCCCTCCGCCAGGCCGCCCGCGACGAGGGCGTGACCCGGATGACGCCGTTCGACGTCTTCAAGCGGCCGTCGGCCCTGTTCCCGCGGGCGGTGGTGCGGTGCCTGCTTCGCCGGCTGGTCCGCCGCGAGGCCGGGGCCGGGGCCGACGACTCGCGCCGCCGGGCCGCCGTGATGGCGGGGATGCTCCGCCGGCTTGCCCGCGCCCACGAGGCGGTGCTGGTGGCGGCCCCGCTTGACATGCGGCCGGCGGAGGCCCCCGGTCCGCGGGGGGCCGACGAGTCGGCCTCGCTCGTGGTGCTCACCTGCCTGGCCGAGTCCCTGGTCTGCGAATCCCCCCGGCCGCGGAAGCGGACCCTCGTGTTTGCGGCCCTCGACGCGCACTGGCACGGGGCGGCGGGGGCGCACAGCCTGGCCGGGATGCTGGGCGGTCCTTCCACACAATCTGCGGAACGTTCACCTCCGAGCCGCAAGCGCGAGGTCGAAGTCCCGCGCGGTGGCCCTCCTGGGCCACCGCGCGCGGGCGACGGCGCGGCGGCCTGGGAAGGCCGCCGCGCGGGAAATGAAGGTCAGACCCGCCGCGCGGGAAATGCGGGTCAGGCCCGCCGCGCATCAGACGAAGCCGGTCCCGAGACGGCCGAGGACGCCCGACTGGCCGCCCTGCTCGGGCCGTCGGAGGCGGCGGCCCGCGCGCCCGCCCTGGCCGAGGCGATCCTGGCCCGTCCCGACGACCCGGACACGGTGCGGGAGGCCGAGGAGGTGCTCGTCCGCCTGCTGCGGCTGGAGCCGTACCGGGTTCGCCTGGTCGTGTGGCTGGACCTGTCGAGCGGCGGGCGGCGCGTGGCGGCGCACGTCGCCGATGCCGAGGGCGGGGCGGGAGCGGGCCTGCGGCGGTGGCTGGCGACGGTCGTCAAGCGGGCGAGGGAGGCGGATCTGGCTTTTTCGGACGGCGTGAAACCGGCCCCGGACACCGTCTCGGGCCGGGCGGTGTCGGCGCTGGCGGCGCGCGGCCGGCCGGCCGGCCTGCTGCGGACCGCGGACGCCCCGCGCCGACGCTGGTTCACCGCCGAGGACACGGCCGAGCGGATGGATTTCGGCGCCCTGGCGGACCAGGCGAAGGCGGTGGCGGCGCTGGTGGCGGAGATCCTGGCGTCGGACGACCTGCCTGCGCGCGAGTAGGACAACAGGGGGTTCCGCGCGGTGGGCCGAGCCGCGACCGTGAGGTCGCGGGTACGCCACGGCGCCGGGCGCTTTGGGGCGCGCGGAGGATCGTCGGCAGATTGGGATACCCGCCATCTTCCGATGGCGGCTCGGGCGCGGTGGCTCCGAGCCGCGACCGTGAGGTCGCGGGTACGCCACGGCGCCGGGCGCTTTGGGGCG
>CAYTJE010000178.1:0-4468 GCA_964437855.1 uncultured Anaerolineales bacterium | reverse complement strand
TCGTCGGCAGATTGGGATACCCGCCATCTTCCGATGGCGGCTCGGGCGCGGTGGCGGCTCGGGCGCGGTGGCGGCTCGGGCGCGGTGGCGGCTCGGGCGCGGTGACGGCGCGGCGGCCTGGGAAGGCCGCCGCGCAGCACGTACGCCTCCCGGCCACGCCGCCGGTCACCACGTGTAATAAACCGTGTAGGTCAGGCCGGCCTTGCCGTCGGCCTTGACGGGCACCTCGAACTCGATGGTGTAGGCGTCGACCTTTTTGAAGTCGTGGCTCTTGGCCTTGATCTCCCACGTGCCGTGACGGGTCAGGTGTTCGCGGCAAAGGATGAGGGCATCTTCATCTTTATGATTGCGGAGTTCGATTTCGTAGGACTGCTGGCGCCAGCGTTTGCCCTGTTTCTGGTCGGTCAGGGTGCGTTCGCCGACGAGGTCGAAGGCGTCGCCGACGTAGAGTTTGATTTCCTCGTCCTTGGGGGTGTGGTCGATCTGGTCCTCGCCGATGAACTCGACGTCGCCGGTGTCGGCGTCGCGTTTGTAGGTCCGGACCTTGCCCTTGGGCAGGGGCATGCCGAGTTTCGAGGCCTTGTCGTTGGTGAACTCGATGAAGACGTTGACCTTGTAGACGTTCGGCTGGCCGTAGCGGCGGTGGGCGTAGCGGCCCTGGGGCTCGAAGACGTACCGCTTGGTGACGGGGACGTCGCCGGCGGTCAGGAGTTCGACCTGTTTGACCTGGTTCTCGTTGATGGTGGTGGGTCGGTCGAGGGTGTAGAGGTGGTACTCGAAGAAGGCCTTCTCCTCGAAGCCGGCGCCGCCGCCCTTGGCGCGGGCCGCGGCGGCGCGGTCCATCCGGAGCTGCTGCGGCCGCGGCGGCTGGATGCGGCGGACGTCGCCGGCCATCAGTTTCAGCCGGGCGTCGCGGAAGGTGGCCCCGCACTGGTTCGTGACGGTGACCCAGCCGGCCAGGTCCATGCGGGCGTCGTCGGCGCCCACGATGGCGGAGTAGTCCGCCCGCCACGTGATGTCGGTCGTCTGGTAGGTGACCTGGGCCAGGTGGGGCCCCGGCCTGCCGGTGGCGACCTGCCAGACGAGCGTGGGCCGGGTCAGCAGCCCCTCCGGCAGTGCGCCGAACTCGATGTTCTGGACGTTGTCCGGCCGCTGGACCATGTACAGGGTCTCGGTGCCCTGGAGGATGAGTTGCTTCGCGTCGAACGAGAGGAGGGTGCCCTCGTACCGCTTGCCCTCCTGGGTCGTGACCGCGAGCGGCTTGTCGATGTATTTGTCGAGCAGTTTGTCGGCGCCGACGAGGTCGAACTCGTAATTCTGTTCCAGGACGGCGGTGCCGTCGGGGTCCGTCAGGCTCTTGAAGTGGACGCTGGTGGGGTCGATTGTCTTGGCGACGTCGCGGAACCGGATTTCCGAGACCTTTTCGGGCACCTTCAGGGTCCGCACGTCCTTGACGACGGCGAAGTTCTGGTTGTAGACCGTCAGCGAGACGCCCTCCTTGGGCTTCGGCGCGGCCAGGGCCGTCGGGGGCGCCGCCGCCAGGCTACACGCCAGTCCAACGGCCACGAGTGTGCACAGGGTTCGCATGTCCGTCTCCTTTCGTTTCGGCGCCGGCGTCGTGGCCGGCGCGCAGGGCAACCTCTCGATCATCATACGGTTTGGACGCGCGGGCCGGCCGGGGGTTCCAGGAAAGTGCGGCGGTCGTGCCGGCCCCGGGCGCTTCCGGGCACACCGGGGGAAGCGCTGCCCCGGGGGGAAGCGCTGCCCCGGGGTTAGATACCCGCCATCTTACGATGGCGGCTCGGCGCGATGGCGGCTCGGGTTGAATTGCCGGGCCGATTCCCGGCCGGGCCACGCGCGTGCCGGTCCTCACCCGGCGTGCAGGTACGTCTCCCAGCCCAGGTAGGTCTCGAAGGCGTCGTCGATGGCGTCGGCTACCTGGCCGCGGGCGATGGCCACGTGGTGCTCGAAGCCGAGGCGGCAGATGACCTGGAGCAGCAGTTGGAGGTCCGGGATGTAGGCCACGCCCCGGCCGCCGAACGTCTCGAGGGGGTCGTCGGTCAGGTCGCCCTCGCCGACGTAGGCGCGGATCTCGCCGTCGGCGTCGTCGGTATCGACGCGGCAGAAGGTGAAGGGGCCGGCGGCCAGTCGGCCGACGATGGTGCCGGCGGCGTTCTCGTCGCCCACGGTCTGGGCGATGATGTCCTGGACCGCCATCCGCGGCTCGGCGAACAGGCTCTTCGGCAGGTTCGAGCAGTGAAAGAGGACGCACTTGTCCGGGTCCTCGCCGTAGTTGTTGTTCCAGTCGACGATGGCGGCGGGCGAGCCGGTGGCGTAGCGCAGCGCCAGCATGCCCACCAGGCCCGTCACGTCCACCTCGCACGCGCTGGGCAGGAGGGCCTCGCTCATCATGCTCATCACCGCGCACGGGACGATGCCGTAGTACTCCTCCAGGGCGGTCCAGCACTGGATGGCGGTGCCGACGACCTCGGTCTCGGCCATCCAGCGGTCCAGGACCAGGCCGAAGCGGGCCATGCGGTCGAGCGCCTCGTCCGGGATGGCCGAGCAGTCCGTGTAGCCGCGGACGGCCTTCCGTTTCTTCTTGAGGTCCGCCTCGTCCGGGGCGATGGCGGCAGCGCGGCCGAGGATCTCCGACAGGTCCACCGTCTCCACCGAGATACCCGCCGCCTCCAGGATCTTCTCGGAGTAGCGGACCGTGTTGAACGGCGCGGTCCGGGCGCCCACGGCCCCGACGCGGGCGCCGGCGAGGCCGCGCACCACCCGGCAGACGGCGCCGAAGCGCGCCAGGTCCGTCCGGAACGCCTCGCTCGCCGGGTCCACCGTGTGCAGGTCCGTCAGACTGTACCCGATGCCGTACTGGTCCAGGTTGCAGCAGACGCTCATCTTGCCGCAGAAGGCGTCGCGGCGGTTGGCCAGGGTCATGTCCTGGAGGTCGTCGGGCCAGGCGTGGACGAGGACGGGCACGTCGAGGCCGGCCATCCGCAGGGTGTTCGCGACGGCCTTCTCGTCGCCGAAGTTCGGCAGGGTGACCACGATGCCGTCAATCTCGTCGCGATGTTCCTTGAAGAGGTCGGCGCAGGCGTGGGCGTCGGCGAGGGACTCGACGGCGCCGCCGGTGGCGGCCTTGGCCGGCAGGCAGACGGTGGCAAAGCCCTCCTGCTTCAGGATGTCGAGGATGGCCTTGCGGCCTTCGCGGGCGAGGTGCGTCGGGAAGAACCCCCGCGTGCCGACCAGCACGCCGAGGGTGGTCTTGGTTGCTTTGGCCATCGCGGGCTCCTTGCAAAGGGATCATGGCTCGATGGGGCGACCGTACCCCGCCGCTTCCGCGGCTTCGCCGCAGGCGTCACCCTGGCAGCAGGCCGCGGCGGGCTTGGTGACGCCATTGAGCCTACCCCCTCGCGGCGGCGCTCGCAACGCTTTTCACGAACGTTGGTTTGGGCGAACGAGCCGCGAGCGTGACCGGGCGCCGCCGCGCCGCCTCCGAGCCGCGACCGTGACCGGGTGCCGCCGCGCCGCCTCCGAGCCGCGACCGCGAGGTCGCGGGTAGGGGCTCGCGCCCCAGGCGTTCGTGGCGCGAGGAACGCCGCCCCCGGGGGAAGATACCCGCCATCTCACGATGGCGGCTCGGGCGCGATGGCGGCTCGGGCCTGTCATGTCGCCGGGCCGCTGCTTGACACGTTCGGGCGCCGGGGCGAGAATAAGGCCCTTGCGTCCGCGCCCGGGAACCGCCGATGGCCGACCGCCGAAAACACCAGCGCGCCCCCGCCAGGGGCCGGGTCTCCGTGCGCCGGGACGGCCGCCGTCGGCCGCGGACCCGCCGGTCGTGGGCCTCGATCCTGCGGGGCCTGGCGTGGCTGTTCGGGCCGCCGGCGGTCTCGGCCCTCATGCTGACGCTGGCGTTCCCGCCGGCGGAGGTCTCCTGGCTGGCGTACGTGGCCCTTGCGCCGCTGCTGGTGACGGCCGCGGTCGCCAGGACCGGCAAGGACGTCTTCTGGGCCGCCCTGGTGGCGGGCACCGTCTTCTTTGCCATCAACCTGTATTGGGTGCAGCCGATTACGACGGCCGGGTACGTGGCGCTGTTGCCGTACCTGGGCCTGTACTGGGCGGTGTGGGCGGGGCTGGTGCGCTGGTTCGGGCGTCGGCTGCGGGTGCCGCTGGCCGTGGTCGCCCCGGTGGTGTGGGTGGCCCTGGAGTGGGTCCGGGGATGGGCCCTGACGGGCCTGCCGTGGCTGTTCGTCGGCCACACGCAGTACGAGAACCTGGCGCTGATCCAGACGGCGGACGCCCTGGGGGCCTACGGGCCGTCGGCCCTGTGCCTGGCGACGACGGGCCTGGCGGCGGCGGTGCTGGTCCGGCCGATTTTGATGCCGCGCCAAAGCGGCGAAGCCGCATCGAGCCGCGACCGTGAGGTCGCGGGTAGGGGCTCGCGCCCCAGGCGTTCGTGGCG
>CAYTJE010000177.1:0-6958 GCA_964437855.1 uncultured Anaerolineales bacterium | reverse complement strand
CCGCGACCGGGAGGTCGCGGGTACCTGCGAAGCGCCGGTGCGCCCGGCGCGCGGGGCGCTGCGGCGGGCGGGGATCGTCGGCGGGTCGGGATACCCGCCATCTTACGATGGCGGCTCGGGCGATGGCGGCTCGAAATGCGGTGCGATCGATGCAGGCGCCGTCTGGACTCTCCCGCCGCAACTCGGTACCCTTGTCGGTCGGAGTGCACCCATGGCCCATCGCGACAGCGGAACATTCCGCGGCCGGCTTCTCAGGTGGCTGGTCCTGCTCGCGGCGGCCGCGCTGGTGGCGGCGGCCGTGGCGGCGGTCTTTCTGCCGGACCTCCTGCCGTCGTCGGCGGTCCGCCGCAAGGCGGCCGAGATCCTCTCCGCGCAGTTCCACCGGCCGGTCACCGTGGCGTCGGCCCGCCTGACCTGGGGCGAGGGCCTCTCGGCCCGGGGCGTCCGCGTCGAACGCCGCGACGGCGAGGGGTGCCTTGCCGAGGTCGATCGCCTGGCCGTCCTGTTCGGGCCGATGGACGCCGCCCGCGCCGCCGCCGGCCGCGAGGTCCGCATCGACCGCCTCCGCTTCGACGGGCTGGAACTGTGGCTCGTCCTGGACGAGGACGGCCGGCTGAACGTGGCGGACCTCGCCGAGGGCCAGCCGCCCGAGATCGGCACGATCCAGGTCAGCGGGGCGCGGGTCCATTTCGAGAATCGCCGCACCGGCCGGCGCCTCGACTTCGAAAACGTCCACGCCAGCCTCGGCGAACTCGCCAGCACCGAGAGCGGGTACGTGACCCTGTCGGCGGACCTGTGCCGCGAGGCCGCCGGCGCGGAGGCGCCGGGCAGTACCCGCCGTCTCACGGCGGCGGCTCGAACACGCAAAACGCCGAGCCCGCTGCGGGAGCAGCGGGGTACGCCACAACGGCGGCGCGCGCCCGGCGAGCCATCGTCCTGCGGCCACGTGGTGGTCACGGCCAACCTCGACCATCTGGGCGTCGGGGGCGCACGCCTCGGCAGCGCCAAGGCCGAGTGGACGGACCTGCCGTGGCGCCGCCTCTGGGAGGCGGTGGCGCCCGACTCGCCGCTGGCCGGGCTCCTCGAGGCCACCTCCGGCCGGATGGCCGCACGATTCGAACGCGGCGCCTGGAACGCCGAGGGCGCCCTGGAGGGCGTCCGCCTGACCCTGCCCGGCCCCGCGGACCGCCCGCCCGACGTGCCCCAGGCCATCCTCGGCTTCCGCCTGCACCGGGTCTCCGGCGCGGCCCCGCTGGTCCTGGACCTGCTGAAGGTCTCCACGGCCGGGCTGGACCTGAAGGTGACGGGCACGCTGCGGCCCGGACCCGTACGGGCCGACCCGGCCGACGCCCCCGACGCCGGACCGGCGACCGGGACCGCCGCGCTGCCGTGGGGCCTCGCCCACGGCGACCTGCACGCCACGGCCGCGGTCACCTGGGTGCCGCTCTGCCAGAACGCCGCCCCCCTGGCCCCCCTGCTGGAGGCGTTTGACCGGTTGGGCGGCAAGGCCCGGCTCGACCTGTCGGCCACCCTCGGCCCGGACGGGGTGCGCCTCTCCGGGTCGGCCGACCTGGCCGACACCGTCATGGTGGCCGAGGGCCGGGTGGTCAAGGACGAGCACGCCGGCCTGCGGGCGACCGTGGCGGCCGACCTGGACGGCCGACTGACCCGGCTTCGGGCCGGCCATCTGGCCGTCCGGACCGACGGGGGCCGGATTCGCGCCGACGCCGCGGGCCCCCTGCGGGACCTGTACCGCGCGGTGGCGTGGGGGACCCGGACGGGCCGGGCCGGTCCCGTCCATTCGGATCCCTCTGGGAGAGGGGGCCGAACGGATCGGATCCCTTCGGGAGACGCCGTCTCCGAGCCCTCGGCCGAGGCGGCCCGGATCGACCTGACGGCCGACCTCCGCCGGCCCGAGGCGCTGCTGGACCTGGCGCCGGCGCTTCGCCGGGCCCTCGGGCCCGTGCGGGTCCGCGGGCCGTGCCGGGTGACGGCGGCGCTGGCCTCGAGCGGCGGCGCTGCGGCGCGTGAGGGCGCTGCGGCGCGTGAGGGCTCGTGGGCGCCTCGGGATACCCGCCATCTTACGATGGCGGCTCGGGCGATGGCGGCTCGGGCGATGGCGGCTCGGGGTGCGGAAGGCTCAGGGCCCGGCGCCTGGACGGCCGCCGCATGCGCCGACCTGACCGAGGCCGAGGTGACCCTGGCGGGGCTGCCCGTACGGGCGCCGGACGGGGCCGCGACGAAGCCGGCGGGTGCCCCGGCGGCGGTCGACGCCGACGCCGTCCTCTGGCCGGCCGAGCGCCGGACCGACCTTCGCCGGTTGACCGTCCGCCTCGGCGAGGGGACCCTGGCCTGGGCCGGCTCGGCCCGGGTCGATTGGCCCCGCCGGCCCGACGAGCAGCCGGTCGGCCGGTTCGAGGGGACCCTGTCGCTGGAGCGGCTGGCCTCGGCCGGGGCGGTGCTGGCGCCCGGTCCGTTCGGATCCCTCTCGGACCGGTTCGACGCCAAGCCGCCCGTCTCCGGCGGGGCCGTCTTCAAGGTGGCGGCCGACCTGGCCGAGGGACGACTCCGGACCCGCATGGAGGCCGGCCTGGAGCGGATGGGCCTGGGCCTCGGCCCGTACCTGGTCAAGCCGGTCGGTCGGTCGGCGTCGCTGGCCCTGACGAGCCTGTGGCACATGGGTCCCCGAAAGGATTCGAACGGACCGGACCGATGGAACCACGTGGAAGGCGAGGCCGACCTCGACCTGCCGGGCGTCCGCCTGTCGGCCCTGGGGCAGGGCACCCTCCTGGTTCGGATGGAAGAGGCGTCTCCCGAAGGGGTCCGATCCCGAAAGGCTCCGAACGGAACGGACCGGCCGGCGGGCGAGCCCCCGCCGGAAACCGGCGCGCCGGAGCCAAGCGGCCCGGCGGCCGAGGCCGACCCGGAACGGGTCCGGACGGACGAGCCGCCCCCCGCCCCGGCCGGCCCCCGGTCCTCGCTCATCGCGGAACTCGTCTCGCCGACCACCGTCGAGGTCAAGGCCCGGGTCTCGGACGTGGAGGCCGCGGCGGCCATCTCGCCGATGCTGGAGCGGCACCTGAAGACCTACCCGGCCTCCGGCCGGGCCGAGGGGCGGGTCGTCCTGTCCATGCGGCCGGGGGCGGCGGTCCAGGTGGTCGGCGAACTCGACCTGACCCGGACGGACCTCCGCCTGGGCCGCCTGCTCACGAAGCCGGCGGGCCAGACGCTGACCGCCCGCCTGGCCGGCGACGTGACCCTGCATCGGCGGGGCCGGCTGGCCCTGGGCCTCAGCGGCGCCGAGGTCCACCTGGGCGACTCGGTCACCCGGGCCGCCGGCCAGGTCCGCCTCGACGGGGCCGCCCTGACGGCACCGGTCGAATCGGACGCCCGCCTGGCCGCCGCCCTGGAGGAGGCCGACCTCACGGTCCAGGCCGACTGGCGGCACGGCCCCGCGCTGCGCCGCGCCCTGCCGTGGCTGGAACCGCTGGCCGGTCCGTTCCGTTCCCGTCCATTCGGATCCCTCTGGGAGAGGGATCCGAACGGATCGGATTCCTTCGGGATCGGATCCCTTTGGGGCCGGTGCCGACTGGAGGGGACCACCCGGTGGTCGCTGGCCCTTTCGGGCACGGCCACGCGCGGCCGCATCGACCTGGACGTCGACGCCACCGACTGCCGGGTCTCGGCCGTCAGGGGGGCCGACACCGCCGGCCCCGACGACGGCGGGTCCGTTCGGACCCCGTCGGGATCGGACGAGCCCCCGGACGAGGCCCCGGCCGAGACCGTTACGGTCAAGGAGGCGGGCGTGCCGGCGTCGGCCCGGCTCGGCGTCCGCTACGGCGAGGTGCCGGGCGAGATGGTCGTCGAGGCCCTCGGCGTCCGCCTGGCGGAGGCGGAGGCGGCCGTCTCGGGCCGCCTCCTGTTCGACGACCCGCGTCTGCTCGTGCCGGCGGCCCCGGCCGCCTGGACCCTGTCGCTGGAGGCCACGGTGCCCGACGCGGCCGTCCTGGCCTCGCTGCTGCCGTGGCGGCTGGCGGACCTGGAACCCACCGGGTCCGTCTCGGTCGCCCTGCAGGCCGCCGCCGACGCCGAGGGCACCGAGGTGGAATCGTGCCGGCTCCGGTTCGACGCCGCCCGTTTCCGGTGGCTCGGCCGGCGCGTCCGGCTCAACGGGCCGGTCGCCTACGATGCGGAGCGGCTCGAGAGCGACGGGCTGGACCTGGCCGTCGGCGGCTCCCAGGTGCGGCTGGTGGCCTACGTCTCCCGGCCGGGCCAGGACCCGACCGGGGCGCTGATCGTGCGGGGCGCGGCGCTGGACCTGGCGGAGGTCCAGGAGATGATCCGGCGGACGAGCGAATCGCTGGACCTCGGCCCGGCGACGCCGGCCGACGCCGACGACGCCGGGCGTCCGCCTTCCCTTCGCCGACGGCTCGGCCGGCTGCTCAGCCGGGCGCACCTGTCGGCCGACGTCCGCCTCGACCGCGTGAGCCTGGTCGTGCCGGAGTGGGAGACGCGTTACGACCTCCAGGCCCTGGAGGCCGAGGGCCGGCTGGCCGCCGGACGCCTCGTCATGCCCCGGTTCGCCTGCGGCCTGAACGGCGGGCGGGTGACGGGTCGGATGCGGCTCGATTTCCGCCAGGAGCCCCCCCTCCTGGACGTGACCTACGACGCCCGCAACCTGGCCATGGCCGAGAACCTCGAGCCGTTCATCGACACCACCTTCCCCGGCATGAAGGTGTTCGGCACGCTGAGCACGCGGGCCACCCTGACGCAGCGGCTGGCCGAGGGGGCCCACCCGGTGGGCGGCGGCGAGACGGTCCTGACCGACGGCCTGCTGGAGGGCCCCGCCGCCCCGGACTACATGGCCAACCTCCTGCCCGGCCTCAAACTGACCCGTTATCACTTCAACCGCATGAGCAACGTCTTCGAGAACCGGCCGGACGGCAGCACCGACAATCGCATGCTCTTCGACGGCAAGGCGTACGACCTGTTCATCTTCGGCGTGACGCACCCCGACGGCCGGACGCGGTACACCCTGGGCGTGGACCTGTCGGTGAGCCTGGGGTCCGAGGTCATCAGCCGGCGGCTGGACCAGGGCAAGTTGCCGCTCATGCATTACACGGGTCGGATCGTCGGCACGCAGTTCGCCGAGCGGGAGATCGCCTACGTCCTGCCGCACGAGTTCGCCTACGACGTGTTCCTGCGGCGGAACCTGCTCCTGCAACTGATTCGGAGCCTCGGCGAGCCGGAGCCCGACATCAAGAAGCCGCTGGTCCTGCCGAAGGAGGAACATCGCCTCCCGCCGAAGCCGTGAGGCTGGGGGGACCTGCGAAGCGCCGGCGGCGCCCGGCGCGCGCGCGGCGGCGCGCCCCCGAGCCGCGACCGTGAGGTCGCGGGGACTCGGCGGCGCCGGCGAGTAGATAAGGCAAGGATGGCTATGTCCGCCCAGGACCTTCGCGGATTCATCGGGCGCCTGGAATCGGCCGGCCAGTTGCGGCGGGTGGCGGCCCCGGTCTCGGCCCGTCTGGAGGTGGCCGAGATCGCCTCGCGCCTGGCCGCCTCGGGCGGCCCGGCCGCCCTGTTCGAGAACGTCGAGGGGCAGGCGATGCCGGTCCTGGTGGGCGCCTTCGCGTCGATGCAGCGGATGGCGTGGGCCCTGGGCGGCAAGGACCTGGACCGCATCGCCGAGGGCCTGGCCGGCCTGTTCCGGCCGCCCGCGGCCGAGGCGGGCCTGGTGGAGACCCTCAAGGCCGCTTCCCGCCTCCTGAAGGCGGCCGGCGCCCGGCCCCGGACCGTCCGCGCCGGGCCGTGCCAGGAGGTTGTCCATGAGGGCGAGGAGGCCGACCTCACCCGGCTGCCCGTCCTGACGTGCTGGCCCGGCGACGGCGGCCCCTTCATCACCCTGCCGCAGGTCGTCACCGCCGACCCGGACGGGCGGAATCGAAACGTGGGCATGTATCGGCTCCAGGTGTTCGGCCCGCGCCGGCTGGGTCTGCACTGGCACCGCGACCACGACGGCGCCCGGAACCACGCGGCCTGGTGCGAGCGGGGCGAGCCGATGCCCGTGGCGGTGGCCCTGGGCGGCGACCCCGTCCTGACCTATGCCGCCACCGCGCCCCTGCCGTACGGCATGGACGAACTCGTGCTGGCCGGCATCCTGCGCGGCGAGCCGGTCCGCCTGGTCCGGTGCCGGACCGTCCCGCTGGCGGTGCCGGCCGGGGCGGAGATCGTCATCGAGGGCACCGTGGCCCCCGGCGAGACGGCCCTGGAGGGCCCCTTCGGCGACCATACCGGCTACTACTCGCCCGCGGACCGGTACCCGGTGATGGAGGTGTCGGCCGTCACCCATCGCCGCGACGCCATCTACCCGGCCACGGTCGTCGGCCGGTATCCGAAGGAGGACTGCTACCTGGCGAAGGCGACGGAGCGGCTCTTTCTGCCCGTCATCCGGACCCTCCTGCCGGAGGTCGTGGACCTGAACCTGCCGATGTTCGGCGTGTTCCACAACTGGGCCTTCGTGAGCATCCGCAAGACGCACGCCCACCAGGCCCGCAAGGTCATGCACGCCCTGTGGGGGATGGGCCAGATGGCGGTCACGAAGTTCCTCGTGGTCGTGGACGAGGGCGTGAACGTGCACGATGCCGACGAGGTGTTCTGGCGCGTCGGGGCCGAGGCCGACCCGGGCCGCGACCTCCTCGCGACGACCGGCCCGGCCGACGTGCTGGACCACGCGGCCCCGGCGGGCGGGCCGGCCGGCAAGGTCGGCATCGACGCCACCCGCAAATGGCCCGCCGAGGCGCCCGGCCCCAAAGGGGCCCGTATGGGCCGGCCGTGGCCCGAACCGATCCGGCCCGACCCCGAGGTGGCCGACCGCGTCACCCGCCGGTGGGCGGAGTACGGCTTCGAGCCGCCCCCCGAGCCGCGACCGTGAGGTCGCGGGTACCTGCGAAGCGCCGGC
>CAYTJE010000176.1:0-6959 GCA_964437855.1 uncultured Anaerolineales bacterium | reverse complement strand
CGCACCCTGAATAAGGCTACTTTGTCAACGCTTACCAACCGACAACGACTCTAGCGCGGTGGGCCGTCTTGCCCACCGCGCGGTGCCCACGACGGGGCACCGCGCCACGGCCTTTGTGGATGATGGCGAAGTGGACAAAGTCGCCAGAAGAGGGCGCACCGGTTTCTCGCGCCCCCCACAGGGAACGCGGCGCGCCGACGGCGCCGAGGCGGCGCGGTCGGCGCACCGTCAACAAAGGATGCAAGCATGACGACCGATCGCCTGGACATCAAGGCCTACCCGGAGATCGACGGCGCCCGGATAGTGCTCGGCTTCACCGGCTGGATGGACGGGGGCGACGTGTCGACGGGCAGCGTGAAGTACCTGTCGGAGAAACTGGGCGCCCGGACGCTGGGCGCCGTACAGCCTCACGGTTTTTACATCTATAATTTCCCGGGGTCGATGGAGATCTCGGCCCTGTTCCGGCCGCGGTGCGAGATCACCGACGGCATCGTCCACACCTACGAGCCGCCGGAGAACGTCTTCCGGTACGACGACGCGAACCGGCTGATCCTGTTCAGCGGCAAGGAGCCGAACCTGGCATGGGAGGACTTCGCCGACTGCCTGTTCCGCCTGGGCGAGACCTTCCGCACGCGGGCCTTCTACTTCGTCGGTTCCTACGCCGGCGTCGTGCCGCACACCCGCGACCCCCGCCTGTACGCCTCCGTGTCGGACCCGGAGATGAAAGCGGAACTGGAACCGCACGGCTTCCGCTTCACCGACTACGAGGGGCCGGCCCACTTCGCCACATACCTGACCCGTGCGGCGGCGGACCGGGGCCTGAAGATGGCGGCCCTGGTGGCCGAGATCCCCGCCTATATCCACGGCACGAACCCCCGGTGCGTCGAGGCCGTGGCCCGCACCCTGGCCGGCATCCTCAGCATCCAGATCAACACCGACGACCTCCGCCAGACCAGCGACGGATTCGAGGCCAAGGTCAACGAGGCCATCAACGAGAAGCCCGACCTGGCCGAGATGATCCGCAAGATGGAAACCGAGTACGACAGCGAGATGTTCGAGACCCAGATGGGCGACCTGAAGGAGTGGCTCGAGGACCGCGGCATCCGGCTGGATTGACCGCCAATGACCAACGCCCAAGCAGGCCCTCGGCCTTGGGAGCGCGTTCCGAGCGCATCTTCCGCCGGAACTTCACGTCTTCATCGGGGATAAAGAGGTTCCGCCCGGCACGACGTCGCACGGCCTCCAAGGGCAAGGCGGCAAGACCACGGCGAGATGCTTCGGGCCGCCAAGGCGACCCTCAGAATGACATCGTCTAACCGATGCCCCGCACGTGTAACCGAAAGGAGCCTTCGATGACCCGCACGCTGCTCGCTGCCGCCGCGGCCGTCGGCCTGGCGGCCGGCGGCCTCGCCGCCGCCCCGCCCGAGGGCCAGGGCTGGAAGCCGCTCTTCAACGGCAAAGACCTCTCCGGCTGGGTCGTCCCGAAGGGCGACAACGGCCATTGGAAGGTCGTCGAGGGCGTCATCGACTACGACGCCCGCAGCGAGGCCAAGGGCAACAAAAACCTCGTGACCGCCGACGAATTCGGCGACTACCGTCTTCACATCGAGTGGCGCTTCAAGAAGACCTCCGGCCTGTACGCCATGCCCACCATCCTGCCCGACGGGTCCTACAAGAAAGATGCAAACGGCAAGGTGATCAAAGAGCGCCGGCCGAACGCCGACTCCGGCATCTTCCTGCGCGGCACGGGCAAGTCGCAGGTCAACATCTGGTGCTGGCCGTGCGGCTCCGGCGAACTCTGGGGGTACCGCAACGACAAGAAGCAGCCCCCGGAGGTCCGCGCCGGCTGCGTCCCCAAGACGTGCGCCGACAAGCCCGTCGGCCAATGGAACACCTTCGTCATTACCGTCAAGGGCGAGACCGTGACCGTGGCCCTGAACGGTAAGACGGTCATCGACCACGCTCGCCTGCCGGGGCTGCCCAAGAAGGGCCCCATCGCCCTCCAGCATCACGGGGGCTTCAACGAGAAGACCGGCAAATACAGCCCGGCGTCCAGCCTGATTCAGTTCCGGAACATTTACATCAAGGAATTGGAGTAGATCGTTCCGTCCCGCGCGGTGCTCCTCCCGGGCCGCCGCGCCGGAAAGGAACACGAATCCCGCGCGGTGTATCTCCTGATGCACCGCGCGGCAGAAGACGAGCGCGGCGGGTCGGGAGACCCGCCGCCCACCAGAAGCAGCAACAGGACGAACCAGGAAGCCGTGATCCCCCTCCCTTCACGCCGCTCAACCCCTCCGTTGTGCCCATCATACACCCCCGCACCCCGGCCGTAAAGCGTGCGATGGCGCCGAGCCCAACAACCGGCTATGCAGGTTCAGGTAAGTTCCAACAAATCATCGCGCGGCCCGAACGGGCCGCGATTTATCGGGTTTCTGCGCGGTGGGTACGGAGACCCACCGCGCAAAATGGCCAAGTCCCGTTGTCGCAGCAGCCCCCCGGGGGCAATTCCGTTGAAGCCCGCCGCGGCGCCGGCTAGAATGCCGCCGCCCGTATCAGACCCCATCCCGAGGGGACCGTGCCATGAAGATCCTGATCGTCGGCGGCGGCGGGCGCGAGCACGCCCTGGCCTGGAAACTCGCCCAATCGCCGCACTGCACCGAGTTGGTCGCCGCCCCGGGGAACCCCGGCATCGCCCAGGTGGGCGAGTGCGTGGACGTGGCGGCGGACGACGTGGAAGGCCTGCTCGCCCTGGCGCGCGACCGGGGCATCGGCCTGACGGTCGTCGGGCCGGAGGCGCCCCTGGTGGCCGGCGTCGTCGACCGATTCCAGGCGGCCGGCCTGCGGATCGTCGGCCCCACCCAGGCCGCCGCCCAGGTCGAGGGCTCCAAGGCCTGGTGCAAAGACGTGATGACCCACGCGGCGGTCCCGACGGCCGAGTACCGCTCCTTCACCTCTCCGCGCGAGGCCGTCCGCTACATCGACAACCACGAGGTACCGCTCGTCGTGAAGGCCTCGGGGCTGGCCGCCGGCAAGGGCGTCTTCGTCTGCCCCACCCGGGACGAGGCCCGCCGGGCCGTCGAGACCATCATGACCGAGAAGGCGTTCGGCGAGGCCGGCGACACCGCGGTCGTCGAGGAATGCCTCAAGGGGGAGGAGGCCTCTATCCTCGCCCTCGTCGACGCCTCCACCATCTACACCCTGGAGTCGAGCCAGGACCACAAACCCGTCTTCGACGGCGACGAAGGGCCCAACACCGGCGGGATGGGGGCCTACAGCCCGGCCCCCGTGGTCACCGAGCGGATGCAGAACCAGGTCGACCGCGAGATTCTCGTGCCGATGGTCCACGGCATGAAGGCGGCCGAGGCCGCCTACAAGGGCGTCCTGTACGCCGGCATCATGGTCACGCCCGGCGGGCCGAAGGTCCTGGAGTTCAACTGCCGCTTCGGCGACCCGGAGGCCCAGCCCCTCCTGGCCCGCCTGAAGACCGACCTCGTGGAGGTCCTGGAGGCGCTTCTCGACGACCGCCTGGACACCCTCGACCTGGACTGGGACCCCCGCCCGGCCGTCTGCGTCGTCATGGCTTCCGGGGGGTACCCCGGCCCGTACGAGAAGGGCAAGGAGATCACCGGCCTGGCCGACGCGGATGCCATGGAGGACGTCGTCGTCTTCCACGCCGGCACCCGGGCCGAGGACGGCAAGGTGTATACCCACGGCGGTCGGGTGCTGGGGGTGACGGCCCTCGGCCAGGACATCAGCGCCGCCCGCGACCGGGCCTACGAGGCCGTCCGTCGCATCCGCTTCCACCGGGCCCACTGGCGGACGGACATCGGCGTCAAGGCCATCCGTCGGTTAGCGAAGGAACCGTAACCGGGTAACCGGGCGCCAGGTAACCCGGGGCCGTGGAACGTCGAACTCCCGCGCGTCGGCCGTCAAAGAAGAGGCGGGATGCCGTTGGGCACCCCGCCTCCCTCGAGCGGCCGGGCAACCCCTCACCCGGCCTGCGCTTGCTTCCGTGACCGTTTCGCCGCCCCATGGCCCGAGCCGGTGGTACGGCTCCGTCCCACGGCTTTCAGTGCCGGTGCGGGACGATGCGGCCGGTGGCGGGGTCGTAAATGTACGGCTCCCCGAAGGGGCAGGTGGGCAGTCGGCCGCGGAGGTCCGGGTCCTGCCGGACCAGCCGGCGGAATCCTTCGTGGTCGGCGGGCGTCCAGCCGTTGTGGGCCTCGGCCCACTCCTGGATCTTGCGGTTCAGCAACTCGACGTTGGCCCGGCAGGCCCCGGCCCGGGTATCGCGGGAGTAGACCATGGGCGGGATCGCCACCGCCGCCACCAGTCCCAGAACCAGCATGCAAAAGAGCAGTTCGGCCAACGGCAGGCTGTCCCGAGCCATTCCTCATCCCCTCTTGCCGGCATCTGCCTTGCCGGCATCTGCACCGCGGGTCACGGGCCGTGGGCGGCGACCGAGGCGGAGTCCTGGCACCGTAGGGGGGGAGTGCCGTCGGACGCCGGTGCGAGGGGGGACCGCGGGGCGGGCCGGCCGCCGGGCCGTCACTCGCCCGGGATATGCGTGCGTCGGCCCGTCCCATCCCCGTATCGGCACGCAGGCGAAACGGGCTTTAGGGGGTTCAGCGGGCGGAGGGAGAAAAAACGCCGGGGCCCGTTTTCAGCGTCAAAAACGGCCCCGGAGGCGGTTCCCAGTATCGGCAGCGGCCTAGGCCTACAACGCTACGAGCCGCCCGTCGTGGAGCCCGAAGGGCTCCGAGAGACAAGCCCAGAGCGATGCCCTGGGCTATCGCGTGCCAGCCCTTCGGGCTGAACCTCATAGCCAAGCAAGACGGCCTTGTAGCGTTGTAGTGCTAGGCCTCGGCCGGGGTCATGGCGTCGAGGAGTTCGCGGTTCGAGGGATACTTCTCCATGGCCTTCAGGAGCGTCTCCAGGGCCTCGACCGGCCGGTTGCCCGCCAGGCGTCGGCGGATCAGGTATCGCTTGTGCAGGTCTTCGGGCGAGACCAGGCGTTCCTCCTTCCGGGTGCCGGACTGGAGCACGTCCATGGCCGGCCAGAGGCGTCGTTCGGCCAGGTCCCGGTCCAGGACCACCTCCATATTGCCGGTGCCCTTGAACTCCTGGAAGATGAGGTCGTCCATGCGGCTGCCGGTTTCGATGAGGCAGGTGGCGATGACGGTCAGGCTGCCGCCATGCTCGATGTTTCGGGCGGCGCCGAACATGCGTTTCGGCTCGGCCAGGGCGTGGATGTCGACGCCGCCGGAGAGCGTCCGCCCGCTGGACGGGGTGGCCTTGTTGAACGCCCGGCCCAGGCGGGTCAGGCTGTCGAGAAACAGGACGACGTCGCGGCCGAACTCGACCTCGGCCTTGGCCTTGGCGAACGTCAACTGCGCCAGCCGGACGTGCTGCCGCACGTCCTGGTCGTTCGAGGACGCGAGGACCTCGGCCCCGGTCGTCCGCCGGAAATGGGTGACCTCTTCCGGCCGCTCGTCCACCAGGACCATCATCAGGTGGACGTCCGGGTAATTCTGCGCCACGGCCGCGGCCATGTGCTCCAGCATGATGGTCTTGCCGGCCCGGGGGGGCGAGACGATCAGGCCCCGCTGCCCTTTGCCGATGGGCGTCAGCAGGTCGAGGACGCGGGTCGTGACCGGCTCGGGGCCGGTCTCGAGCCAGAGGGTTTCCTCGGGGTCGATGACCGTCAGGTCCTCGAACCGCGCCAGGGTCTGATAGGTCTCGGGCGCCTGGCCGCAGATGCGCTCGATATCGGCCAGTTGGAGGCCCCGGCCTTTCTTGTCCGGCCGGGTGGGGCCTTCCAGCGTCACGCCGGTCCGGAGACGGTAGCGGCTGACCAGGGCCGGCGGGACGAAGATGTCATTGCCCGTCGGGCGGAAGTTCCGGTCCTCGTGACGCAGGAACCCGTACCCGCGGTCCTGAAGTTCCAGCACGCCACGCACGGTCTCGTTTCCGGACTCGGCCATGGCACTCCTAACGGATCATAACAGGTCGTGCCGGACGGCGCACGCTCCCAGCCGAAACAAGGGGGTCGGCAAAAAACAAAGAACACGTTAACCATACCGCGCGGCGGCGGGATGTAAAGGCCAAAATCGGCCTCCACGTGAAGACCGAGCCGCCAGCGCCAACCGAGCCGCCAGCGACAACCGAGCCGCCAGCGACAACCGAGCCGCCAGCGCCAACCGAGCCGCCAGCGTAAGATGGCGGGTACCTTAACACTACGACGCCATGTCGTGCGCGGCCCGTACGGGCCGCGCAGACCCAAAAACACCTTTGGCGCGCGGTGCGTACTCCAGACGCACCGCGCGAAATGGTGACACAGCGTGGTCGTGTTAACCCGCAGAACATCCCGCGCGCCGGCCGCCGCCTGCGCTCGGCGCGTCCCGGCGACCTTACGCTCGCGGCTCGTCGCTCGCGTCTTGCGGCCTGTGGCGCCGTCAAAATCCGGCTAGGCAGGGTTGCAAAGCGGCCCCCGGCCGGGTAGAATCCATGGTCCGCGGCGGGGGAGTAGCTCAGTTGGTAGAGCAACGGCCTTTTAAGCCGTGGGTCCAGGGTTCGAGTCCCTGCTCCCTCACCATCCGGATTTCGGATTGCGGGGTCGGCGCCCACAATTCGGAATCCGGGATTCAGGACGCGAGACAAACACGCGTGGCCCCATCGTCCAGCGGTCCAGGACACAGGCCTTTCAAGCCTGCGACACGGGTTCGACTCCCGTTGGGGTCACCAGGACAATCTTGATTTCGGATTGCGGATTTCAGAATGTGGAACGTAAACGGCAAACGGTGGAACGGGGATGGCCGTCGGCAACCGGCTACGCCGACGATTCGTCTCACGGGCCGCACAAGCCAATCCGAAATCGAGAATCCGAAATCCGCAATCGACTATCGGCCCCATCGTCCAGCGGTCTAGGACATGGCCCTCTCAAGGCCAAGACACGGGTT
>CAYTJE010000175.1:0-7016 GCA_964437855.1 uncultured Anaerolineales bacterium | reverse complement strand
GATCTTCCGGACGGTCGGCTACGGCCACGGGGAGGACTTCTGGCGGAACTTCGTCACGACCCTCCGCATGGTCGGCTACGACGGCGTGCTCTCCATCGAGCACGAGGACAGCCTGATGAGCGTCAACGAAGGGTTCCAGAAGGCGGTTGCCTTCCTCAAGAATATCATCCTGACCGAATCCACCGGCGAGATGTGGTGGGCGTAGGACGGCCAGTGACGCAGTAACGAAGTGACGCAGTAACGCAGGCGCACGTGAAGGGCGCGGTCCATGCGGGCCGCGCCCCCTTGTTTCCGACTGGCGCGGCGGCCGGCCGGTCCTCGCGCCGGAGAAACTGCCGCCGCGAGAGCCGGCGCGGCCGGCACGCGCTGCAATTCACTCATCCCCGCGTGCTGCCGCACGCGGCTCGAACGGCGCACGCGGCTCGAACGGCATGGCGCGCCGACGTTTTTCGAGCCGCGACCGGAAGGTCGCGGGGACGTGGGGCCGGGGCGCGATGCGTGCACGCCCCTCACCGCGCCTTCGGGTACGGCTGGCGTTCGTTGACGTACGCGATAGCCTCGTGCAACCGCCGCTCATCGGCAATAACCTCGACCTTGCCGCCGTCCGTCCACCAGTGCGTCCGCGAAGGGAAAGCCGCCTTCAAGGCGCGGGTGGCACGGTCCTTCAGGCGTGTACGCACGCGGGCCCCCAGTGTGGCGGGCGCCTCGACGACGGCGTGCACGTGGTCCGGCTGTACGTTCAGGGCATGCACGCGCCAGTTGCGAAACGCACACGCCTCTCGCATGGCATGGTCGGCGAGGCGGCGCTGGGTATCGGTCAGCCAGCAGGCCGGCTCCGACATCCGGTTGGCGGCATCGGCCAGCCACTGCGGCACGTTGTATGGATAAGGTTCGCCGGGCGTGTGGTGCCTTCGGTCGACGAAGCCCCGGGCATCGCCGTGGAGCCATTGGCCATAACAGGTCCAACTGATGTGGTAGGCGATCGGGGCGGGCATGGGCTGTCCTTGAGCGCGCCAGGCGTACGATGCCGCTCTCTCATCCCCGCGTGCTGCCGCACGCGGCTCGAACGGCGCAGGGGCTCGAACGGCCCACGCGGCTCGAACGGCATGGCGCGCCGACGTTTTTCGAGCCGCGACCGGAAGGTCGCGGGGACGTGGGGCCGGGGCGCGGCTCGACAGGCGCCCACCGCTCGACAGGCGCGGCCGAGGAGGTCGAACGCGTCACGCCTCCACTTCGCACTTCCGCGGCCGGGCGATGCTGATGAAGCACTCCACCACCAGCGCCAGCGCCAGCAGGAGCGTCAGGGCGTTCAGGCCGACCAGGGCGACCTTCTGGTAGTCGGGGAACGCCTCGCTGACGGGCGTCTGGATGAATTCCACTTCCTTCCACACCATCGCCCACACCGTCAGGACGAGCATGAAGAGACACGGCACCAGCGTCAGCACGTATCCCCACGTGCCGCGCCGCCGCAGGTAGATGGTGATCAGCAGCAGCGCCAGGGCGGCCAGCAACTGGTTGACCGCCCCGAACATGGGCCAGAGCATGAGGGCCCCCTCGCCGGAGGCGCCCGTCCCGAACGCCAGCGCCGCCGCCGCGATGACCGCGATGGCCGTCGCCACGTACCGGTTCGCCAGAGGCTTGATTTTGAAGTCGGTGGCCAGTTCCGAGATGACGTACCGCTGGATCCGCGTCGCGGTGTCGAGCGTCGTGCCGGCGAACGAGGCGATAAAGACGCCGATGATGATCAGGCCCACCGCCTTCGGCACGCCCACCGTGGCCAGCATGTTGGCCGACCCGACGACGACGGCGGCCAGTTTCGACCCCAGGCCCTTGGCGGCCGTCCAGGAGGCGTAGTGCTGCTGCCAGGCGTCGGTGCCGGTGAACACCTCGCCGCCCTTCTCGTAGGCCATGCCGATGCCTGCCCCCACCGCCACGAGGACGAGGGTGGCCAGGGCCGCCTCCATCAGCATCGAGCCGTAGCCGACGAACTGGGCGTCGGTCTCGCGGCGGACCTGCTTCGAGGAGGTCCCGCCCGAGACGAGGCAGTGGAACCCCGAGATGGCGCCGCAGGCGATGGTGACGCCCAGGAACGGCCAGATGGGCGGCGCCTCGGCCGGGGCCAGGTTCACGCCCGGGGCCACGATCTCCAGGCCGCCCCACACCGCCGATGCCGCCACCCCCAGCACCAGCAGCCCCATCGCGATGAACAACTGCCAGGCGTTGATGTAATCGCGCGGCTGGAGCAGCGTCGTCACCGGGAGCGTGGACGCCACGAACGCGTACACGAGCAGCACGATGACCCACGTGGCGACGCTCGACAGGCCGAGGCCCAGCGCGCCGTCCGGCATCTCCAGGGGCATCCAGTGGCCGACGACCACCGTCCCGTACATCGCCACCACCGCCACGGCCGTCGCCAGCATGACGTTGGCGTTCCACTTGTACACGGCCAGGCCGAGGAGGACGGCGATGGGAATCTGGCACCACACGGCGAACACCGAGCCCTCGAACCGGTCGAAGATGGCGGCGATGACCACGCCGAAGATCGCGATCACGATCAGCAGTTCCAGGAACACCACCAGGAAGAAGATGGTGCGTGCCCGGCTGCCGACGTAGCGGTCGGCCACCTCCGAGAGGCTCTTGCCCTCGCTGCGCATCGAGACGACCAGGGCGCCGAAGTCGTGGACCGCCCCCATGAAGATGGAGCCGACGATGACCCAGATGACGGCCGGCACCCATCCCCAGATGATGCCGATGGCGGGGCCCACGATGGGCCCCGTGCCGGCGATGCTCGTGTAATGGTGCCCGAAGATGATGCCCCGCCGCGTCGGCACGTAGTCGACGCCGTCGGCCAGGCGGACCGAGGGCGGCTCGACCGAATCGTCGAGCCGGAAGATCCGGCGGGCCAGGAACCGCCCGTACGTGTGGTACGCCACCAGGTACCCGACGAACGTGACGACGACCAGCAGCAGTGCGTCCACGGATGCCGCCTCCTTCCTGCATCGCCCGACGCGGGCGGGCGCGAAGCCTTGACGCGCCCCCCTCCCCTGCGCAAGATGGCGTACTATCGCGCGCGGCCGGGCGGTCCGCAAGGTTTCGTCATGCCGCGCGCCACTCGCGCCGGGGAGAAACCATGACACGCAAGCAGGCCACCGTCCTGATTCCGATCGGCGCCGTCCTGGCCGCCGGCGTGGTGGTCGCCCACCTGCTCCTGCCGACGGCGTCGGCCTCCTGGACCATGAACCGCGTGCTCCACCACGCGTGCGAGGCGGTGGCGGGCCTGGCGGCCGTGGGCGGCGTCGTCTGGACCATGTGGCCGAGGCCCAAGCCCCGCCGACGCAACGTCCAGCGCGACCAGGCCCGCCGGCGGGTCTTCGCCCTGGTCGGCTGCGTCCTGGCGGCCGTCGCCCTGGCCGTCTTCGCCGAGATGCACCGAGAATCCGCCAGCCGGGCCCGGCTCAAGGAGGCGGAGGACGGAGCGGTCGCGGACCTTCGGGCCATCGGCAAGGCCCTCGACGCTTACGCCGCCGACCACGACGGCCGGGCGCCGGAGACCCTCCCGGCCCTCGCGCCGGAGTACCTGGACCGCGGGGCGCTCTACTACCGCTACCGCCACGGGCCGGCCGAGACCCCGCCGCCCGCGGCCGACGAGGGCAAGGACGCCGAGCCCCCCACCTACGTCCTGGCCCGCACCCGGCTCCGCCGGGACGGCAAACCCCCCGCCGACCCGGTGCGGGCGTACCTGAGGCCCGGCCACGCCTGGGCGCCGCTGACGGTCGTCCTGGAGCGCGGCGGGGCGTGCCGCGTCGTCGGCGAGGACCGCGTCGCCGGCTTCGAGGCCCGCCGCAACGAGGGCCGGTAGGCGCCCGGCCGCTTTTTCGGTTGCACGGCGGGGCGGCAGGCCCTAGGCTGAGGCGTGTCGGCGGAGAGCGCCCACCCGGGCCGCCGAAGGGGCAAGGCCGAACGGCCGAAACTCTCAGGCAAACGGACGCCGGCACCGGACCTCTGGAGAGTCTCCGGACACCGAAGGGGCAAGGCCCACCGGCCAATCTCTCAGGTTCCAGGACAGAGGCCAGGACAACCCGGTGTCGGACGTCTGGGAGCCTGCGCCGTGGAACCCGTTCGGAGAACCCGCCTTCCCACCGCCTTGCCCGGTTCCGGTGCGCCTGCATGCCCCGAGTCGCCGAAGACGGAAACGCGCCGGGCAAGCCCGGTGGCTAACACGACAACGCTAAGTCGGCCATTTGCGCGGTGGGTCTCCGTACCCACCGCGCTGGAAACGGGCTTTCCAGGGCTGCGCGGCCCGTACCCTTTTACAGCACGGGTCCGTACGGACGGGCCGCGCACGAGTTAGCGTTGTCGTGCTAACCGGGGCGCTGCCAAGCGTGCCCGCACACGGAACACCCACGGAGACCCGTCCCATGCCGCGAACGATGAAGGCGCTGGTCAAGGCTCAGCCGAAGGAAGGGCTCTGGCTCCAGGACATCCCCGTGCCGGAGGTCGGCAAGAACGACGTGCGGATCCGCATCCTCAAGAGCAGCATTTGCGGCACGGACGTGCATATCTGGAACTGGGACGAGTGGGCGCAGAAGACGATTCCCGTGCCGATGGCCGTCGGCCACGAGTTCGTCGGCGTGATCGATACCATCGGCGAGAACGTCGAGGATTTCCAGCCGGGCGAACTCGTCAGCGGCGAGGGGCACGTGGTCTGCGGCCGGTGCCGGAACTGCATGGCCGGCCGACGCAACCTCTGCCCCAACACGAGCAGCGTGGGCGTGAACCGGCCGGGCGCCCATGCCGAGTACCTGGTCATCCCGGTCACGAACGTCTGGCCTGCCAACGAGGACATCCCGCTGGAGGTGACCTCGTGTTTCGACCCGCTGGGCAACGCCACGCACACGGCCCTGTCGTTCGACGTGCTGGGCGAGGACGTGCTCATTACCGGCGCGGGGCCCATCGGGTGCATGGCCGCCGGCATCGCCAAGTACGCCGGGGCGCGGTACATCGTGGTCACGGACATCAACCCGTATCGGCTGGCCATCGCCAAGCGGATGGGCGCGACCCTGGCCCTGGACGTCCGGGCCGACTCCATCGCCGGCGCCCAGAAGACCCTCGGCATGAAGGAAGGGTTCGACGTGGGCATGGAGATGTCGGGCAGCCCGGACGCCTTCCGGTCGATGCTCGAGAACATGTGCCACGGCGGCAAGATCGCCATGCTCGGCCTCCTGCCCAGGACGGAGGTCGACTGGAACTATATCGTCTTCAACGGCCTGACGATCAAAGGCATCTACGGCCGCGAGATGTACGAGACGTGGTACAAGATGACCGTCATGATCCAGGGGGGCCTGGACATCGAACCCGTCATCACCCACCGCTTCCCCTACACCGAGTTCGAGGAGGCGTTCGCGGTAATGCGATCGGGGCAGTCGGGCAAGGTCATCCTGGACTGGAGCGAGTGACCCTATCCCCCTCTCCCTCGATGGGAGAGGGACGGCTCGTGCTTCGCAGCGACCCGTCCTCCGCAGCAGCGGCGCTGCCGCTGCGGAGGGTGGAAGCGCCGCTTCGCAGAGTAGCAGGTGAGGGTGACGAGCGGCGACAGAGACCCGGATCCCCCCTCACCCTGCCCTCTCCCGTCCCAGTACGGACCCGTATGGGGAGAGGGGGAAGACGGGAGGCACGCATGTTCAACGCGCTCAAACGGAAGGTCGTCGAGGAACTCGACGAGATCCGCCGGGGCGGCCTCTACAAGGAGGAACGCCTCCTGACCGGGCCGCAGGGGGCCCGCGTCGCCGTCGCCGACGGGCGGGAGGTCCTCAACTTCTGCGCCAACAACTACCTGGGCCTCGCGAGCGACCCGCGCGTCCTGGAGGCCGCCAAAGCCAGTTACGACCGCTGGGGCTTCGGCCTCTCGAGCGTCCGGTTCATCTGCGGCACGCAGACGCTGCACAAGCAACTGGAGGACGCCATCAGCGAATTTCTGGGCACCGAGGACACGATCCTTTACAGTTCGTGTTTCGACGCCAACGGCGGCCTGTTCGAGACGCTCCTGGGCCCGGAGGACGCCGTCCTCTCCGACCAACTCAACCACGCCAGCATCATCGACGGCATCCGCCTCTCGAAGGCGCAGCGATTCCGGTACGCCAACCGCGACATGGCCGACCTGGAGGCCAAACTGAAGGAGGCGGCCGGGGCCCGCTCGCGCCTCGTCGCCACCGACGGGGTGTTCTCGATGGACGGCACCGGTGCCCCGCTGGCCGACATCTGCCGCCTGGCGGACCGCTATGACGCGGCCGTCATGGTCGACGACTCGCACGCCACCGGCTTCATGGGCCGCACCGGCCGCGGCACGCCGGAGTACCACGGCGTCGCGGACCGGGTGGACGTGGTGACGAGCACGTTCGGGAAGGCCCTGGGCGGCGCCTCGGGCGGCTTCACGTCGGGCCGGAAGGAGATCGTCGACCTGCTGCGCCAGCGGAGCCGGCCGTACCTGTTCTCGAACACGCTGGCCCCCGCCATTGCCGCCACCACCCTGAAGGTGCTGGCGATCCTGTCGGAATCGACGGACCTGCGGGACCGCCTGGAATCGAACACCCGCACGTTCCGGGCCGGGATGCGCGAGCGCGGGTTCGAGATCCCGGAGGGCGACCACCCGATCGTGCCGATCATGCTCGGCGACGCCGCGGCCGCCACCCGCATGGCCTCGATGCTGCTGGAGGAGGGGATCTACGTCATCGGGTTCAGTTACCCCGTGGTGCCGAGGGGCCAGGCCCGCATCCGGGTCCAGATCTCGGCCGCCCACGAGCCGGACGACCTGGAATACGCCATGAACGCCTTCGCCAAGGTCCGCGAGGCGTGCCGGGAGGCCTAAGGCGACTTTGTCAACTTCGCCATCATCCACAAAGGCCGTGGCGCGGTGCCCCGTCGTGGGCACCGCGCGGTGGGCAAGACGGCCCACCGCGCTAGACCCAAAACAAGCGTGTTTGCTTGTGCATAATGTCGGGCAGAGGGCACGATGGCGT
>CAYTJE010000174.1:0-7040 GCA_964437855.1 uncultured Anaerolineales bacterium | reverse complement strand
GGTAAGCGTTGACAAAGGAGCCTTAGAAAACGTTTCCGGATCATGGAAGGTCCTCCCCGGTTCAGCGACGGGCCGGTCGCCGCGTCGTCGGCCCGGCCTGCCTCTCGTGCAGGGTTTCCCTGGTACGAGTCGCTGCCGCCGCAGCCGTCGGCGTGTTCACCGGAGCCGTTCCGGCCGGGCGTCCTTGTACCGGTCCAGGGCCGCCTGGAGTGTCCTGCGGACCTCGGCGGCGTCGCCGCTGACGGCGGCGGCGCCAAGCGGGTGCTTCTCCAGCGGATCGCTGGGCACGTCGTAGAACTCGCCGCTGCGGTACAATTTGTACCGCTGGTCGCGGGCGAACTCCTTGGCCTTTTTCGACTGGCCGGAGCGGGAATACCAGCAGTAGATCCAGTCCCGCGGGTTCCCCTTCCGACCCTTGATCCGGGGCAGGAAACTGCGGCCGTCGATGTGCAGGTCCTCCGGGACGGCGACGCCGGCGGCCTCGCACAGGGTCGGCAGGACGTCGCTGAAGTCCACCAGGTCCGTGCAGACGCGTCCGCCCTTGGCGGCGGCGGGCCAGTCGACGATCAGCGGCACGCGGGTCCCCGCGTCGGTGGTCTTGCCCTTGCCGCCCGCCACCTTGCGGCCGCGCAGTTCCGAGACGACCGGCTTGTCCGTCCCGTTGTCGCCGGTGAAGAGGATGAGGGTGTTCTCGCGGAGGCCCGCCTGCTCGAGCGTCGCCAGGATCTTGCCGACTATCTTGTCCATGTACGTGACCATGTCGCCGAAGTACTTCGCGTGGCCCTTGTACGTCTTGGAGCCCTTGCTCGCCGGGTCCCAGTCGGGCGAATCGGGCGTGGGCTCGAACGGGCAGTGCGTCAGGATCATGGGGTAATAGACAAGAAACGGCCGGTCCTTGTGCCGACGGATGAAGTCGCAGGCATAATCGCTGACCACGTCGGGCCCGTACTCGCCGTCGGTGTAGTCGACTTCCTTGCCGTTGACTTCCAGGCCGGGATTCGGGTACCGGCGATTCTTCGGCGTACGGTAAGCCGGCCGACGGGTCAGTTGCCAGAGGCAGTACTCGTCGAAGCCGAAATGGTCCGGGCCGTCGAACCCGCCCTTGAGTTGCCACTTGCCGACGACGCAGGTGGCGTAGCCCGCCCGCCGCAGCAGGTGGGCGAAGGTGGTCGCTTTCGGATCGAGCACGCCGAACGTCACGTAATTGCGCACGTTGGTGATGCCGGTCATGATCTTGACGCGCGACGGCGTGCACAGCGGCTGGGCGTAGCCGTGCTCGAACCGCACGCCCCGCTCGGCCAGCCGGTCCAGCACGGGCGTCCGGTACGAGGTCCCGCCGTTGGCGCCGATCGTCTCGTAGCCCAGGTCATCGGCCATGATGAGGACGATGTTCGGCCTCCCGGCGCGCTTCGCGCTTCCGGCCGCACGGGCCGACGGCGTCCAGGCGGCCGCCGCCGCCCCCGCCGCCCCGGCGGCACGTAGAAAATCGCGCCTCGAGATGCCTGTATCCCGCATTCCCATGTGCCCACTCCTTTATAACCTTTTCAGTTCGTCTTGGACCGGCTTCACAACTCGCTGCCGCGCGGCGGCCTTCCCAGGCCGCCGCGACTCCGGGCCTTGGCTGGGGCGTGGTGGCCTGGTCCATACGGAAGCGTATGCAGAAGGCACCACCCGGGAGTTCGTAAACACGCGGCGCCCCCAACCTGTCAACCCCGCAACGGCGGCGGGGTTACCGCGGTTCCGCCTCGCCCGCCAGGCAGCGGACCGCACCGTCGAGGCCGGCCAGGTACAGACGGCCGCCGGCGGCGATCATCCCGTCGAAGACCGGCGGCGCCTCCAGGCGGTACTCGGCCTGCCTGGCGCCGTCGGCCGCCGAGACGACCCACAGCCGGCCGCCCTTCTCGCCCTCCAGGGCGGCGGCCTGGGCCGCCAGGGCCGCCTGTGCCGCCGGGTCGCCCCACTGCCCCGCGCTCTGGTAGGTATCGACGAGGTCGGGCGGGCCGGCCACGAACAGCCTCTCGCCGGCCAGCACCAGGGCCCGGCCCAGCAGCGGCACCTCGCGGGTCCAATCGTACTTGGGCCGGTGCGGCACGGGCAGCCACCGCTTCCGCCGCTTGCCGGTCCGGACCAACTCCGGTTCCTTTCCGGCGGCGAACAGGTGATACTCCAGCGTGGTCGTCCGGGGGAAGTGCTGCGGCCGGCGGCCGAAGGCGTACACGCGGTCGGCCCCGCAGACCATGATGCGGCCGGCCGGGGCGTGGTAAGCGGCGGCGTACCATCGGCCGGCGGCCGACCCGGGATTCTTCCCCCACAGCCAGTACGTCCGGTGCCACCAGGAATCGTCCAGGAACCCGGTGGTGGAGAACAGGTGGGCACCCTCGCCCGCCTGCTTCTTGAAATCGCCCGGCGGGGCCACGCCGATGCGGCGGCCGTCGCGCCCGATCTTCTGGTCCCGCATATAGATGTACTGTCCGTCATACGAAAGGATGTCCGGCAGGGCGGTCGGCAGGTCCGGCCACTGGACGTCGGCGTCGAGCGGCTTGCCGGTCTTCGGGTGGCGGTCGTCCATCACCGTTTCGGAGCGCAGCCGGCCGGTGGCCGCGTCCAGCCGCACCAGCCGCAGACCGCCGTCGACGAACATGGATCGCCCCGCGACGGCGTAGACGATGCCGCGCGCGGCCTCGCCCTCGCCTTCTCCGAGCACCAGGACGGCGCCGTGGACCGGCCAGACGCTCTCGACCTGTTCCCAGGCGGCGAGCCGCCGGTCGAGGGGCGCGGCCCGGAACCGCCAGAGGAGCGCCCCGTCGGCCGCGCGCAGCGCGTAGACGTGCCCGTCGGCCGAGCCGAAAAGCACCCGGCCGCGCCACACGGTAGGCGGCGAATCGACCCGCCCGCCCGCCGTGAACGACCACAGCGGCTCACCCGTCCGGGCGTCCAGGGCATGGACGGCATGGGCGTCCGTCTCGGCCACGTAGAGCCGGCCGTCGGCCAGCGTCAGGGCGCTGAGGCGGCCGCCCACGTCGCGAGTCCAGGCACGGGCAAGGGCCGCCGGCACCGCCGCCGGCGTCCGCCCGGTGCGGGCGGCGTCGTGCCGATACGTCGGCCAGTCGCCATTTCGGATTGCGGATTTGCTACTCTGCGAAGCAGCGCTTCGCTGCGAAGCACGAGTCGGATTTCGGATTGGCTGGCCAAACGCCCGGCCGCGCGTCAGCCGCTCCCCTGCCGGCACGTCGGTCGGCACCTGCCGCGACGGAGAGGCGGGCGCCAGCGCGTTCAGCCCGTTCAGTTTCGCCTGGATGTAACACGCGCAACTGTGGGGCGGGGCGTACGTCAGACCATTGGCCGGCATGATGCCGTACAGGCACGCCCCGCGGACCCAGTCGTTGCGGTCCCAGTGGCCGGCGTCCAGGTCGACGTACTCGATGCCCGTGCGGGAGGCCAGGATGTACCGGACGGTGGCCTTGGCCCGATGGCATCGATGGTGCGGCATGTGGGTGCCGTCGTCGGCCGGGAAGGTCCGCTCGACCTCGCCGGTCCGCAGGTTCCGCCCGGTAAAGGTGCCGCTGTCGCGCTTATTCGTGGTGGGGGCGGTCCAGACGCGGCCGCCGATGACGAACAGGTCCTCGGGCGAATCGTACCCGGAGGGCGGGTGCGGGGCCGTCCACAGCCGCTTGCCGGTCCGGGCGTCGAGGGCGGTCATGGTATCCTTCCCGCCGCGGTGCCGCTGAATCTTCTCGCCCCCCGCAAAGAGCACGACGTCGCCGTGGACCAGGAGCGTGGGGCCGAACCAGCATCGCACCGGGTCGGCGCGCGGCACGGGCTCGGACCGCCACCGCACCCGGCCGTCGGCACGGTCCAGGCACACGATCCGCTCGCCGTCGTGGTACAGGACCCGGTCCGAGTCGGCGGCCATCGTCAGCGGGACGACCGTCGCCTCCCTCTTCCAGCGGACCCGGCCGGTGTCGGCGTCGAGGGCCACCAGCCGGCGGTCCGGGGCGTTCCAGGCCCAGCGTGCCGGCTCCTGGCGGATCTGGGCCACCGTTTCATACTCCTTCCGGGTGGCCCACGGCCGGGCGGTCGGGTGCGGGTTGACCAGGACGAACAAGGTGCCCTCCGAGCAGATAACCTCGGCGGCGGCACGGGTCTCGGGCCAGGTGCGGATCGTCTCGCCCGTACGGGCGTCGAGAGCCGAGAGCGGCTGGTCCAGGCCGAGGGCCACATAGACGGTATCGCCGACGGCCACGAGCCGCCGCGGCAGCCCGGCCGGGCCGCTCTTCAGCAGCCACATCTGCGACGGCCAGTTCGCGATGCGGCGCTTCCACAGGACGGTGCCGTTAAAGGCGTCGCGGGCAACCAGCGTCCACCGGGCGGGGAGTTGGATGTGCGAGCGCGGCCCTTCGTCCAGCACGTAAAACACCCGCCCGCCCGCCGACACGCACGCCGTGAAACTCGAAATCGCATCGTGGTGCCGCGTCCACCGCGGGCTGCCCACCCACTGGAGGTGCCGCGGCGGGCCGACCACCGTGTCGCGCGAGACGGCGTTGTTCGTGGCGTCGTGGAGGCAGTGCGTCCAGTCGTCGATGGCCTCCGGCCGCGGCTTGACGGTCTTCACCCACTTGCCGCCGTGATTGATGTACGCCGCGCCGCCGGGGGCCAGGACGCGCATGACCTCGTCCCGCGCCACCTCGCCGGGATCCTCCGCCACCACCAGGTTCACCAGGTTGTCGACGTACGGGAGGCGCCGGCCGTCGAAGCGCTCGGCCGAGACCGGGCCGTACAGCCCCTTCTCCCGGATATGGGCGCGGGCCTTCTCAACCACCGCCGGCTCGGTGTCCAGGCCGTGGACGAGGTAGGCGTCGGTCGCCCGGAGTGCGGCCGTCAGTTCGCCCGCTTGTCCCGAGCCTGCCGAAGGACCGCAGCCGAGATGGACGACCAGCCCGCCGCGGACGCCGGCGGCCTCCAGGAGGCGCCGGGCCTGCTCGTCCGCGGAACCTCGACCGGCGTCGGCGGCCGCCACAGGGGCCACCCCAAGGCCAAGGGCCGCCGCCACCGCCGCAAGACACCACCCCGCCGTCAGTCGGATACGCATGAGGGTCCTCCTCCGCCTGGGTCCCCTGCCCATCGGTTCGTCGTTGGCCGCTGGGTGTCCCTGTTGACTATGAGGGGTCAGGCCGGTTCTGTCAACGCCCTGCGCGGCGACCTCCTCCAGGAGTACGAACCGGTCATCGGCGGCCGGCGGCCGGGAAAAGCGGTTCACCGGCCGATTCCGGGTAGCGGCCGCTGGTCGAACCGCGCCGGCGAAGGAGTCGTTGCAAAGCCGCCGCCCGCCCGTTATAAGAGGCCCCGCCAGCGCGGAGCCGCTGCTTCCGGCGCGGGGGACCCGCAGGCTCACCCGCCGCGCAGAACACGCCACACACGGGAGGAGGTGCGGTATGCTCAACGTCGCCATCATCGGGCTGGGGTTCGGCGCCGAGTTCATCCCCATCTACCAACGGCACCCGAAGGCCGAGATGTATGCCATCTGCCAGCGGACCCGCAGCCGCCTGGACGAGATCGGCGACGGCTTCGGCGTCGACGTCCGGTACACGGACTACGACGAGGTCCTGGCGGACCCGAAGGTCGAGTTTGTCCATATCAACACACCGATTCCCGACCACGCGCCGATGAGCATCGCGGCCCTGGAGGCCGGCAAGCACGTCCTCTGCACCGTGCCGATGGCCACCAGCGTGGACGAGTGCCGGCAGATCGTGGACCTGGTGCGCGAGACGGGCCTCACGTACATGATGGCCGAAACGGTCGTCTACTCGCGCGAGTTCCTGTTCGTCAAGGAACTGACCGAGCGGGGCGACCTGGGCCGCGTCCAGTTCCTCAAGGCCAGCCACCAGCAGGACATGGACGGATGGCCGGACTACTGGCCCGGCCTGCCGCCCATGCACTACGCCACGCACTGCGTGGGCCCGGTGGCGGGACTCTTGCGGCTGGAGGCCGAGACCGTCTCGTGCTTCGGCTCCGGCCGCATCCGCGAGGAATTGATCGGGCACTACAACTCGCCCTTCGCCGTCGAGTCGTGCCACATCCGGTTCCGCGATTCCGACCTGGCGGCTTACGTGTACCGGTCGCTGTTCGACACCGCGCGGCAATACCGCGAAAGTTTCGAGGTGTACGGCTCGAAGCAGGCGCTGGAGTGGCCGCTCATCGAAGGGGAAGAGCCGGTCCTGCACACGGCCAAGCGGCCGGAGCCGGAGATCCCCGAACGCGTCACCGTGCCCGACTACGCCCACCTGCTGCCCGAGCCGATCCGGATGTTCACGACCAAGGGCGTATACGACATGGACGAACATCAACATCTCTCGTTCACCCAGGGCGGCGGGCACGGCGGGTCGCACCCGCACCTGGCCCACGAGTTCGTCTCGGCCCTGGACGAGGGACGCGACCCGTTCCCCAACGCGGTCCAGTCGGCCAACTGGACGTGCACGGGCATCCTGGCGCACGAGTCGGCGATGGCCGGCGGGGAACTCATGCCCCTGCCGGACTTCACGCTGCGTTGAGCAGGCCGCACGGCGCGCCGCTTCAACCGGACGGGCGATTCGCCGTGCCGGCAAACCGGCCGGCAGGGCTTCCGGGGGGATGAAACGCAAGGGCACCCCGCCGCCCGCCGGACCGAAAAACGGAAAGACATGGCGCGACCGCACGAGCGTCTCACACGGCGGACCTTGCTGAAACAGGCGGCGACGCTGGCGGCGGCGCCGTACGTCCTGGCCGCATCGTCGCTCGGCGCCGACGGAGGCGTTCCGCCGAACGACCGCATCACGCTCGGCTTCATCGGCATCGGCATGATGGGCCGGGGGCACCTGCGGTGCTGCCTCTCCGCCGCCGACGCCCAGGTCGTCGCCGTCTGCGACGTGGACCGCTGGCGCCGCGAGCACGCCAAGGACTCGGTGGAACAGGGATACGCCGAACGGAGAGGACGCGGCACGTTTCGCGGGTGCCGGGCCTATACCGACCTGCGTGATCTCCTGGCCCGCGACGACCTCGACGCG
>CAYTJE010000173.1:0-7053 GCA_964437855.1 uncultured Anaerolineales bacterium | reverse complement strand
GGCGGCGAACGCGAGGCCGACCGCGGCGCAGGCGGCGAACGCGAGGCCGACCGCGCGAGCCGCGACCGTCAGGTCGCGGGTACTCGCGATGGGCAGAGCACCTTGCACGACGGATAAAGATACCCGCGATCTCCCGATCGCGGCTCGGGCACGGTCAGCCGGCGGCCGCCTTCTCGTCCGAGAGCAAGTCCCGCCGGAGGGCCGATACCTGGTCCCGGTTCAGGCTGAGAATATAATCGATGAAGAACCAGTAGCCCCGGCAGTGGTGGGTGGACTGGTCCGCCGACATGGTGTAGTCGTACGGCGGGTCCCACGACCAGAAGCCCCAGTGGGTGTTGCTGTCGTCGACGTACGGCCCGTCGCCCTCGGGCAACTGCTGCTGGGTCAGGCTGTAGCGGAGGGCCTTGGCGGCGCCGTCGACGTATTTCGATTCCCCGGTCACCATGTGCGCGAGCAGCAGGGCGACGGCGATGTTCGGCATGTCGCCGGGGCCGCGGTAATCGGTGACGGGCACGCCCCATCGGTCCTCGCTGAGCGGCCAGGTGCCCCGCTCGTCCTGCCGCGCCAGGTGCCAGTCGGCAAAGCGGAGGGCGCCGTCGAGGAACCGCCGGTTGTCCGTCCGCAGATAGACGCGGATGAGGCCGCGGATCTCGTCGGCGGCGATGTCGCTGCTGTAATAGTTGTTGTTGATCAGGTGAAAGCAGCCGGTGTCGGCCTGGAGCCGCAGACCGTAGTCGGCCCACGCGACGGCCCGCTGGAGCCACTGCGGCCGGTGGGTGAACTCCTGGAGCGCGAGGATGGCCACGATCGCCCGCCCGAACGACTGCCAGCCCTGCGGAATCCAGTTCTCCTGCCAGTGGTCGTACTTCGGGGCGAACCGGTGGTTCTGCGCCTGGAGCAGGAACCGGCTGCTCTGCTCCGCCCGGTCCAGGTAGGTTTCCTCGGCCAGCCGTTCCCACAGGCCCAGGTTCAGCGTCACGTAGTCGGCGGTGTACTTGGTCCAGAGTTGGGTGGTCTTGATGTTGTCGCGGACGCCGCCGAGGACCAGGCTCATGGGATGCGTCTCGACCATCTCGGCGTGGAGCCAGTCGGCGGCGCGGCGGGCCATGTGGAGGAACTGCTCGTCGCGGTACCGGTCGAACGCCGCCAGGCACTGGAACGGCGCGATGAGGTTGACGGTCTGCGGGTCGGTCCACTCACCGGAGCGGGGATCGTAATACCCGTGGAACGCGCCGATCGACTCGTCGAAATGGTTGGGCAGCCAGGTGTACGTGTTGTTGCGGGCCCGCTGCTCCAGGGTTTCCTTGTCGAGGCCGAGGTCCGAGAGCAGCGGCGCGTCGCGGTTGCCCGCCGGCTTCAGTCCCCACCCCTGCGGCGAGATGGTCATGTGCACGGTGGGGATGGCTGCGCCGCCCATACGGTCTCCTTCGCTCATGCCTCCCGTATCTTAACGGAGGAGGGGCCGGATGGCAACCGGCCGCCCCGCCCAGGGCCTAATCCTACAACGCCATGTCAGCATTTCGCGCGGCGGGTCCTCCAGACCCGCCGCGCGGCAGGGCCTTGGTCGCGGCGGTCAAGACTGCCCGCCGCGCGGCAGGGCCTTGGTTGCGGCGGGCCCCGACCTGTCGCGGCCGGCGCCGCCCGGCGGCTCAGGCTCAGGCCGAGACCTCCGCCTGGTGGTTGGCCAGGGCCGCCTGGTACACGGTGACGGTGTCCCGGGCCATGCGTTCCCTGGAGAACACCTCGACGGCGCGCCGGCGTCCCTTGCGGCCCAGGTCCTCGGCGAGGTGCTGGTCCTGAAGGAGGGCGAGGATCTTCTCGGCCAGGGTGTCCGGGTCGCGTTTTTCGATGATGTAGCCCGTCTCGCCGTCCACGACCGACTCGACCATCCCGCCGCTGCGCGTGACGACGGTCGGCTTGGCGCAGGCCATGGCCTCGACCGGCACCAGGCCGAACGGTTCCTCGCCGATGGTCGGGTAGATGACGACGTTGCAGTAGTTATAGACCCACGGGAGTTCCACGTAGGGGAAGGGCTGCGTCACGATGTTGTCCTGGAGGCCGAGCGAGTTGATCAGTTTCAGGACCTCTTCCTTGTAGCCCTTGAGTTCACGGATCCAGTCGACGATGTCGTCGGTGTCGGTAATGATGAGCAGGGCCTCGGGCACCTGCTTGATGATCGCCTTCATCGCCCGGACGCTGTAGACGACGCCCTTCCACGGCAGCATGCGGGCCGGGTGGATGATGACCGGCCGGTCCTTCAGGCCGAGCCGGTCGGCCCACTTCGGGTTGGTGTTCTCGGGCGAGAACTGCTCGACGTCGATGCCCGGATAGATGACCTCGATGTTCCCCAGGTGCGGCGCCTGCTCCTGGATGCCCTTCGTCACGTGCTTGCAGAAGGTGATGATGCGGTCCCACTTGGCCCGGCGCAGGAGGTCCTCGCAGATGAACTCGCTCCAGACCTCGTGGACCGTCAGGACGTTGGGCGTGCCCCGCTGCCACAACTGCGTCAGCGCCAGGGCGTGCTCCGGCACGAAGTGGTGGAAGTTGTGGCCGTGCACCACGTCGATCTCGTGCTCGTCGATGAACGCCTCGTACATCTTGCGGATGCGGGCCGTCAGGTCCTCGTCCTCTTCGTCGGCGGCGATGTCCTTCTTGGCCTTCTCCTCCCGGATCCACTCCGGGTTCATGAGGTCGGTCCGGTAAACCTGGATGTTCTCGATGGTCTCCTGCTCGGGGCGTCCCTTCAAGGACCCCACGAGGGCGTGGACCTCGTGCCCCTGTTTGACGAGTTCGCCGCACAGGTCCAGCAGGTGCGACTCCACGCCCCCCGTGGTGGGGAAGAACGCGTAGTGGGTCATGCAGATTTTCATGGCTCTTTCCTCCTGGTAGATCCTGGTAGACGCTAGCGCGATCGCACGTTTTGCAGGTGGCCCCTATTGTCGCCCGGCCGGCGGGGCGATGCCATCCGGGAGAGACGCGCTCGGCGGCCGGTAGAACCCCCAAAGTGCGGTGGGATATTCCCCTACCCCCTTCCGCCGGCCCCCGCCGGCGGGTGGCTCCCCGGTTGATTGGCCGGACCGCGGGGGCGCAATGCCTGTCTGACCGGTTGCGGCCCCGGCCCCCGGGCGTTACGGTGTATGATAAAGGTGGGTGCCACGGTTTGCTTGTCAAACCGTGCGCCGGACCGGGAATCACGGATTGCGAGCAATCCGTGGCACCCCCGAGCGCTGCCCTTTTACAACAACGGGTCCTACGGAAAGGCCGCACATTAGGTTGTACCGGCCTCACTAACACGGCAACGCTAACTCGTGCGCGGCCCGTACGGGCCGCGCAGCCCTAAAAAGGGCGTTTCGAGCGCGGTGGGTACGGAGACCCACCGCGCAAAACGCCGACTTGGCGTTGTAGTGCTAACCACGCATCTCCGACGGGCCGCACGCCAAACGTCGTGGCCCGGGGGTTCCCCGGCCGGAGGGTAGAGTCGTCGCGCATTCCGCACCGCTGCCATCGGCCCTCGACCGTCCGTTCCGGATCCTGGCGTTCGACTGGGACGGCACGGCGGTGCCCGACCGCCGGGCGCCGACCGACGCGCTGCGCCGGCGCACGGAGCGCCTGCCGCGCCTCGGCGTGTGGTGCGTGGTGATCACCGGCACCCACCTGGGCAATATCGACGAGCAGTACTTCCGCTTCCTCTCGCCGGAGGCCAAGCAGCGTCACCTGGCCTGCACGAACCGCGGCTCGGAGGTCTACGGGTTCGCCCCCGACGGCCGGCCCGTGGTCCGCCAGCGCCGCGTGGCCACCGTCGCCGAGAACCGGGCCATGGACGCCGTGGCCGTCGAGGTCCGCGCCGAGTTGCGCCGCCGCTACGGGCTCCAGACGCGCGTCGTGTTCGACCGCATGAACCGGCGCAAACTCGACCTCATTCCGCTGCCGGAGTGGGCCGACCCGCCCAAGGCCCGCATCGGCGATCTCCTGGACGCCGTCACGGCGCGGCTCGACCGCTGCGGCGTGGCGGGCGGCATCCAATCCATCATGGACCGCGTGGCCGAACGCGGCGCCGCCCACGGCGTGGACCTGCGCCTGACCACCGACGTCAAGCACGTGGAGTTCGGCCTGACCGACAAGCGCGACTCCACCCGGTACATCGTCCGGCGCCTGGCCGAGCCCGCCGGTATCCCCCCGCGCGCCATCCTGGTCGCGGGCGACGAGTTCGGTCCCATCGACGGCTTCGAGGGCAGCGACCGGAAGACCTTCACCATCGACGGGGCCGCCTACGTCTCGGTCGGCCAGGAACCGAACGGCGTGCCGGAGGGGGTCGTCCACCTGGGCGGGGGCGCCCCCATGTTCCTGCGGCTGCTGGACCGCCAGATCCACCTGCACGGGGCGTCGGGCGGCGGCGTCTGACGTGTCGCCGGCGGCCGGACCGCGGTCCCGCTCCTGCCAAAGCCGCCGGCGGCGACGGCCGGAAACCGCCGGGCCTGCCCTTTTCGTCGAGCCGGAGGGCCACAATATATGGTATAGGCGGCCTTTCAGCCGGCCGGATGAGAGAATTCTGCCCGCCTCGTTTGACTTCTGCCGTTTTTGGTGTATTTTATTAGGGCCAACGGAGTGTGAGAGCAGCGGCAAGGCATCTCGGCTGCTCTCACCGCCTATGTCTGTCGTGTCAAGGACGGGTATGAGATCAGGGCACAAGGGCGTTCCGGTCCGACCGCCGGAACACACGTCTGCTATGACCGTTCGGCGGTCGCCGACCGTACACCGCGCCTCGGACGTGCCCGCTGAACTCGTAGGGGGACGGTTCCAACGCATCGCTTCGAGTGGATAACAATGATGGTTCCTAAGAGGGGATCGCGGGTCGGCCAAGGGGCCACTGCCGCGATGCCCGTCTATCGTTTCACGGTTACGGCGAACAACCGCGCGAGCGGGGTCACCTCAGTTGAGGGAGTGAGCCATGCGTAGTTACACAAGTGCGAAGGTCGTGGGTCTGGCCATCGTGACGTTGGCGATGATGCTCGGGGCCGGGGCATCACCCGTCCATGCCACCATCTACACCTGGGACGGAAGCGAGAACGAGTTATGGGCGACGGCCGATAACTGGACGCCCGTCACGCCACCTGGTCCGCCGCCTACCGAGGCCGACCAGGCCGTGTTCGACGCCACGGGCATCGCCCGGAACACCGTGGAGGTGGGCACGGCGGCCGCCCAGCAGGTGGTCTTCGCCAACGCCGCCGCTACCGGCGACTACACGCTGGAGAGCGGCACGCTGACCCTGGGCGACGCCACGGGGGCGGTCACCGGCGAGATCGAGCAGACCGGCGACGCCACCAACGAGATCGCCGCCGACATCCTCGATGCCGGCCAGGAGGTCATCCTCGACGTCCAGGCGGGCACGCTCCGGCTCACCGGCCGCCTCGGCTCCGACACCAACACCGTCACCCTCGATGATACCAGCGCCGTCGCCACCGGCGCCGTGCTGGAGGTCACCGGCGACCCCGCCGCCGCCAACAACCTCGCCGGCTCCATTGACGTCGCGGGTGCCTTAAACCTCGTCGGCGGCGACGCGCTCGGCGAGGCCAGGATCAGACTGCTTAACGGCGGCACCATCAACGTTGCCGAGGGCGCCGTTGGGGCGCTGCCCGTCTCCGGCCCGGCCCGTTGGTTCGACGCCTCCGACGCCGGCACGCTCACCATGTCGAACACCGCCTACGGCGATGACCGCGTCAGCCAGTGGGACGACAAGAGCGGCGGCGACTACCACGCCACCCAGGCCGTCGAGGGCAATCAGCCCGAGTACCTCGCCGACGCCATCGGCGACCTCGGCGTCATCCACTTCGACTCCACCGGCAATAACGGCGGCGACGAAATCAAGTGGCTCGGCTTCACCGAGGACTCGTCCATCCAGACCGTCTTCTGGCTCGGCAAGGGCGCCGGCTTCCTCCTGGCCGACGACAACTCCTACCACTTCCACCGCGGCGGAACCGTCCACACCGATCCCACCGACCCCATCTGGCACGGCACCTACACCGCCGACGCCATCCAGAACGGCCTCACGTACCTGAACGGCGTCGAGGTGGACGGCACCACCACCGGCCTGCCCGACGACTACTCGCTGGTCTCCGTGGTGACCGACGGCGGCACCGTCACGGCCAGCCAGTTCAACAAGGACCGTACGGACCACTGGGGCGACCAGTACATCGGCGAGGTGCTCATTTACGACTCGCGCCTCAGCGACGCCGAACGCCAGCAGGTTGAAGCCTACTTGCAGGCGAAGTGGACGGACTTCCTCGAGTATTCCAGCCCGGTGACCGTGACCGGTGGCGCCGCCGGCACGGTTAACGTCGAGACCGACGCCTATTTCGGCGTCCTGACCCTGTTGGACGCCTCCGCACTGACCACGGCCAAGGACGCCGCCGCGCCGGCCGGCGACTACACCGTCGGCTTCAGCGGCACGTCGATTCCCAGTTTTGACTTTACGCCTATTGGCGGTGGCCCGACCCCCATCGCCACCACGCTAAACACGACGGACGCCGACCTTGAGACCGGCGACGTGACCATCGGCGACTCCGGCACGACCATGACCAAGACGGGGGCCGGCACGGCCACCTTAGGGAGCGTCTCCTCGAAGGACTATGCCCAGAGCCCCGCGGCCGCGGACCTCGTCCTGGACGTCCAGGCCGGCGAACTCGCCTTCACCGGCCCCGTCGGGACGGATGCCACGATCACCCTCGCGAGCGGCACGCAGGTGCTCCCCGGCGCCACCCTCACCGCCGCGGGCGCCGGCAGCAACGCCGACGGCGGCATCGACGTCCAGGGCACCCTGACCCTGATGGGCGACGACGCCCTCGGCGACGCCGCCATCACCCTCAATACCGGCAGCGCGTTGAACCTGCTCAAGGGCGGCGGCCTGGTGGCCCACTGGGCGCTCGACGAGGCCCCCGGCGACACCGTCGCGGTCGATTCGGTGGGCGGCCACGACGCCGCCATCCTGGGCGACCCGCCCCCGACCCTCGGCGTCCCCGGCTACGGGGACGGCGGCACGGCCTACGAGTTCAGCGG
>CAYTJE010000172.1:4761-7179 GCA_964437855.1 uncultured Anaerolineales bacterium | reverse complement strand
TGCCGCGCTTCACCTGGCTGAACCGCAGGAGTTTCGTCTCGTAGAAGAGGCGGATGAGGGTCTCGGTGTCGGCGTACTCGGGGTCCATCGCCCGCAGGAACGAGGTGACGGGAATCTTGGACGACTGGTCGATCCGCATCTGGAGCACGTCCTTCTTCGAGACGTTGATCTCGATCCAGGACCCGCGTTCGGGGATGATGCGGCAGGAGTGGAGGCGGCGGTCGCCGGCCTCCAGTTCCATCGAGAAGTCGACGCCCGGCGACCGGTGCAACTGGCTCACGATGACCCGCTCGGCCCCGTTGATGATGAACTCGCCGCCGCCCATCATGACGGGCAACTCGCCGACGTACACCTCTTCCTCGAGCGGCTCGGGATACGCCTGCCCGCTCAGGCGGACCGTGACGCGGAACGGCCGGCCGTACGTGAGCCGCAGCGCCCGGCACCGGTCCGGCGTGTAGCGGGGTCGGCCCAGTCGGTACGAGACGTAGTCCAGGCGCAGGGAGCCGTCGTAACTGGTGATCGGGAAGACCTCGCGCAGGACGGCCTCGAGCCCGCGGTCCTTGCGCCGGTCGGGCTCGGCGTCGGCCTGGAGGAAGTCCGCGTACTTCTCGGTCTGGATCTCCGTCAGGCCGGGGATCTCCAGCACGTCGGCCACTCGGCCGAAGTTGCGGCTCTCTTGCTCGCTCACCGTGTCACCTCGCCAGCAGAGGTTCGTGTAAACCGGGTCGCCGGGCGATGCGGAACGGCCGCGCTCTCATCGCCCGAGCCGCCATCGCCTGCCTCGCCATCGCCTTGAGCGAAGGCAGGTAAGATGGCGGGTACGTTCGCAGGTCGCTCGCGCCGGGCGTCAGGGAGTACCCGCGAACTCACGTTCGCGGCTCGACGCCGCCGGTTGCGAAGGGGCATCGCCATGGCAGGCGCGACCAATTACTTCAGTTCGACCGAGGCGCCGGCCTCTTCGAGGGTGGCCTTCAATTGGTCGGCCTCGTCTTTCGTGACGCCCTCGCGGACGGCTTTGGGGGCGCTCTCGACCAGTTCCTTGGCCTCCTTCAGGCCGAGGCTGGTGATCTCGCGGACGGCCTTGATGACGGGGATCTTCTTATCGCCCGCCCCCGTCAGGACGACGTCGAAGGTGTCCTTCTCTTCCTCTTCTTCGCCGCCCGCCGCCCCGCCCGGCATGGCCATGGCCACGCCCACCGGGGCCGCCGCCTTGATCCCGTGGACCTCCTCGAGATAGTCGCCGAGTTCCTTCGCCTGAAGGACCGTCAGGCCGACGATCTGGTCGCCGAGCGCCTGGATGTCCTTGCTCCAGGTCCGTTCTTCCGTGGCTTGGGCTTCTGCTGCGTCTGGCATGCTTGCGGCCTCCGTTTCAAGAGCCTGCCCCGCCGGGTCGCGGGGCCCTTTGTGTTCGCGGGAGGGTCCGAGCCGGTCGCCCGAGGCGACGCGGGGGCTCCGCCGCCCCCGTCGGCTAGGTTTCCTCGGATGTCTCCTGTCCGGCCCCCTCGCCTTCCGGCGTTTCGCCGGCCTGTTCGGCCTCGGGGCCGGCCTGTTCGGCCTCGGGGGCGGGCTGTTCGGCATCGGGGGCGGGCTGTTCGGGTTCCGCCTGGTCGGCTTCGGCCCCGCCGGACTCACCTTCCGCGGCCCCGGCCGCCGCGTCGGTCTCGCCGGATGCCGTGGGCTTCTCGGCGCCGGCGGCCGATGACTCGGCCGTGTCCGGGGCGGAGGCGTCGGCCTGGGCGGTCTTTTCGACCTCGCGAATCTGCGAGACCACGGCGGCGGCGGCGCCGGTCGCCAGGCGGACGACGCGGCCCGCCTGTCCGACGGCCCTGGCCACGAGCCCGCCGATGAGTGCCTCGCGGCTGGGCAGTTCCGAGAGGTCCTGCATCCGGGTCTGCGAGAGCACCTCGCCGGCGCTGAACCCGCCGCGGATCTCCAGGGTCTTCAGTTCCTTGGCCTGCTCGGCCAGGGTCTTGGCGATGTCAACGAGCCCGGAGCCGCCCCAGACGAGCGTGGTCGGCCCGTCAAAGAGTTGCTCGGCACCGGCAAGGGCGCCCTCCTGGACGGCCCGCCCGCACAGGCGGTTCTGGATGCGCATCGCCTGCATGCCGCGCTCGCGCAGGGTCGCCCGAAAGGCCACCATGCGGCTCACGTCGATGCCCTCGGTGTCGACGACGGCGACGTCGGCGACCTCGCCCAGCCGGCGGGCGTACTCCTCGACCATGCGTTCCTTGACGTACCGGCTCATCGATTCATCCTGATAACGGCTCCCGCGCGGCGGGTCCGTACGGACCCGTGCTGTAAAAGGGTACGGGCCGCGCCATGTGGCGCTTGGCGCGGTGCATCAGGAGATACACCGCGCGGCCCTCTTTTCTTCGCCCGGCCGACGCCCTTACGGGGCGGGACGCCCTTACGGGGCGG
>CAYTJE010000172.1:0-4661 GCA_964437855.1 uncultured Anaerolineales bacterium | reverse complement strand
GACGCCCTTACGGGGCGGGACGCCCTTACGGGGCGGCGGCCCGGCCTACCCCGCCGCCTGCGCGGCGGGCTGCGGCAGCGTCTTCAGGTCCACGACGATGCCGGGCATCATCGTGGCACTGAGGACGGCCTTCTGGAAGAACTGGCCCTTGGCCGACGTGGGCCTGGCTCGCCTCAGGTGCTCGACAAAAGCGCGGACGTTGCGGACCAGGTCGTCCTCGTCGAAACTCAGTTTGCCGACGGCCACGTGGATGTTGCCGCCGGAGTCGTTACGGTACTCCAGTTTGCCGGCCTTGAACTCGGCGACGAGTTCCGGGAGGTTTTCACCGACGGTGCCGGCCTTGGGCGTGGGCATTTTGCCCTGGGGTCCGAGGATGCGGCCGAGTTTGGCCACCTGCGACATCATCTGCGGATGGGCGACCGCCACGTCGAACTCCATCCACCCGCCCTCGATGCGTTCGATGAGGTCCTTGGCGCCGGCGTCGACGGCGCCGGCCTCCTTGGCGGCGTCGGCCATCTCGTCCGGGCAGAACGCCACCACCCGGCGCGAGGCGCCCAGCCCCGCCGGCAGCGACACCGCCCCCCGCACGTTCTGGTCCGACTGCTTCGAGTCGATACCCAGTTTCAGGTGCAGTTCCACGCTCTGGTCGAACTTGACGGCCGGCAGCCGTTTCAGCAGGCGGACCGCCTCGAGCAGGTCATACGGCTCGGGGCGAATCTCCTGCTTGGCTCCGCGCAAGCGTTTGGCACGTTTGGCCATGTAGTCCTCCGTCTCCGGCGTCCCCGGCCCGCGGCCGAGGGGTCACCCGGGGGCGTCCGGCCGTCAGGTGGCCGGTTCCGGGGCCTCGGTTTCGGCCTCGGCGTCGGTTTCCTCGCCGGTCTCGGGCAAGGGCGCGGCGGCCTCGGCGGCCGTCTCGACCACCTCGACACCCATGCTGCGGGCGGCGCCCGCCACGATGCGCGCCGCGGCGTCGAGGTCAGTGGCGTTCAGGTCCTGCATCTTGCGCTGAGCGATGTCGCGGACCTGGTCCCGCGTGACGCGGCCGACCGTCTTGGTATTGGGCTCGCCGCTGCCCACCACGATGCCGGCCGCCTGCTTCAGCAGGACGGCGGCGGGCGGGCTTTTCAGAATAAACTCGAACGACCGGTCGGCGTACACCGTGATCTCGACCGGGATGGTCAGCCCCGCCTGGTCCTTCGTGCGGTCATTGAACTGCTGGACGAACTGGCCGATGTTCACGCCGTGCTGGCCCAGCGCGGGGCCGACCGGCGGGGCCGGCGTCGCCTGCCCGCCGGGGCACTGCAACTTGATCTTTGCCATCACCTTCTTGGCCATGGGGACCTCTCGGCCTTCTCTCGGCCGCGCGGGGCGAGCGCGGCGGCGAACACGGCTAACGCTACTTTGTCAACTCTTACCAACCGACAACGACTCCAGCGCGGTGGGCCGTCTTGCCCACCGCGCGGTGCCCACGACTGGGCACCGCGCCACGGCCTTTGTGCGGGGCGAGGCCGGCGGCTAAATGGGGCCGACCTGCCAGTATTCGAGTTCGACGGGCGTCGGCCGGCCGAAGATCGTCAGGATGACGCGGACCAGGCCCTTTTCGAGGTCGACCTCGTCGACGACGCCTTCGGAGTTCTCGAAGGGCCCCTGCTTGACCTTGACCTGGTCGCCGGGCGAGTAATCCACCTTGAGGGCGGGGGCCTCCTCTTCGCCCCGGTCGGCCTCGCCAAGGAGTTTGTCCACCTCGCCGGCCGACATGGGCGACGGCTTACCCTCGGTGCCGATGAAGTCGCCCACGCCGTTCGTCTCGCGGACCAGGAACCAGACCTTCTCGGGGACCCTGCCGCTCTCGTCGAGTTCCATCTCGACGAAGACGTATCCGGGATAGAGTTTGCGTTCCGAGACGCGCCGCTTGCCGCCCTTCATGGTCGAGACGCGTTCGGTCGGGACCACCACACGGGAGAGCCGGTCCTCGACGGCCTCGAGTTTGGCCTTCCGCTCCAGGGCATCGCGGACCGCGTGCTCTTTATTGGATTGTACGCGTAGCACGTACCAGTTCTTGGCCATAACCATCGTCACCAGAGTCCGAGTCCGGGAGCCCGCAGCCCGGTATAGGGGATGCGGCAGCCGCCGCCGAGCGTTCCGCTGACCACGTAGTCGACCAGGAAGATGAAGGCGGCCAGGATGATCACGGTCATGATGACCACCGTGGTGGAGCCGAGCACCTCGGCCTTGCTCGACCAGGACACCTTTTTCATTTCGCTTTCGGTGGCGATGAGGAAGTCGGCCGCTCTCGCCTGGTTCAGATATTTCGCCACCAGCAGCGCCATGCCTGCAAACAGCAGGGCGGGCACCGCGTACAACACGTACACCTTGTACGCGAAGTCCTTGGGCACATACCCCGCCAGGAGCGACCACACGTAGTAACAGATGATCAGCGCAACGAGTCCGGCGGCGCCGGCCGTTCCCAGCCGCACGTAGCGTCCTTGCCCAGGCTTGTAGATACGAAGCGCCACGTAAGGTCACCCTTGGGCCCGGTGTTGCCCGCCGACGGTTCTGGCAGGGGCGGAGGGAATCGAACCCCCAACAACCGGTTTTGGAGACCGGTGCTCTGCCAATTGAGCTACGCCCCTGTGGGTCGGTGCGAGGGCGTCACTTCTTCCGTTCACGGTGAAGCGTATGTTTCCGCTCGCGCCGGCAGTACTTCTTGATGCGCAACTTCGCGTTGCCGCGCGTCTCCATCTGCGTCCGATAGTTGCGCGCACCGCACTCGGTGCATTCCAACGTTACGTACTGACGCATCGGTGGTTCCCCAGAAGGGAAGAGACACGTCGGTCGGAGCCGGCGCGTGCCGCCCGGCCCGGGCCGACGGCCCCTTGTGCGGGCAGGCCCCCTCGCCGGAGCGGGCCCCGCCGCCTGCTGCCCTTGCCGCGGCTACTCGAGGATTTTCGCGACGACGCCGGCGCCGACGGTTCGCCCGCCTTCGCGGATGGCGAACCGGAGCCCCTCTTCCATGGCGATGGGCGTAATCAACTCGCCGGTGATCGACACGTTGTCGCCCGGCATGCACATCTCGGCCCCGCCGAGCAACTCGATGGACCCGGTTACGTCGGTCGTGCGGAAATAGAACTGCGGCCGGTAGCCGCTGAAGAACGGCGTGTGCCGGCCGCCCTCCTCCTTCGTCAGGACGTACACCTCGCCCTCGAACTTGGTGTGGGGCGTGATGGAGCCGGGCTTGGCCAGCACCATGCCGCGCTCCAACTCGTCCTTCTCCACACCGCGAAGGAGCACGCCGATGTTGTCGCCGGCCTGGCCCACCTCGAGGGTCTTCTGGAACATCTCGACGCCGGTCGCGACGGTCTTGCGCGTCTCCTGGATGCCGACGAGTTCGACCTCGTCGCCGACCTTGATCTGGCCGCGATCCACCCGCCCCGTGCCGACCGTGCCCCGGCCCTTGATGCTGAAGACGTCCTCGACGGGCATGAGGAACGGCTTGTCGATGTCGCGCTCGGGCACGGGGATGTAGTCATCCATGGCCTGGAGCAGTTCGACGATGGGCTTGGCCTCCGGGTGGTCCGGGCTGTCGGCCTCCAGGGCCTTCAGCGCCGAGCCCTGGACGATGGGGGTATCGTCGCCCGGGAACTCGTACTTCGAGAGGAGGTCGCGGACCTCCATGTCGACCAGTTCAAGCAGTTCCTCGTCGTCCACCAGGTCCACCTTGTTCAGGAAGACGATGATCTTGGGGACGTTGACCTGGCGCGCAAGGAGGATGTGCTCGCGGGTCTGGGGCATGGGCCCGTCGGCGGCGCTGACGACGAGGATGGCGCCGTCCATCTGGGCGGCCCCGGTGATCATGTTCTTGACGTAGTCGGCGTGGCCGGGGCAGTCGACGTGGGCGTAGTGCCGGTTCGCCGTCGAGTACTCCACGTGGGCGGTGGCGATGGTCAGGATCTTGGTCTCGTCGCGCCGGCCCTGCGACTCGGAGGCCTTGGCGATCTCGTCGTACGACTTGTAGGTCGACAGACCCTGCATCTCCATCACCTTGGTCATCGCGGCGGTCAGCGTCGTCTTGCCGTGGTCCACGTGACCGATGGTGCCCACATTCACGTGGGGTTTCGTGCGCTGGAAGACTTCCTTGGCCATGGCCCTGGTTCTCCGGTGTACTCGGTTCGCTTCCGTCCACGGCCCGCGCCTGGGGCGGACCCTCCCATGTACGAGGTTCAGCAGCGTGTTCGGCCCGGCCGCCGACGGGGCCTGCGCCCCCAGCGACCGCCCCGAGTGTCCGCGATGGAGCTGGCGATGGGGGTCGAACCCATGACCTCGTCCTTACCAAGGACGCGCTCTACCACTGAGCTACGCCAGCACCCTGCCCGACCCGGCTCGCGCGTCCCTTACGTCCGCCTGTAGCACGACCCCCGTCCCCCCGCACGGCTGCGGAAAGCGAAGCGGGCGCAGACGCACCTCTTCCCTGAAACTGCGTATCATAGCCGCGAGGGCAACGCTGTCAACGGAAAAATCCGCCCTCAGCCGCCATTTTATGGCCTTACCCGCCGCCACCGAAAGCCCGGGACGCCACCGGTGGAGCGGGCGATGGGAATCGAACCCACAACGGTGAACCCCGGGTGAGATGATTTCCCAGTTTCCCAGGCCGGTTTCCTACA
>CAYTJE010000171.1:0-7227 GCA_964437855.1 uncultured Anaerolineales bacterium | reverse complement strand
GGTGGAAGTTCCGCTCGTCGCGCGTGCCGGCCAGGAGGAAGATCGTCTTGACCTCGGGGGCCTCGTCCGACCACCGGACGCCGCGGCGTGCGCGGGCCATGAGCAGGTCGAACCGCTCCTCGCCGGGCACGACGACGTGGGGCACGGCAAGGGAAGTGCTCAGCAGCGTGCTGCTCTGCTCCTCGCGCCGGCGGAGCATGCCGGTCATCTCGGCGGGGTCCAGGTCCAGCCGGGGGGCCAGGTGCTCGGCCGCCAGACGGAAAAAGGCATCCAGATCCATCGCCTCGTCGATGTCCAGGACGACGCCCTGCTCGACCATCCGGTCGAACCGGTCCAGCACGATCTCGTCGCGCTCCCGCACGATCACCTTCAGTTCGTCCTCCAGCGACCCGGTCACGAGTTGGCGGTCCGTCAGCCGCTGCACCAGGTGCAGCAGGGCCGACTCGCCCCGCACCCGCTTCCGACCGTAGAACCAGAACGTCAGAAACCCCACCAGGATCAGCCCCGCCGCAATCAGGTACGCCTCCTTGCCCATCTCGAACAGGATGAACCCGAACCCCGCCAGGCCGCCGATCTGGAGCCACGGGTACACCGGCGCCCGGAACGCCGGCCGATAGTTCTGGAGCCCGCTCTCCCGCAGCACGATGACCGACAGGCACGACAGCATGTACCCCAGGATGAGGACGGTGGAGGCAGCCTCGACCAGCACCTCGAGTTTCAGCAGGAGGCTGACGACGATCACGCCCCCGGTAATCAGGATGGCCACGTGCGGCGTCCGGAACCGCGCGTTGACCCGCGCCAGCGGCCGCGGCAGCAGGCGGTCGCGCGCCAGGGCCAGCAGGTACCGCGAGGCGGCCATGATGCCCGCGTTGGCCGTCGTGATGAACGCCAGCGCCGCCCCGACGCTCATCGCCACGTATCCCGCCTGGCCGAGCATGGCCCGGCCGCCGTCGGAGAGCGGCGTCAGCGACCCGTCCAGCGCCTCGGCCTCGACCACGCCGCTCGTTACAACCACCGCCAACGTATAGATAAGCGTGACGGACACGAGCGCGAGCACGAGGCCCAGGGGAATCGTCCGGCCGGGCTGGCGGACCTCCTCCGCCACGCTCGCCACCTTCAGCAGGCCGCCGTAGGAGACAAACACGAACCCGGCGGTCGAGAAGATCCGGGCCAGCCCGTGCGGCGCGAACGGGATCAGCAACTCCGACCGCACCTGCCCCATCCCCACCACGATGTAGGCGGCCAACAGGGCGAACAGGACGACCACCAGCGCCACCTGCACGCGTGCGGCCTCGCGCACGCCCACCAGGTTCAGCAGCACGAACAGGACGCACAGCACCGCCCCCGCCGCCGGCCCGTGCAGGTTCACGATGAGCGAGGCGAACGTCGCCATCCCGACGATGGCGAACGCGCTCTTCAGCGATAACGAGAACCAACTGAGGATGCCCGCCACGGTCCCCACGGCCGGGCCGAACCCGCGCATGATGAAGAAGTAGTCGCCGCCCGCCTTCGGCATGGCGGTCGTCAGTTCCGCGATGCTCAGGGCCCCCGCCGTCGCCAGGATGCCCGCCAGCACGTACGACCAGATGACGCCCGGCCCGGCCAGGGCGTGGGCCATGCCCGGCAGGATAAAGAGGCCGCTCGAAATCATCGCCCCGGACGCGATCGCAAAGACGTGGACCAGCCCGAGGCCTTTTTTCAGGTTCGCGGTCATGCTCCGACCCTCAGTACTCGATGCCCTTGACCGCCCCCGCGTTCGGCGCGGTGTGTCTCCCGACCCACCGCGCCGAAAACGCCCATTTTGTCCCGGCGCGGCGGGTCAGGAGACCCGCCGCGCGGGAGTAGCGTGGTAATGTCAGTATTCGATCCCCGCCACCGGCCCCTCGCCCCGCTCGTGCGGATGCTTGACCGAGCGCATCTCGGTCACAAGGTCCGCCTGCGCCACCAGCGCCGGCCAGGCGCCCCGGCCGGTCAGGACGAGGTGCACGCCGGCCGCCCGCGCCGCGAGCAGCGCCTCCACGTCCTCGCGCTCGAGCAGCCGGAGGCCCACGGCCGTCAGGATCTCGTCCGCCACGACCATGCCCCGGGCGCCGTCGCCAAGGTGCCGGCGAACCTCCGCCAGGGCCTCGCGGGCCGCCGCCCGGTCCGGCTTCGTCGGTTCGCCCGTCACCCAGCCGCAACCCATCGGGCGGATGACCAGGTCCGGCGCGAGCCGCTCGGCCGCCGTGTGCTCGCCCGACGCCTGGGCCTTGACGAACTGCACGACGGCCACGGCTACGCCGTGTCCCACCGCCCGCAGGGCCGTGCCGAGGGCCGCGCTGGTCTTACCCTTGCCGTCCCCGGTGTAGATAATGACCCGTCCCGCGCGGGAGGCGCCCGCCATGGCCGGTCCTTTCCCGGGCTGCGCAGACGTGCCTGTGTCCGGAACCGATTGTACGACGGCCCGCGCCCCGCCCGCAAGCGTTCGCCCGGGGCCGTTCGAGCCGGCTGCGGGAGCACCCGGTCTTCTGCATCTGCCTTGGCCATCGACCAGGGCGGATGGTGATGACCCGCCGCTTCCACGGCGGGCTCGAACGGCAGGCGCGCGCGAAAAACGCTTTGCCGCCGCCGACCCAGTCGGCATACCCGCCGGTCCGTCACCCGCCAGGTGCCACGGATTGCTTGCCAATCCGTGCCTCCCGGCCCGTACGGGCCGGGCCACACACATCCCGGCCGGGCAAGACCGGCCGGGCCACACACCTCAACGGCGCGTCTCGCGCGAAAAACGCTTTTGCCTCGCCACCGACGGCGGTATACTCGGCGGACCGTCACCTGGGCGGAGCCGCACCCGCGTAGCGCTTCAGCGTTGGACCGACGCGGCACCGCCCACTGAAAAAGGCCGTAGCCCCAATGGCCCTCGACTTAGCCGAAGCGCTCGCCCGGCGACTGAAGTTCGCCCGCGAGCGCGTCACATCCGCTCTCGACCTGCTGGAGGCCGGCCTGAGCCCGGTCTTCATCGCCCACTACCGCAAGGCCGCCACCGGCTCGCTGGGCGAAGAGACCCTCCTGGCCCTCCGCAACGCGCGGGACGAGTTCGCCTACCTGGAAGACCTCCGCCGGCAGGCCCGCGCCCTGGCCGAGAGCCGCAACGCCCTCACCGACGACCTGGCCAAGGCCATCGACCAGGCCGCCGACCCCGAGACCCTGGAGGACCTGGTCCACCCCATCCGCCCGAAACGGCGGACCGCCGGCCAGGTGGCCCGGGAGCGCGGCCTGGGCCCGCTGGCCGAGTACGCCCGCCGCGCCCCCGCCGACGGCCCCGACCTGGAAACCAAGGCGGCCGAGTTCGTCGACCCGGACCGCGAGGTCCGTTCGCCCGACGAGGCCCTCGTCGGCGCCGCCCACATCCTGGCCGAACGCGTGGCCGAGGCCCCCGCCATCCGCCACGCCGCCCGCCAATTCGTGTGGAAGCACGGCTCGCTGCTGAGCCGGGCCGCGGGCGGCCGCGCCAAACGCAACGCCGAGTATCGCGCCTATTTCAACTTCCACGAGCCGCTCTCCCGCATCCCGCCGCACCGCGTGCTGGCCATCAACCGCGGCCAGCGGTCCAAGGTCCTCCGCGTCACGGTCACGGTGCCCCTGGAAGACCTGGTCAACCACGTCCTGTCGATGGCGGACGGGACGGCGCACCGGTTTGCGGATTTCCTCCGGCGGGTGGTGGCCGATGCGCTCAGCCGCCTCGTCCTGCCCGCCGTCGACCGCCAGGTCCGCCGGTGCCTGACCGAGCGGGCCCAGCGCCACGCCATCGAGGTCTTCGTCGCCAACCTCCGCAGCCTGCTGATGACCAAGCCCGTGCGCGGCCGCCGGGTCCTTGCCATCCAACCCGGCTACCGCACCGGGTGCAAGACGGCCGTCCTCGATACCGACGGTCGCCTGCTCGCCGACACCATCCTGTACCCCCTCGAACCCCAGAAAAAGTGGGACGAAGCCGCCCGCACCCTGGCCGCCCAGGTCGCCGAGCACGGCGTCGAGACGATCGCCATCGGCAACGGCACCGGCTGCCGGGAGGTCGAGGCCCTCGTCTCCCAGATCATCGAGACGCACGACCTGGACGTTCTCTACGCCGTGGTCTCCGAGGCCGGCGCCGCCGCCTACGCCGACAGCCAGCCGGCCCGCGAGGAGTTCGGCCACCTGGAACCCGCCATCCGGGCCGCCGTCAGCATCGGGCGCCGGCTCCAGGACCCGCTCGACGAACTCATCAAGATCGACCCCCGTGCCATCGGCGTCGGCCTGTACCAGCACGACGTGGACCAGGGACGCCTTCAGCAGGCCCTCGACGACGTGCTGGCCTCGTGCGTGGCGGCCGTGGGGGCCGACGCGAACACCGCCCCGCCTGCGATGCTCCGCCGGGTGCCCGGCCTGGGCGAGGCGCAGGTCGGGGCCCTCCTGGACCGACGGGCCCAGGCCCCCATCCAGCGCCGGGCCGACCTCAAGACCCTGCCCGGCTGGGACGAGAAGCCGTTCCTCCAGGCGGCCGGCTTCCTGCGCGTCCGCGGCCCGAACCCGCTCGACGCCACCCGCATCCACCCCGAACGCTACGCCGACGCCGAGCGCCTGCTCGCCCACCTCGGTTACCGGGTCCAGGACCTCGCCTCCGAGACGGTGGCCCCGGACATCCGCGAGGCCCTCGCGCATCTGGACACCGAATCCCTGGCCCGCGACCTCGACATGCCGCCCGTACGCCTCGCGGACCTGGCGGCGGCCCTCAGGCACCCCGGCCGGGATCCGCGGGACGCCCATCCCGGCCCCGTCCTTCGCCGGCGCATGCGCCGCATCGAGGACCTGGCGCCCGGCCAGTGGGTCAAGGGCACCGTCCGCAACGTGGTCGACTTCGGCGCGTTCGTCGACATCGGCCTGAAGGAGGAAGGCCTGATCCACGTCAGCGAGTTTTCGCGACGATACGTGCGAAATCCATTGAAATTTCTCCATGTCGGAGACGTCGTCCGCGCCCGCATCGTCAACGTTGACGTGGCAAAACACCGCATCTCGCTCAGCCTGGTCCCCGAGAAAGGCCGCAAAGGACGCCCCCGCCGCGAACGCGACCAGACCGCCGGCGCCGACCGCAAGGCCGGGCCCGAAACCGGCACCCGGCCGACCGCCCCCGGCCGGCGGCCGACCGATGACGCCCCACGCCCTGCCCCCCGGCCCGAACGCCGCCCCGGCGATACGCGTCAATCCACTAACCGCCGCGGACGCGGACCCGGCCGCTCACGCTCCGGCGGCCCCGGCCGCCCGCGGTCACGGTCCGGCACCCCCGGCCGGCGCGGACCGCCCGGCCGCGGCTCACGGGACCGCCCGCGACGTACCGGGCCGCCCCGGGTCGTCGTGTCGGAATCCGACGGCCCCTCCCACGACCGCGCCCCCGACGCCAAGGGCCGGCCCAAGATCCGTTGGGCCTACTACGACTCCGACGCCCCCGACGACCACCCCGGCACCGAGTACCTGGACGAGTTCGAAGAATACGAGGAAATCCAACCCGAGGCGGAGCAGGAAAGCCGCGACGCCGAACCGCAGCGCCAGGACCCGCCCGCCGAAACCGAACAGCAAAGCGCCGACGCCGAGAACGAAGACGAGTCGCCCGAGCCGCGAACGTAAGTTCGCGGGTAGCCCGCAACGCGGCGGGTCTCGGCATACGCCTCCGTATGGACGCACCCGCCTCGCAGACCGGTGCAAGCGCGGTAGGTACGGAGGCGAACCGTGCCCAGGCGCCTGGGCACCAACGACAGACGAAAGGTCACCCATGACGGACACAGCAGTCCCCGAGACGCCAACGCCCTCGCCCGCCGACCTCCTGGCCGAAAAGACCGCCGTCGTCACCGGGGCGGGCAGCGGACTGGGGCGAGGCATCGCCGAGGGCCTCGCCCGCGCCGGCGCGCGGGTCGGCCTCCTGGACGTCGACCTCGAGGCCGCCGAGGCCACCCACGCCCGCATCAGCGAAACCGTCGCCCCGCACCACAGCCTGGCCGTCGCCTGCGACGTGACCGACGAGACACAGGTCGCCGACGCCTTCGCCCGCGTGGCCGAGACCCTGGACGGCGTGGATATCTGTGTGCCGGCGGCGGGCATCGCCCCGGCCCATCCGCTCCTCGACTTCCCTGTGGCGGCGTGGCGCAAGGCCCTGGAGGTGAACCTGACGGGGTACTTCCTCGCGGCCCGCGAGGCCGCCCGCCTCATGATTCGCCAGGGCCGCGGCGGGGCCGTCGTCCTCGTCTCCTCCAAGAGCGGCCTCGACGCCTCGAAGGCCAACTCCGCCTACAACGCCACCAAGGCCGGCGAGATTCACCTGGCACGCGGATGGGCCCTGGAACTGGGCGAATACGGCATCCGCGTTAACGCCGTCGCGCCGGGCAACGTCTTCAAAGGCTCGAAGATATGGAATGAGGACTATATCAAGGCGTGTGCCGAGAAGCGCGGCATCCGGCCCGACGAGGTCATCCCCTACTACGTGGGCCTGACGGCCCTGGGCGTCGAGATTCAGCCCGAGGACGTGGCGGGCGTCGTCTGCTGGCTCGCCTCCGACGCCGCCCGCGTCGTGACGGGACAGGTGATCGTCTGCGACGCCGGACAGGTGTTCGTGCGTTAGGCGCGCGCCGTTCGCGCCGCAACAGGCACGCGCGGCGCAAGCGCCGCGGCGAACACGGGCGCTCCTGCGCGAGTGAACGTTCGTGGTCGCCGCCCCGCTTGCGGGGCGCGCGCCGTTTCAAGGTGCGAGTAGCGCCCGCACCGTCGAGTACCCGCGATCTTACGATCGCGGCTCGTATCGCGCGCCACAAGCCAAACCGAAAGGCCTCCCATGACCACGCTCGACGATTACCGCAGCGTCACCGGCACATACGAGATTCCCGAGACCTTCGAAGCCTGGAACCTCTACGCCGCGGGCCTGGAGAACCTGCGCCTGGAGGAGGCGCCCGTCCCCGAACCCGCCGACGACCAGTTGCTCGTCCGCATCGACGCCGTCGGCATCTGCGCCAGCGACTGGAAAATGATCTCGCAGGGCGAGCGGCACGCCCGCATGCAGGGCCGCGACCTCGCCTCACAGCCCACCGTCCCCGGCCACGAGGTCTCCATGACCGTCATCAAGGTCGGGGCGGCCCTGACGGACCGCTACGCCGTGGCCGAGCGGTACGCCGTCCAGGCCGAGATCTACATCGACGGCGAGAACGTCGCCTACGGCTACAAACTCCGCGG
>CAYTJE010000170.1:0-7237 GCA_964437855.1 uncultured Anaerolineales bacterium | reverse complement strand
GATCAACAGTTGGAACACCCACTCCGGCGAGCATCTGCCCGAGCCGGCCACCCTGACCCTGCTGGGCGGGGGCCTCGCGTGGGGCCTGGCGAGGCAACGGCCGCGGCGCTGGTGAAAAACCGCACGGCTTTCCGGCGCGGAAGGTATGCCGGCCCCATCTGCGGTGCATTGTGCCCGGTAAAAGGGCGATTGAACGTCCGATAACCTTTCCGACGGCGGCCGACGGGCACGTCCGGACCGGGGGGACAAGCCCGGGCAAGGCCGCTGCGGCCCGGCCTCACCGGTTCCCGCCGAGGTTTCCGCTTCAGCCGGCCCCGTCCGGCACACCCCAAGCGGTCGGGGGTCGCCCGGCCGCAAGGCCCCGGGCGACCGGTAAGTGCAACGATAACATGGATTTGGATTTGCCTGTTGGCCGATTTCGTGTATAGTTTCCAGGGTTGACGCCTGAGGCAGTGCGTCAACGGCTTGTTGCCGAAAAGGGACAGTGCGCGCCCGGAGGGAGCGGCCCCACGTCGGGCCGGTTCCGGGAGCGCCACAGGGACGACCGGGGGGCCCATGGCACATCAGGTCCACCTTCCAACGTTACGGGTGTTCGCGGTGCTGATGGCGTGTGCGGCCGCGGGCTGCACCGGAGAGGCCGGCCGGCTCCAGGCCTTTCTCCAGGACCGGCCCAAGCCGGTGTCGGGCGTGCCGTACCGCGTCCTGCCGCCGGACGTGATCACCGTGCGCTCGACCTACGTGCCGGAGATCGACGGCAGCCAGCAGCAGGTGAGGCCGGACGGCGTCGTCAACCTGCCGCTGGTCCGCGAGATCGACGTCGTCGGCGACGAGCGAACGGGCCTGACGCCCCGGGAGATCGAGGAGCGGATCACCGAAGCCGCACGCGACTACTACGAGCGGGTCGACGCCACCGTGGAGGTCAGCGCCTACAACTCGCAGAAGGTGTACGTGTTCGGCCAGGTGAGCCGTCCCGGCCCGCAGGCGTGGACCGGCACGAACACGGTGCTCGACGTGCTCGCCAACAGCCTGCCGACGGAGATGGCCTGGCCGGAGCGGATCCTGCTGGTCCGCGGCAAGACGCCGAGGCGGGGCGGGTATCTAATCGATGTAAAGGACCTGGAGCAGGCGGCCGATAAAGCACCGGAAGTGGGCTCGGCCGAGGACGAGGAGGCCCCGACGGTCGTGGCCAAGCCCGACAAACAGGCCGAGGACCCCGATGCCATCACGCCCCTGCCCAAACAGGTGGAGGCCAAGGTCCTCCGGATTAACCTGGAGGATATGTACAAGGAAGGCGACCTGTCGAAGAACGTGTACCTCCAGCCGGACGACATGGTGTACGTGCCGCCCAACCCGCTGGCCGCGGTCGGGCTGGCGCTCCAGCAACTGCTGTTCCCGATCCGCCCGGCGACCGAGACGGTCCGCCTGCCGGCCACGACCGCTTACTCCGTGGGCACGGCGAGGGGGTTCTGATCGCAGCCATGGCCGAGCCTGAACAGACCCGCAAGAAGCGGACCCCGCGGGACGTGCTCCGAATCGCGTTCCGGCACCGGTACCTGTTTGCCCTGGCCGCCGGGCTGTTTGCGATCACGGCCCTGGCGGCCGTGCCGCAGATCCCGTATTTCGAGAAGCAGTACACGGGCACGGCCAAGTTCGAGCGGCGGGCCGACGCCGCCGTCCCGGCGCCCCGGCGGGGCGGGGAGGCGGAATCGTTCGAGGCCATTAAACTGACCCTCGAGCACGAACTGGCCGGACGGACGGCCGTCGAACGCGCCGTTGGACCACCACCCGAGGGCCTCGGCCTGACCAGGGGCCTCCCCCGCACCGAAGACGGTCAACTGACCGTCAAAGGAACGGAGGCCAAGCAGAAACTCATCAAGCGCCTCCAGGAGGCGCTGAAGATCAACTGGGAGGTCCGCAGCGAACAGGTGGACCTGGTCTCGGTCAGTTTCACGCACGAGGACCCGGACCTGGCGCGGGAACTGCCCAACGCGCTGGTCCGTAACTACATCAACCGGGTCAGCGAGGACATCGTGGAGCGCCTCAGCGCCAGCCGCGACTTCCTCCAGGGGGAGGTCCAGAAGGTCGAGCAGCGCCTCGCCGCCGCCACCAAACGCCGCATCGACTTCGAGACCGAGCACGGCGGCATGCTGCCCGACAGCCCCGGGGCGCTCCAGGAAAAGATGCGCGAGATCAGCACCGACATCGATACCGTCCGACGACAGCAGACCACCGCCCGCCAGAAACTCCAGCGCTTCAAGGTCCTGGCCGAGAGGGCCCGGGCCAACCCCGACGAACCCCTCCAGGTGGTCAAGGGGCCGAACCCGGAACTGGAGCGGCTCCGTGAAAAACTCCGCGACTACAAAGAGCAGCTCCAGAACGCCCGGACCCTCAGCCACATGACCGAGAAGCACCCCACGGTCATCACCCTGAAGGAGAAGATCGCCGAGGTGGAACAGGAGATCGAGGAGACGCCCGAGGAGACCACGCTGGAGAAGGTTTACGGCCAGGGGGACGAGAACGAGAACATCTCGATGGCCCTGGCTGCCGCACAGTCCGAGGTGGAAATGGCCGAGGGCGAACTCGAGCGGCTCCAGGGACGCCTCGATGCCCTCCAGAACCTGATGGCCAACTACGCCCCCGTCCGCCAGCAGTACCTGAAATTCCTTAAACAGATTGACGAACTGGAAGATGAGAAGAAGAGTTGGCGGGACCGCCTCCGCGGGGTGGAGATGGCCCTGTCGGCCGAGGTCGCCAAACGCCGGACCCACCTCAGCGCCGTCCAACTGGCCGAGAAGCAGTTCCAGCCCTCCTCGCCGACGCTCCTGAAGATCCTGGGGTTTGCCCTGGTCGGCGGGCTGGCGTTCGGCGGGGGACTGGTCTTCCTGGCGAACCTGGTGGACCGGTCCGTCTGGACGCCCCAGGACGCCGAGAAGGCGTTCGGGGTGCCCGTGTGCGGGGTCATCGGCGAGATCGTGCCGCCGGCCACGCGCCTCTGGCGGGGCGTCCGCCGATTCGCGGTCGAGCCGCTGGTGGCCCTGGTGCTGGTGGCGGCCATCGGCATCGGGTGCCTCAACGCGGTCCTCTGGCTCCAGTATCCGGAAGCGTACCAGCAGTGGACGGCCACCCCCCTGGCCTACCTGGGCGAGCATGCCGCCAAGGTCTGGCCGACGATTCGACAAGCCATCTAAGGACGCCGGATGTACCTGGATTACTACAACCTGCGCGAGTACCCGTTCTCGATCGGCTGCGACGCCAAGTTCTTCTACGAGAGCGCCGTGCACGCCGAGGCCCTGGCCAACATGCAGTACACCATCCAGCAGCGCAAGGGCATGGTGCTGGTAACCGGCGAGGTGGGGGCCGGCAAGACCTTCCTCGGCACCATGCTGGGCGCCCGCCTGGGCGTGGGCACGCTGACCGTCATGGTCGGCCATCCGCCGCAGTCGAGCAAACAACTGCTCCGGGCCCTGGCGAAGAAGGCCGGGCTGACCGTGTCGGACCGGGCCGACCGCCTGGCCCTGGTCGACGAACTCGAGCGGCACCTGGTCCGGTTGAACCGTCGCGGCCGGACGGCCGCCCTGGTCGTCGACGAGGCCCAGGACCTGCCGCCCAACGTGCTGGAGGAACTGCGCCTCGTCTGGAACTGGGAACGCGAGGGCCAGCGGCTCGTCCAGATCGTGCTGATCGGCCAGCCGGAACTCCGGGAGCGCATCCTGGAGCCGAAGTGGGAACCGCTCCGCCAGCGCATCGTCCTGAGTTACCACCTCGGCCCCCTGCCGCCGGGCGACGCAAAGGCCTACATCGCCCACCGGCTGGACGTGGCCTCCGACGGCCGGTGCCTGGCGGACTTCAGCGAGGAGGCCGTCCGGCGCGTCTACGAGGCCGCCGACGGCATCCCGCGGCTCATCAACATCATCGGCGACAACTGCCTTCTGGCCGGCTACACCAAGGGGGTCTACCGCATCTATACCGACATCGTGGACGAGGTCCTCCGCGACATGACCTGCTGGAACGCCGGCATGCTCCAACCGGCCCCGAGCGCCAAGCCGGACGCCGACTAGGGAGAGACCGTGGGTAACGTCTACGACGCCATGAAGAAGCACGAGGCCGAGGAGGCCGCCCGCGCGGCGGCCGGTGCCGACCCGGCCGCGCCCCGGCAGGCCCAGGCGGACGCCACGCCGCCGGCCGAGACGCCGCGGCGGCCACGGCACACCCGCCTCAGCACGAACGGCTACGCGCCCGAACTCGTGGCCCACGGCGACCGCGGCGGACGCCTGGCCGAGGAGTACCGGGCCCTGCGGACCAACCTCCTGGCCCGGTACGAGGACGACCGGTTCTGCGTGCTCATCACCTCGGCCCAGGGGGGCGAGGGCAAAACCGTCACGTGCCTGAACCTGGGGTTCGTGCTCGCCGAACTGCCCGACCGACGCACCATCATCGTCGACTGCGACCTCCAGAAGGGCAACGTCAACACGCTGCTCGGCATGGCGCCGACGCCGGGGATCGCCGACATCCTGCGCGGCGAGGCGGCGGCCGAGGACGCCATCCACCAGACCACCTGCGACAACCTCTTCATCCTGCCCGCCGGCGAGGTGGAGCAGGAGGAGGTCGGCGACCTCCTGGGCCGGCCGGAACTCGAGGAACTCGTCGAGACCCTGCGGCGGGACTACGATTTCGTGCTCATCGACACCCCGCCCATCCGCGTGGCGGGGGCGCCGCGGCGGTATCGGCGGAGCATCAGTTACTCGACCGCCGGCATCCTGGGCCGCACCGCCAAGGACGCGGTCCTGGTCGTGCGGATGAACAAGACGCGCCGGGAATCGGTGGACGCCGCCCTCCGGCAACTGCGCTCGGCCCACGTCCGCCCGGTCGGGCTGGTCCTGACGCACCAGCGACACGTCATCCCGGAGTGCCTGTACCGGCTGTTCTGACCGCTGAGGGGCATTTCACGGCGGCCGTGGGGCGGGCGCTGCGCTCCCCTGATGAGGAGTGGGAACCCGCATCGCAACGGGATGCAAGGCTTCACAGCGTGGGGCAACCCGGTGAGAGTCCTCCATGAAACGCCTCCTGTACATTGCGCATCGCGTGCCGTATCCCCCGGACAAGGGGGAGCGGGTGCGGGCGTTTCACCAGATCCAGGCCCTCGCCGAGCATTTCCGCGTGACCCTTGCCGCCCTGGCCCATACCCCGGCCGACGCGGGGGCGGCCCGGGAACTCCAGCGCCGGTGCGAGCGGGTCGTCACCGCGCGGGCCGGCGGACGGACCGGCCTCCTGCGGGGGGCCGCCGCCCTGCTCCGCGGCAAGTCGGTCACGGAGGGCTACTTCCGCAGCCGCCGACTCGCACGAGCACTGCGGGAGGAGGCGGCGCGCGAACCGTTTGACCTCGCCGTCGCCTACTCCTCGAGTGCCCTGCCCTACGCCCTGGCCGTCCCGGCCGCAGCACGCGTCGCCGACCTCGTGGACGCCGACAGCGCCAAGTGGGCCGCCTACGCCCGCTCGGCCCGGTGGCCGACGTCGTGGCTCTACCGCCGCGAGGCCCGGGGCGTGGCGCGGCTGGAGCAGCAGGCCCTCCATGCGTGCGACGCCGTCGTCCTCGTGAGCGAGGCCGAAGCGCAGGTCCTAGCACGACAACGCTCTGTCAGCGCCTTGCGCGGTGGGTCTCCGTACCCACCGCGCAAGAAGGAGCGTTCTTTGGGCCGCGCGGCGGGTGCGGAGACCCGCCGCGCACGAGATAGCCTTGTAGCCCCAGGGTCAGGAAGCGAGCGGGTCATCGCCGTCGGCAACGGCGTGGACACCGACTACTTCCGGCCGCAGGGGCGTCCGGCCGATGGCCCGCCGACGCTTGTGTTCACGGGCACGATGGACTACCGGCCGAACGTGGAGGGCATGTGCTGGTTCGCCGAGGCGATCTGGCCGGCCCTTCGGCGGGAAAGGCCGGACCTGCGGTTTACGATCGTCGGCCGGAATCCCGCACCGGCGGTCCGACGGCTGGCGGAGCGGCCGGGCATCGAGGTCACCGGCTCGGTGCCGGACGTCCGGCCGTACCTGGCCCGAGCCGCGCTCGTCGTGGCGCCGCTGCTGATGGCCCGCGGCATCCAGAACAAGGTGCTGGAGGCGATGGCGATGGGCCGGGCCGTCGTGGCCTCGCCCGCCGCCCTCGAAGGCCTGGAGGTCCAAACGCCCACGGAAGCCGTCGAGGCCCAGCCGCCGGAGCAGTGGCAGCGCGAGATCCTGGATCTGTTGGAGAACGACGCCCGCCGGCAGGCCGTCGAACAGGCGGCGCGAGCGTGCATCGAGAGCCGATTCACGTGGAATCGGCAGATGAGACCGCTCGTTGACCTTTGCCTTGATCTGTCGGGGGCGCCGGGACACGTGCACGACACCGGGAATGGCGACGAGGCGCCCCATGCCCCCGTGCCGCCGAGGCCGCAGGACGTCGCCGCACCGCGAGCGGGAGAATGAGACACAGACCGATGTCATCGCTCTTTCAGAACATGGACGCCCCGCCGATGCACTTTGCGGTGGGAATGATCTGCGCCGGTCTCCTGTGGCTGCCGGTGCTGCTCGTGCGGCCGGGGTGGTGGATCTACATGCCGCTGGTCATGACCGCCGGCGGGCTGTGGGCCGAGGGGCCGGACCTGCCGCTCATCGCCGTCGAGTACCCCAGTATCCCGGGAAGCGGGCTGATCCGCGGCCAAGGCTGGTCCGATGCGCTGCACGGGAAATGGGCGAACCTGTTCTTCTTTCACGGGTGGATCGACCGCGGCGGCGACGGGGGCATGCTGAAGGGGTGGGTCATTACGCTGACCTTGTACACGGGTTGGATCGTCGTCCTGATCGGGTACATTGTTCGACTCCGACGGCACGTGGCCGAGGCGGCCGGGGGCGGATGAGACGGGTTTGAGGTTTACGTGCACAAGGCAAAACGGAAACGCGTTCTAAGCGGTGTGACGGCCCTGTACGTGCTCGCGCTGGCGGCAGTCAGTCTGCTGCCCTCCGGCGCCGGGCCGCTCGCGGGGTGGGATACGGCCATCAGCCCGGGCCTCCAGAACCTGCTCCACGTGCCGGCGTACGGCGTGCTGGTGTGGCTGGTGGCCCGGGCGATGGGGCTCAGGCGGCTCGGGCACCTGGCCCTGGCGGCCGCGGCGTGCGCCGCCTTCGGCGGCCTGCTGGAGTTCGTGCAGGCGACCGTGCCGGGACGGTTCGGGTCGGTCGAGGATACGCTGCTGAATGCCATCGG
>CAYTJE010000169.1:0-7257 GCA_964437855.1 uncultured Anaerolineales bacterium | reverse complement strand
CATCGCGTCCGCCCGGAACGAGGCCGACGCCGCCCAACTCGTCCTCCGCCCGAAGGAGGACCTGAAGGGCCTGACGGTCGAGGCGACGGATCTTAAAGGGCCCGGCGGGGCGGCGATCCCCGCCTCGGCGGTCGAGGTGCTGAAGGTCCGGTACGTCCTCGTGACCCGCCCGACGGACTCGGCCGGGTGCGTCGGCTGGTGGCCGGACCCGCTCCCGCCCCTCCGCAGGCCGCTGGACCCGGAGGCCGGCCGGAACCAGCCCCTCTGGGTCCGCGTCACCGTGCCGAAAGGCGCCGCCGCCGGCACGTACCGCGGGGCGGTCCGGTTGAAGGCCGAGGGGTGGTCCGCCGAGGTGCCCGTGCGGCTGCGCGTCTTCGACTTCGCCCTGCCGGACCGGATGACGTGCCAGACGGCGTTCGGCCTCCGCACGGGGAACATCTGGCGATATCAGAATCTCCAGGACGATCGGGACCGGCGGGCGGTCCTCGCGAAGTACCACGCCAACTTCGCCGAGCACCACATCTCGCCCTACGACCCGGCCCCCATGGACCCCATCAAGGTCACCTGGCCCAAGGGCGCCCGCAAGGGCGCTGAGCCCGCGCTGCCGCCCGAACGAATCGTCCCCGAGTTCGACTGGGCCGCCTGGGACGCCGCCATGACCCGGGCGTTCGACCGGTACCACTTCAACTCGTTCCGCCTGCGCGTCCCCGGGATGGGCGGCGGGACGTTCCACGCCCGCTACGAGCCGAGTCTGCTCGGCTACTCGGAGGACAGCCCCGAGTACCGGGCCGCGTTCTCCAATTACGGCCGCCTGCTCCAGGAACACCTGCGCGAGAAGGGGTGGCTGAAGTATGCGTACGTCTATTGGTTCGACGAACCGGCCCCCAAGGACTACGCCTTCGTCATGAACGGGTTCCGCAAACTGAAGGAGGCGGCGCCGGACCTCGCGCGCATGCTCACCGAACAGGTGGAGCCGGACCTCGTCGGCGGGCCGACCCTGTGGTGCCCCGTCTCGCACAACTACGACCACGAGGCGGCCGAGAAGCGCCGGGCCGCCGGCGACCGCTTCTGGTGGTACGTCTGCACGGGGCCCAAGACGCCGTATGCCGGGCTCTTTATCGACCATCCCGGTACGGAGATGCGCGTCTGGCTGTGGCAGACCTGGAAGCGCGGGATCGAGGGCATCCTGGTCTGGTCCACCAACTACTGGACCTCGAGCGCCGCCTACCCCGACCGCGACCGTCCGCAGAACCCGTACGAGGACCCCATGGGCTGGCGTTCCGGGTACTCGACCGAGAAGGGCGTCCGCCGACCCTGGGGCAACGGCGACGGCCGGTTCGTCTATCCGCCGGAGTCGTGCGGCGACGCGCATCCGCCGGGGCCGGTCCGGGAGGGACCGGTCGACAGCCTCCGCTGGGAGATGCTCCGCGACGGCCTGGAGGACTACGAGTACCTGGTCATCCTGCGGCGGCTGCTGGCCGAGAAAGGGCAGGGCCTCTCTGCCGAGGCGCGGGCGCGGTACGAGGCGCTCCTGGAGGTGCCGCCGGCGATCTCCGAGGACATGACGCACTTCACGGCCGACCCCGGGCCCATCGAGGCCCGCCGCCGAGAGGTGGCCGAGGCGATCGAGACCCTTCGCGGGAAGTAGGAATCGCGTGTGGCCCGGCCGGCCTTGTCCGGCCGGGCGGGTGGCCGGCAGCGCTCGCGTGGCCAGGGAGAAACGGGAGGGGCACGGTGTTCAGCCGCCGAAGGCGGCGTAAGAGGGTAGCCCCGGACGCGAGTCCGGGGTCCGCAACGGTGCAGATCCCGTTTCGTGGTTGAGCCCCGGCAGGGGCGAAAGATCGCCTCCTCCGGCGTTTCCCCTCATGACCGTCTTACGCCCCTGCCGGGGCTTTCACGCGCTTTTGCGTCCCGTTTACCCCGGCCTTGCGGCCGGGGCTGCCGTCTCGGCGTCGCTCCGCGACGCCACAGGCCCGCGGTTCTTATCCCGTCCGGCGGGTCTTTGCCCCCGCGCGAGGCGCAGACTCCATTCCGCGCGGTGGGTGCGGAGACCCACCGCGCTTATGGCTCCTTTGTCAACTCTTACCAACCGACAACGACTCTATCGCGGTGGGCCGTCTTGCCCACCGCGCGGTGCCCACGACTGGGCACCGCGCCACGGCCTTTGTGGATGATGGCGAAGTGGACAAAGTAGCCTTATGCACGGGCGGACAAGCCGCCCGTGGCAGCCGCACGGACGGTCCCTACGCCTTCCCCTTCTCCGGCCGTTCCCGGAAGAGGAAATACACCGGCACGCCGAGGGCCAGGACGGCCAGCCCGATAAGGGTCCCGGCCTGCGCTGCCTCCGCCGCCTCCTCCGCGACGACGAGCGACCGCACGGCATAGTCCACGCTGCTGTAGGCCATGAAGCCGCACATCAGGCAGAAGAGCGGGACGGTCAGCCGCACCAGCGGCACGCGGAACGGCCGGCTGACGCGGGGTTCACGCACGCGCAGGACGAACAGCGACAGGCCCGTCAGGAGCATGAACAGCCAGTACACCGGCGCGGTGTACTGGACCGCCGCCTCGAACCCCGAGCCGGCCCCCTTGCCGACCGCGGGCAGGCAGATGAGCACGACGGCCATCAGGCCCTGAACCAGCATCGCGATGAGCGGCGTGCCGGTCCGCGGGTCCCATCGGCCGAGCCATCGGAGCGGCCGGAAGTCCTCCCCCAGGCCGCAGATCGACCGCGCGCCGGTGAAGATCGTCCCGTTCACGCCGCCCACGGCGGCAATCGCCACGAGGACGGCGACGGCCTTGGCCGCGCCAGGGCCGACGGCGGCGCGCATGGCGTCGGCCGCCACCGCCTGGGCCCCGGCCATCCCTTCGATTCCGAGCGCCCGGAGGTACGCCACGTTGGCCAGCCCGTACAGCACCGTCAGGAGGGCGATGCTGCCGAGGAGGACCCACAGCATGCTCCGCCGCTTGCCTTTCAGTTCGCCCGCGACGTAGGCGGACTCGTTCCATCCGCCGAACGCCCACAGGACGAAGACCATGGCCAGGCCGAACGCGCTCAGGCTGGACCAGAAACTCCCGCCTGCGCCGGCGGCGTCGGCGGCCGGCTCCGTCCCGGCGGCGTGCGGCGTGCCCACGAGTCCCGCCACCGCGATGGCGACGACGCCCACCACCTTGACGGCGGTGAGGACGTTCTGCGTCCATCGCCCCGCCCGCAGGCCCACCACGTTGCAGACGGTCAGGGCGACCGTGGCCCCCAGTGCCCACACGAGCGACCCGTAGTCGCCGAGCGAAACGAGTTTCTGCATGTAGTCGCCGAAGACGTACGCCGTGGCGGCAATGGCACCCGTCTGGATGACCGTCAGGCGGGCCCAGACGAAGAGGAATCCGATGCCCCGGCCGAACGCACGGGACAGGAAGACGTACTCGCCGCCCACCTTCGGGTAGGCCGAGGCCAGTTCCGCGTAGGCCAGCGCCCCGCACAGGCACAGCAGGCCGCCCAGGCCCCACGCCAGGAACATCAGCCACGGCTCGCCCGTGTTGGCCGCCACCAGCGACGGGCTGCGAAAGATGCCCGAGCCGATGACGATGCCGACGACCACCGCCATGGCGTCCAGGATGCCGAGATGCCGGACGGGTCCGACCGGTTCCTGAGCCGTCTGGGGGAGGGTAATGACTGGCGCCTTTCCTCGCGGGCCCCCCGTGCCGCACGGTTGGGTGACTGCGGACGCCTATCATGCCCGCCGGCGCGGGCCGGGACAAGAGGAAGTTGGCCGGGAAACGAAAATCTCTCGCGGCCGGTAGCCGCAGGGGACGCCGGGCGGCCCGCCCGTATGGGCCGGGGGGCGTGGTCATCCACCGGGCGGAGGGCCCGGTTTGTCTCCCCCCGCCGCCAGCCGGACCGTCCTGGTGCGGCCGAACCGTCCCAAGCGGGCCGGAACGCCCGGCCGTCGGCGGGGTTTGGTCCAGTACGGCCGGTACATGGCCTGTCGGCCCCGGCCGGCAACAATGTGCACCCGGAGAGAGGGAGGTATCGATGGCTGACCGCGTATCTCGCCGCCGATTTCTGACGCACCGCCGGCTCTGCGAGACCATCTGGGCGGGGGCCATCGGCAAGGTCCGCGAGGTCCACATCTGGACCGACCGTGCCGCCGGATGGTGGCCGCAGGGACTCGACCGGCCCGACTACACCGACCCCGTGCCGGACCCCATCCAATGGGACGAGTGGCTCGGCCCGGCGCCCGAGCGGCCGTTCGTCAATCGGTGGCGGCACGGCGAGGCGAAGGGCAAGAGCCGCCGCGGCGACCAGGTGTACCTGCCGTTCGTCTGGCGCGGATGGTGGGACTTCGGGACGGGCGCCCTGGGCGACATCGCCTGCCACGCCATGGCCCCGGCGTTCTGGGCGCTGCATCTCGGCAAGCCGGAGTGGGTCGAGGCCAGGCACTCGGGGTGCAACAAGGAGATGTATCCCGAATGGTCGATCATCACGTACCAGTTCCCGGCGCGCGGCGAGGAGCCGCCCGTGACGCTCGTCTGGTACGACGGCGGGAAGAAGCCGCCCCGCCCGCCGGGGCTTGAGAAGGACCGCACACTCGGGGGCAACGGGGCCATCTACGTGGGCGAGAAGGGGACGATGCTCGGCCACCGCGTCATTCCGGAGTCGCGGATGAAAGAGATGGACCCGCCGCCCAAGACCATCCCGCGCGTGCCGAGCCATCGCGAGGACTTCTTCATCGCCTGCCGGGGCGGCCGGCCCGCCGGCTCGAACTTCGACTTCGCCGCCAACGAGACCGAGGCCGCCCTCGTCGGCAACCTGGCCATCCGCGCGGGCCGGCGCATCGAGTGGAACGGCGAGACGATGAGGCCGACTAACCTGTCGGACCCCGACGTCCTGGCCCTCATCCGCCGCGAGTACCGGAAGGGCTGGGAACTGTAGGGCACGATGGCCATGTGCCACGGCCGGTCTCGCCCGGCCGTGCGTTCGACGTGCCACATTTATTGAGCCCGGTAAAAGGAATCTTCATGATTGTCATTCTGAGGAGGCCGCGAGGCCGACGAAGAGTCTCGCCTTGTCGCCACTGCCGCGGCGAGATTCTTCGGCCTTGCAAGCGAGGCCTCAGAATGACATCTTCACTTTACTTTTACCGGGCTTAACACGACAACGCCAACTCGTGCGCGGCGGGTCTCCGCACCCGCCGCGCAGCCCTAACAAGGGCGTTTCGAGCGCGGTGGGTACTCCAGACCCACCGCGCAAAACGCCGACTTAGCGTTGTCGTGTTAATAGCCGCCGGCCTTGGCCGGCGCGTCGCTTGGGGGTTGTGCGCGCGGTGGGCCGGTCCATACGGAGGCGTATGCCGAGCCCCACCGCGCGGAACGCGCTCGTTGCCAAACGAAAGGGCTACGCATGTCAACGTCTGTCACCCGCCGCCGGTTTCTGAAGGGCACGACCGCTGCCGCCGGGGCCGTCCTGGCCGGGCCGCTCGTCGTGCGGGCCCGCGGGGCGGAAGGCTCGCCCAACGAGCGACTCGCCGTCGCCGTCGTCGGCGTGGCCGGCCGCGGCGCCGCCAACCTGCGGGGCGTCCGCGGCGAGCACGTGGCCGCACTCTGCGACGTGGACGAGCGGAACCTGGCCAAGGCCGCCGAGCAGTACACGAAGGCCAGGCGCTACGCCGACTTCCGCAGGATGCTCGGTGAGATGGAGAAGGAGATCGACGCCGTGGTCGTCTCGACGCCGGACCACACGCACGCGCCGGCGACGGCCATGGCCCTTCGCATGGGCAAGCACGTCTACTGCGAGAAGCCGCTCACGCACTCGGTCCACGAGGCGCGGGTCGTGGCCGACCTCGCCCGCGAGAAGCGGGTGGCCACCCAGATCGGCACGCAGATTCACGCCCGCGATAACTATCGCCGTGTCGTCGAACTTGTCCGGGCCGGCGCCGTTGGACGCATCGATGAGGTGCACGTCTGGTCCGGCGCCCGCTACGGCGGCAACGAGCGTCCGAGCGAGACGCCGCCCGTACCCGACCATTTGCACTGGGACCTCTGGCTCGGCCCGGCGCCCAAGCGGCCGTACCATCCGTGTTACCTGCCCGGCAAGTGGCGGGGATGGTGGGATTTCGGCAGCGGGGCGCTCGGCGACTTCGGGTGCCATTACATGGACCTCCCGTTCTGGGCGCTCGGGCTCCGGTATCCGGAGTCCGTCGAGGCCGACGGGCCGCCCGTCCACCCCGAGTCCACGCCCCTGTGGTGCATCGTGCGGTACCGGTTCGCCGCCGAGGGCGACCGGCCGGCCGTCCGCCTCACGTGGTACGACAGCGGCAAGCGGCCGGAGAACCTCTTGAGGCGCGACGGTCTCGTCACGGAGAAGACCGCCGCCACGAAGATGCGCCCATCTACATGGGGCAGCGGCGTTCTATTCGTCGGCGAGAAGGGGATGCTCCTGGCCGACTACGGCCGCCACATCCTCCTGCCCGAGAAACGGTTTGCGGATTACGAGCCGCCGCCGAAGTCGATCCCGGCGTCCATCGGGCACCACGCGGAGTGGATCCGTGCCGCGAAGACCGGCGAGCCGACCACCTGCCGGTTCGATTACTCCGGCCCGCTGACCGAGACGGTCCTGCTGGGCTGCGTCTCGTACCGGACGGGCGAGCGCCTGGCCTGGGATGCCGCTCGCCTCGAGGCCACCAATTGCCCCAAGGCCGAGCGGTTCGTGCGGAAGGATTATCGGGACGGGTGGACGCTCTGACGGTGCAGGTACCTGAGTGATTGGCGCGGTGGGTCTCCGTACCCACCGCGCCCGAATCCGGAATTCTGCGGGTGCGCGGCGGGCAGTCCTGCCCGCCGCGTTGGGCGCCAAGGCGCGATCGTCAATCCGCAATCCGCATTCCGAAATCCCTCATGCCCCCGCTTTGCCGTTGCACGCCGCCGGCCCCGCGCGGTAGCATGCCGCGTGTTTGATGTTACAATAGTTCCCGCACGGCGGGGCTCGTAGGGCGATTCCCGCGCGGCGGGGCTCCTGCCCCGCCGTGCAGCGGGAAAGGGTCATCTCCGGCGCGGTGGGCCGGTCCATACGGAGGCGGATGCCGAGGCCCACCGGGCGTCACGAGGCTGTCGCGTTCGGGCGAATCGGCCATTCCCATATCCACCAATCAGCGAGGCGAGGCATGCTCGGCAAGATCCTCTCGGCGGGCGTCTTCGGCATCGACGGGTACCGGGTCGAGGTGGAGTTCGACGTCCGCAGCGGCCTGCCGGCCGTCGTCGTCG
>CAYTJE010000168.1:0-7305 GCA_964437855.1 uncultured Anaerolineales bacterium | reverse complement strand
GCCGGCCGGGCGAGCGCGGCGGGCCAAGTCACTTCGCCTTGACCTGGAGCCCCTCGACCGGCATCCCGTTGGGCGTGGTCGCGCCGCAGGAAAAGGCCCAATGGCCGCCCTCGTTGGTGATCTTCAGGAGGAGGACGTTTCGCCCCTTCTTCAGTTCGGCCTTGGCCGAGTCCTGTCCGGGCGAGCAGGACCGCGTGACCCAATGATCGTGAACCAGTTGGCCGTTCAGCCAGACCTTGATGCCGTCGTCGCTGCCCAAGGCCAGGCGCACCGGCTGGTCCGAAGGCGAGGTAAGGGACGTCTTGACGTAGGCGCAAGAGTTGGTCTTGGCGTCGAGGGCCCGCTCCAGGTTGACGTTCGTCTTGCCGACGCCCTTCTTCAAGCGCTTCCACTCGACGTCCTTGCCGTCCGTCTCTGGCGGGAAGGCGGTCTTGTGGATGGCCTCGCCGTTCTTGCCCTCGGCGGTGTAGACCTCGGAAACAAGCCACGCCCGGACGAAGGCCCGCCCCTTGCCGATGTCGGCCATGGTCTTGGAGGCCTTTTTGACGACCGTTTTGTTCTTGCTCTCGAGCAGCCGTTGTGCCACGTCGGCCACGTCCGAGGTATGGCTTGTCCGGAGGTCCCAGATGAGGTTGGCGGCCGCCATCTCGGCCTCGGCTTGCAGGGCGGGGTCGGCCATGTACTGCTTCAGCATGGTCAGCGCGTCGATGCTGGTGGCCTGCTGGAGGCTGCTGACGACCTGCTTCTTCTCCTGGGGGCGACGGGCCAGGCCCATGGCCGTCTTGAGCATCTCGGTTCGCCGGGCGGCGGACAGGCGGGCCTCCTTCAGCCCCGCGATGCGGATGTATCCCCTGAGGGCCACGAGCCGGTCCACCTTGTCGGGCGCCTCCTTGGCCAAGTGCAGGAGGTCCTCCGCCGCCGAGTCGTTCGGCCATGCCGCCAGGGCACGCACCGCCCGGCCGCGAAGGGCCTTGTTTCCGGACGCAAGGGCCCGCCGCTCGAGTTTCAGGGCGTCGGCGTCGCCGGAGACGCTTCCCAGGCCGAGGATGACGATCTTGGTGGCGTCCGGCACGTCGTCGTAGCGTGCGGCAATGGCCTTGAAACACGCGGGCTTGTCCTCGGCCCGGGAGACGATTTGTTGTAGGGCCTTGGCGGCCCGGCTGCGTTCGCCCTCGTCCTTCGTGTTGACGAGGGCCTGCATGACGCCGTCCATGTGGTCCGCGGTGGCAAGGGCCGCCACACCGGCCCAGGCGTCTTGCCGCGTGGCCGCGTCGTCGGCCTTGACGAGCCTCAGCAGACCGGGGACGACGGCCGCCGTGCCGCGCGCGACGGCGGCCTCGATAGCCGCCTTCTGGAGGGCCCGGTCGTCCAGGGCCCGGGCCAGGGCCTCGTCGACGCCGTCGGCGGTCATGCGGGCAATCGCCTTCGCCACGCGGGCGCGGAGGTCGTCGGTGTCGGCCATGCCGAGGAGGGCGCGGACCGTCCCGGCGTCGCCGAGTTTGCCGACCGCCGTGATAGCGGCGTCGCGTAGCGGTGCGTCGGCGCTCGTGATGCGTGTCGTCAGGGGCGCAAGGGCTGCCTTGTCGCCTCGCGTGCCGAGGGCCCGCACCAGGCCCGTCTGGCGCTCGGGCGTCAGACGGCCGAGCAGGTCGATCATGGCCCGGGTCAGCGGCTCGCCTTCCGTTTCGGCCACGATGCCGAGGGCGCCCTGGCTGAGTTTCGGGTCGTCGCCCTGGATGGCTTGGGCGATTCGCGGCGCGGCCTTGGCCCCGTCGGCCGAGGCCAGCGCCCGCAGGGCCGCGATGCGGGCCGGGCTGTAGGTGCCGGCGAGGACCGCCTCGCAAAGGGCGGCGGCCTCGGGGGCCGGCAGGGTCGCGGCGCAGTCGACCATGGCCTGCACCTGGATCGGCACCCGCACGCGTTCGGGCTCCAGGGAGGCCAGGGCCTTGGCGGCCCGGCTGCCGCCGATGGCGCCGAGCGCCCGGATGGCCGCTTCCGCCACCTTCGGCTTCTCGCTGCGGGCGAGTCGGGCGACCGCTTGCACGGCCTTGGCATCGCGGCGCTCGCCCAGACTGCCGAGCAGGCCGATCGCGACGCGGTCCGGAGCCTGCGTCAGGGCGTCGCGCATGGCCGCGTCGGCCTTCTCGCTCTTCAGCCGCTCCAGCACGAGCCTGGCGTAGTGCGAGAGGATCTCGTCGCCCAGCAACGCCGAGACGGCGGGAATGCACGCCTCTGTCCCGACCTGCTGGAGCATGCGGCAGGCGATGGCCTTGCCGGTCTGGGTGGCGTCCTCGGAAGCGACGACGCCGATGAGCCCCTTCTCCAGCCGGCCGTATTCCTCGACGGGTGTTTCCTGGACCAACTGCTCGACCGCCTGGCCGTCGTTCGGCTCGTCGCCGTACTCGTACCTGGCGAGGTCGTCCCAGACGTCGCCTGTCGCCGCCTGCACCAGCATGCCGAAGGCGACCACGGTCATGGCCATTCGCTCGAGCATGGCTTTCCGTCCTTGCTTAACGGGTTCCAGAACACCGGCACCGGGACCGCCGGGGCCGCATCAGATCTGCCACGGGCCGCGCCGCGGACGGTCGACGAGGCGGTTGGCCTCGTCGTCGCCGACGAACTGTTCGCGGTCGGGGTCCCACTTGAGGTCGCGCTTCAGGCGGAAGCAAATGTTGCCGAGGTGACACACGGTGGCCACCCGGTGGGCGTATTCGACGTCGCGGAAGGGCCGCCGGCGGTCGACGATGCAGTTGACGACGTCCTGGTGCGGCGATCGGGCGCCGTCCTCGTACCAGCGGAGGCCGGGCGGCGGCACTTGCATACCGGGGAACGGCTCGGCCCAACCCTTTTCACACAGGTACCCCTGCCGCTTGCCCTTGACGAGTTTCTGCCCGGTGGCGAAGACGTAAGTCAAATACTGGATGTCCTTGCCGTCGGGATGCTTGATCTCAACCGGCCCGGTATGGTCCAGCCCCAGGCCGTGCATGGCGCCGCCGAACTTGTGGCCGCCCCAGTCGGTCATCATGCCGCCGGAGTAGTCGTACCAGGTGCGGAACCCCTTGCCGCTCAGACCGTACGCCCGGCCGCAGCGGTACGGATGATACGGCGCCCAGGGCGCGGGGCCGAGCCAGAGGTCCCACTCGATCGAGTTCGGGGGGATCGGCTGGCCGGGCAGGTAACACATGCGCGGCGGGCCGCCGGGGTTGGCGTGGGCCTCCAGGATCTTGCCGTACCGGCCGCTCCGTGCGGCGCAGGCCAGCCGGCCGTAATCCCCGATGACCCGCTGGCTGCCGCACGAGAACACCCGGCCGTAGGCGCGGGCCGCCTGGACCATCTTGCGGCCCTCGCGGATGGTCAGGCTGAGCGGCTTCTCGCAGAAGACGTCCTTGCCGGCCTTCATGGCGTCGATGGTGATCTGGGCGTGCCAGTGGTCGGGGGTGCCGCACATGATCATGTCAATATCATCGCGTGCGATCAACTCGCGGTAATCCATGTAACCGCGGAACCCCTTCTTCTCCCAGGCATAGAGGGCCTCGTACTTGACATCGCAGACGGCCAGGAGTTCGGTGCGTTTGTCGCGCATCAACTGGCCCATGTCGCCCGAACCGCGGCCGCCCATGCCGATGCCGCCCAGGGTGATGCGCGCGCTGGCCGGCGGGGTGCCGTCGGCCGCTCCGAGCGCTTTGGACGTGATGACGGCGGGCACGACGGCCGCCGCAGCCGTCGCCTGGAGAAAGCCCCGCCGGCTGATTCGCGCGCGTTTCGTTTTCATGTTGCCTCCCGTTTGCTATGGCGTTCGTGGGACGTGATGGCGATCGCCCATCCGCGACGCGCACGCTTCACCTCGGCCGTTGGCGCCTCTACCCGGGCGGCGGGGCGCGCTCGTCGGCAGGCGCCCCGGAATCGGCCGGTCTGATGCGCCGCCCGCCTGTTCATGCCACTTGTCTGAAGACCCCCGGCTTAAACGCGGCCGCCCGCTCCGCGTGCCGCGCATATCCCGCACGACACCCGCAGGGCACGGCGGCTGGCATGGCCTCTACGGCCGGAAGCGCCGGGACGGATGCGCGGGGCGTAGCGGCCGAGGGGCTGCGTCGGTGTCGAATGGCCCTGAGCCATCTTGATGTTGGCCCCGTTCCTCGTCAGCCGGCTGCTGGTCGTGCGCCGGAGTGCGTGGAAGTGCGCGGCACGGCGTGGAAGGGTGGAGGTTCGGAGCCGCTCGCGCGTGTTTCCCGCGGAAGCCCTCGGGCCGTAGGCCCGCCGGGCGCGGCGAGGTTCAGGCCCGCTTCCGCCTCTTCTGCCGCTTCTGTTTCGCCCCTTTCCAATCTTCCGCCGCTGGATCCGTCGCCCAGCCCCACCCGCGCGGCACGCGGCCGCCCCGTCCGTCCTTCTGCCAGGACGTGTCGGGCGGCGGGAGTTCCGCCACAAACGCCTCGTGGCGTTTCCGCATGGCGGCGGCCACGTCCGGGTGGGCGTCGGCCACGTTCGTGGTTTCCTTCGGGTCGGTCTTCAGGTCGAACAGCCGCCAGCCGTCCGGGTACTTGACCAGGCGCCACTGCTTCCAGCGCACGACCTGGAGGTGCCGATGCTTGGCGTCTTTCGGATCGGCGTTGTGCCAGAAGAGCCTCTCATGGGCGTCGCCGGTCTTCTCGCCGCCGAGATACGGCAGGAGGTTCTTCCCCTCGCAGCGCTCGGGCAGGGGCTTGTCCGCGGCGGCGGCCGCCGTGGCGTAGACATCCATCGTGCACGTGAGGCCCTCGTAGGTCTTGCCCTCCGGCACGTGGGCGGGCCACGACCAGATGGCGGGCGTATGGACCCAGCCTTCATATTGGGTGTTGCCCGGGTGCTTGCCACCGCGATACGGGCCGGGGCTTCCGCCCTCGCCCAGGTTCGGGCCGTTATCGCCGGTCAGGAAGATGAGGGTGTCTTCCCGCAGGTTGTGCTTCTCGAGCACGGCGAGGAGTTTGCCGACCGCGTCGTCGACGGCGACGATCGCGCCGGCCAGCGCCCGGCGCTTGCCCTTTGCCGTGGTCCGTTTCCGATAGCGCTCGGGCGTGTCGCCGCTGGGGGCGTGGACGGCAACCGGGGAGAAGTAGAGGAAGAACGGCTTGTCGTGGTTCCGCTCCACGAACTCGGCCATGGAGTCGCCGTCGAGGTCGGTTCGGAATACCTCGGACCCGTCCTCGCGGAGGCAGATGAACCGCTTCTTCGCCGGCGCGGTCCGGGCGACCTGCATGAACCCGCGGTCGAGCGGCCCCTGCTCGTGCGAGCCGATGTCCCACTTCCCGATCTGGCCGGTCACGTAGCCCGCCTCGCGCAGGAACTCCGCCAGGGTCGGATGGTCTTCGGGGATGGGCAGGCCGCGCGCCATGCCCGACTTGCCGAACCGCTGGATGTACATGCCGGTCATCAGGCAGCACCGGCTTGGCGAACATGGGGGGTTGGTGATATAGGAGTTCGTGCACCTCACGCCGCGGGCGGCGAGCGAGTCCATGTGCGGCGTGGGGATGTCCCGGCACCCGAAACAGCCCACGTCGCCGTACCCCAGGTCGTCGATGAAGAGGATGACGAGGTTGGGCTTGCGGCCCGGGCTCCCGCCCGTGGCCGCTTGGGGAAGGGCTCCCGCGGCGGCGATGCCCGCAGCCGTGGCCTTCAGGAAGTGGCGTCGTTTCATGAGGGTCCCTCTCGCCTCCGAGATGCCGGCCCGCGTCCAGCCGCGTGCGTCGACCGCCCCGGGCCTTCAAGGCGGCTCCCTGACTTCAGGGATCGCAGTGGGGAGTCTAGGGTCGGGAAGCGGCCTGTCAAGTGCTGATTGGTGGCGGTCGCTTCTGGATTGTGGATTCGTCAGGCTCATCGCATCGGCGGGCGGTCCCCTTCGGGCGCCGGACATCGCGAAGCGTCTGAAGGTCTCCTTGCCTGGGGTCACCTTCACGCCCGCACGGTTCCTGACCGGCCGTCAGAGGTTCTCGCCGAACAGGAACGCCCGGGCGAAGCGGTCGCAGATTTCCTGGTTCGTGTAGATGAGCGGCAGGAGGAAGGTGACGTTGACGTTGGGCATCTGGAGGTGGCTGGCCATCTCTCGCCGCCACCGGGCGCGGAACGTCATCAGTTCGTCCTGGCACGTGGAGCCGGGCGTCTCGCCGCGGTCGGCTGCCAGGGCCGCCAGCAGGCAGTCGGCGGCCAGGCGGGCGCTGCGGAGGCCGGGATAGATGCCCTCGCCGGTGGCGGCCGAGGCGAACCCGCCGGCGTCGCCGATCAGGACCGTCCGCTTGCCCACGTGGTTCTCGAACTCGACCGCGGCGCCGGCCGGTATCGGGTAGCCCACGGGGTCGGCCGTCTCGGCCGACTCGGGCAGCAGGCCCCGGTCGCGCAGGGCCTCGGTCCAGGCGCCGTACAGCGGCCGGAGGCGGTCGGCCTCGCCGCTGCGGACGCCCAGCCCCACGTTGACGTGCCGCGCGCCGGGAAACAGCCAGGCGTATCCGCTGGCGCCGCCGAAGCCGGGGGCCACGTGAACGGCCGGGCTCGACCCGAGACACGCCCGCTTCTGCCGGGCCGAGAGCGGCACGATGGCCGAGAGCGTCTGGACAAGTTGGCCCGGCTTCCACCGCTCCCGCAGACCCGTGGCGCGGGCGACCGTGCTGGCCGCGCCGTCGGCCCCGACGAGCAGGCGGCCGGCCAGGTGGCGTCCGCCGGCCAGGTGGACGCTGACGCCGCCCTCGCGGGTCTCGATGCGCGTGGCCGCCCGGCCGAGCACCGGCCTGGCGCCGGCCTGGCGGGCGGCCTGGACGAGGGCGTGGTCGAACGCCCGGCGGTCGGCCACGTAGCCGAGATGGCTCCGGCTCGTGAACTCGGCCGTCTCCGCCAGGTCGGGCGAGTGGAACACGAGCCGCTTGAACGGCGCGGCACCGATGCGGCGTCGGACGGCGTCGACGACGCGGTCCTGGCGGGCGGCCATCCGATTGACCCACCCGGCGCACGGCTTGGCGCGGGGGAACCTCTCGGCGTCGACCAGGGCCACGTCGGCCCCCTCGGCCGCCACGAACCGCGCCGCCGCCGACCCCGCCGGACCCGCACCGACGACGATGACGTCAAAGTCCATGGGATACCCTCAACGGCAATGTCCAATGATCAATGCTCAATGCCAAAGGACCGCTTCGCGGTAAGGGGAAAAGCCCGCGGCAGGGTTCCCGTCTCCTGGCCCCGCCCCCCCGGTTCGCGCAGCGAACCTTGGGCATTGGTCGTTGAACAGTGGACATTTTATTTTTGGATTCGCTCGTACTCGGCCAGCAGCGCCTCTTCGGCCTTCTG
>CAYTJE010000167.1:0-7339 GCA_964437855.1 uncultured Anaerolineales bacterium | reverse complement strand
ACGCCTCAGCCTAGGGCCTGCCGCCCCGCCGTGCAACCGAAAAAGCGGCCGGGCGGCCGCGGGGGCCGGTCGGGCGCGGCCGTCGGGCCGGTGGATCGCGGCCTTCGAACCTCCCGAGCCCGCGGCGGGGAGCCGAAGCGGGGCCTTGCCGACCTCGCGGTCCGTGATAAAATCGCCGGAGAGGCCGGCGGCGGTCGTCGGCCGGAGGCCGGCCGGGACGTCCCGGAACCGGTCACACGCCGCGGGGCGGACACCCGCCGCGCCGCGCCTCCACGGGTAAGGTCAGGATGACCGCGAGCGTCCACAGCGACGAAGCCGCTGATGCCGAGGCGACGGGCGTCCTCTTCGACGTCAAGCGGTTCGCCATCCACGACGGGCCGGGCATCCGCACGACGGTCTTCCTGAAGGGGTGCCCCCTGGCCTGCCGGTGGTGCCACAACCCCGAGGGCATCCGCCCGGAGCCCGAGCACGCCTGGCGCGCGGACCGCTGCACGGGCTGCGGCGAGTGCGCCGCGGCGTGCCCCTCGCGGGCCATCACGATGCGCGAAGGCCGGCCCGTGACCGATGCCGCGCGGTGCACCCTCTGCGGCCGGTGCGTGACGGCGTGCCCCGCGGGGGCCCGCGAGATCCTGGGCCGGCGGGCGACCGTCCGCGAGGTCGTCGCCGAGGTCGAGAGGGATACGGTCTTCTACGAGACGTCCGGCGGCGGGGCCACCTTCTCCGGCGGGGAACCGCTGGCCCAGCCGGCGTTCCTCCGCGGCCTGCTGGCCGCCTGCCGGGCCCGCGGCATCCGCACGGCCCTGGACACCACGTGCCACGCCCCGTGGGAGGTCGTCGCCTCGGTGGCGGACCTCGTGGACCTCTTCCTGTGCGACCTGAAGCACGCCGACGCCCAGGCCCACGCTCGCCTGACAGGCGTGGATAACGCCCGGATTCTCGCGAACGTGCGCCGGCTGGCGGAGGCGGGGCGCCCGCTGGCCATCCGCATCCCCGTCATCCCCGGCCTGACCGACGACGCGGCAAACCTGGACGCCACCGCCCGGTTCATCGCCTCGCTGCCGGTGGTGGCCGACGTGGCGATTCTGCCGTATAATGAGGGCGGCCGGGCGAAGGCCGCCCGGCTGACCGGCGCGGCCCAACCCTTCGAGGCGGCCGTGCCCTCCTCCGACCACATGGCCGCGGTCGCCGAGCCCCTTCGCGGCCACGGACTGACCGTACGAATCGGTGGGTGACCATGACCGATCGCGTCAAGCGTCTGCGGCGGCAAAGCGTGGAGACGCGCCCGACCATCTCCGCGGAGCGGGCCCAACTCCTGACGGACTTCTACGCCAGCGGCCGGGCGGACACCGTCTCCGTGCCCGTGGCGCGGGCCCTGGCCCTCGCCCACCTCATGGAGCACCGGACCATCTGTATCCAGCCGGGCGAACTGCTCGTCGGCGAACGCGGACCGGCCCCCAAGGCCACCCCCACGTACCCGGAACTCTGCTGTCACTCCCTGGAGGACTTCGACGTCCTGGTCGCCCGCGACCGCACGCCGTTCCAGGTCAGCGACGACGTCCGCCGCGTGTACCGCGACCGCATCATCCCGTTCTGGCGCGGCCGGACGGTTCGCGAACGCCTCTTCGCCGCCATGACCGACGCCTGGCACGGCGCCTTCGACACCGGCGTGTTCACCGAGTTCATGGAACAGCGGGCCTTCGGCCACGCCATTCTCGACGACAAGATCTACCACCGCGGCTTCGAGGACTTCAAGCGGCGGATCGCCGAGAGGCGGGACGAGATCGACGTCCTCGCGGACCCGCGGGCGTTCGACAAACGCGAGGAACTCAAGGCGATGGCCATCGCCGCCGACGCCCTCATCCGCTTCGCCGAGCGCCACGCCGACCGCGCGGACGCGACGGCGGCCTCGGAAACCGACGCCGACCGCCAGGACGAACTGCGGGCCGTCGCCGAGATCTGCCGCCGCGTGCCCGCCCGCCCCCCGCGCACGTTCCACGAGGCCCTCCAGATGTACTGGTTCGTCCACCTGGGCGTCATCTCGGAACTCAACACCTGGGACTCGTTCAACCCCGGCCGCCTGGACCGGCACCTGTGGCCGTTCTACGAGCGGGAGACGGCGGCCGGCACCCTGACGCCGGAGCGGGCCCGGGAACTCCTGGGCTGCTTCTGGGTCAAGTTCAACAACCAGCCCGCCCCGCCCAAGGTCGGCATCACCGAGGAGCAGAGCGGCACGTACCAGGACTTCGCCCTGATCAACGTGGGGGGTGTGCGGCCGGACGGCCGCGACGCCTCCAACCCCCTCTCCTCCCTCCTGCTGGACGTCGTGGAGGAGATGCAACTCATCCAGCCCTCGGTGTGCGTCCAGGTCAGTTCCCGCACGCCCGACCGCCTCGTCCGGCGGGCCGCCGAGGTCATCCGGACCGGCCTCGGCCAGCCGTCCATGTTCAACACCGACGTCATCGTCCAGGAGATGCTGCACGACGGCAAGACGCTCCAGGACGCCCGCGCCGGCGGGCCCAGCGGCTGTGTGACCGTGAGCGCCTTCGGCAAGGAGTCGTGTACCCTCACCGGCTACATCAACTGGCCGAAGATCCTGGAACTCGCCTGCTTTGCGGGCGTGGACCCCCGCACCGGCCGCCGCGTGGGCCCCGACACCGGCGACCCGCGGACCTTCGGCTCCTACGAGCAGTGCTTCGAGGCCTACCGCCGCCAACTGGCGTTCTTCCTCGACACGAAGATCGCCGGCAACAACACCATCGAACGGCTCTACGCCACCAGCATGCCGGCGCCGTACCTGTCGATCCTCATGGACGACTGCATCGAGAAGGCCCGCGACTACCACGACGGCGGCGCCCGGTACAACCCGACCTACATCCAGGGCGTGGGCCTGGGCACCCTGACCGACGCCCTGGCCGCCGTCCGACACCACGTGTACGAGCGGCGGACCGTGTCGATGGAGACCCTTCTGGCGGCCATGAAGGCCGACTTCGCCGGCTGCGAGCCCCTGCGGCGGACGCTCGCGACGCAGTCGCCCACCTACGGCAACGACGACGCCTCCGCCGACGCCATCGCCACCGAGGCCTTCGAGGCGTACTACGCCCTCCTGGACGGACGGCCGAACACGAAGGGCGGCCGGTACCGCGTCAACCTCCTGCCCACGACCGTCCACATGTACTTCGGGGCCGTCACGGGCGCCCTGCCGAACGGCCGACGGGCCGGCGTCCCCGTCTCCGAGGGCATCTCCCCGACCCAGGGCGCGGACGTGCACGGGCCGACGGCCGTCATGCAGTCCGCCGCGTGCATCGACCATGCCCGGACGGGCGGCACGCTGCTGAACCTGAAGTTCAGCCCGCAGGTGCTCCAGGGCGAGGGCGTCCAGCGGCTGGCCGACCTGATCCGCGGCTACTTCCGCCTGGGCGGCCACCACGTCCAGTTCAACGTGCTCGACGCCGAGACCCTGCGGGCCGCCCAGAAGGACCCGGAGACCTACCGCAACCTCATCGTCCGCGTGGCCGGCTACAGCGACTACTTCGTGGACGTGGGCCGGGGCCTCCAGGACGAAATCATCTCGCGGACCCAGCAGCAGGGGTTCTGAGTCCCGGAAGACGGCCAGGAGCCGCCCGCCCGAAGAATGGCTTGCCACCCTCGCGGTCCGTGGTAAAGTCGATTCCCTGGCCGCCGGCGATCGTTGAGCGGAGGCCATCCGGAACAGCCCGGCTCACCATGACGGCGAGCGCCCCATGCCGACCCCCAAAGGCATCCTCAACCACGTCCTCGGCCCGGTCATGCGGGGGCCGTCCAGTTCCCACACCGCCGGGGCCTACCGCATCGGGGCCCTGGGCCGGGCCCTGCTCGGCGCGCCGCCCGTGCGGGCCGCATGCACCTTCGACCCGGCCGGCTCCTATGCCGCATGCTATCGCCGGCAGGGGGCCGACCGCGCCTTCGCCGCCGCCCTGCTCGGCTGGCCCATCACCGACGACCGGTTCGGCCGCGCCCTGGACGAGGCCGCGGCAGCCGGCATCGACGTCGCCTTCCGGGTCGAACCCCTCGCCGGGGCTGACCATCCCAACACGGTGGACTTCCGGCTGGCGGCCGCCGACGGCCGGTCGCTCGCGGCCCGCGCCCGGAGTGTCGGCGGCGGGGCCGTCGAGATCACCCGGCTGGCGGGCTGGCCCGTCCGCCTGACCGGCGAGGCCCACGTCGTCCTCGTCGAGACGGAGCCGGGCGCCGCCGACCGCGTGGCCCGCCGCCTCGCGGACGACGGGGCGTGCCCTGCGCCGCCCGAGACGCGGGCGGGGGACGGCCGGACCCTGGTCACCGCCCGTCGCCGCGCGCCGCTGCCGCCGGAGGCCCTCGCCGCCCTGCGGGCCGAGACCGGCGTCCGCGAGGTCTGGACCGCCGATCCGCTCCTCTTTCCCCAGCCCGGCGAGCCGCTGTTCGCCAGCGCCGCCGAGATGGTCGCCCTGTGCCGGGAGCGCGGCCTGTCGCTCGGCGAGGCGGCCCTGGAGTCGGAGGCGGCCCTGCTCCAGGTGCCGCCGGAGGCGGTGCTCGCCGAGATCGACCGGCGCCTCGCCATCATGGCCGAGGCGGTGGAGCGGGGCCTGGCGGACCCGCCGGCGATGCAACTCCTGGCGCCCTCGGCCGGGGCCGTCTACGAGGCCGAGGCCGCCGGCCGACTCGCCGCGGGCGGCCTCGCGACCCGGGCGGCCGCCCGGGCCCTGGCTGCCATGCACACGAGCAGCGGCGGGGGCGTGGTCTGCGCCGCCCCGACCGGCGGGGCGGCCGGCGTCCTGCCGGGCGTCCTGGTCACCTGGCAGGCGGAGCGCGGCCTGGAAGGGCGCGGGGCCGCGCTGGCCCTGCTCGCCGCCGGGGCCGTCGGGCAGACCATCGCCACGCGGGCCACCTTCGCGGCCGAGGAGGCGGGGTGCCAGGTGGAGATCGGCGCCGCGGGCGCGATGGCCGCCGCCGCCTGCGTCCAGGCGGCCGGCGGGACCGCCGAGGTGGCCGCCCACGCCGCCGCCATCGCCCTCCAGAACGCCATGGGGTCCGTCTGCGACCTCGTCCAGGGTATCGTCGAGATCCCGTGCCACACGCGCAACGCCGCCGCCGCCGCCGGCGCGCTGGTCTGTGCGGACCTCGTCCTGGGCGGGTACGACAATCCCGTGCCGCTCGACGAGACGGTCGACGCGGTCCTGGCGGTCGGCCGGATGCTGCCGGCGGAACTGCGGTGCACGGCCCTGGGGGGCCTGGCCCAGGCGCCCTCGGCCAAGGCGCTGCGGCCGCGGGAGCGTTGAGCCGTAGACCGCAGGCCGACGGTCGGGGGCGCGCCGGCTAGCGGACGCAACGCACCCTTAGCCGCCGCGCTTGCGGGGCGCGCGCCGTTCCGCGTGTCGGACGCGCCGGCCAAGGCCAATGGCTAACACTACAACGCTAACTCGTGCGCGGCGGGTCTCCGCACCCGCCGCGCAGCCTTAAAAAGGGCGTTTCGAGCGCGGTGGGTACTCCAGACCCACCGCGCAAAACGACGACTTAGCGTTGTAGTGCTAAAGGGGGCACGGGTACAGGCACCCTACGGGATAGAAGCCGACCATGCTCGAGACGACGCTGCGATGCCTCTCGGCCGAAGCCGTCCGCCAGGCCCTGCCGATGACCGAGGCCGTAGAGGCGATGAAACGGGCCCTGGCGGCCGTCTCGGCCGGCGAGGTCGCCCTCCCGCCGCGGACCCACCTGGCCCTGACCGACCCGCCCGGCACCGCCCTGGTCATGCCGGCCTACGCCGGCGCGGACGGCCGGCTGGGCGTCAAGATCGTGACGCTCGTGCCGGCCAACCGGCAGCGCGGCCGGCCGATGCTCCAGGGCCTGATGGTGCTGGCGGACGCGAGGACCGGCTCGCCGGTGGCCGTCATGGACGCCGCCACGCTGACCGCCATCCGGACGGGGGCGGCCTCCGGCGCCGCGACCGACCTGCTGGCCCGGCCGGACGCCGCCGCGGCCGCCGTCTTCGGCGCCGGCGTCCAGGGCCGGACCCAACTGGAGGCCGTCTGCACGGTCCGGGGCATCCGGCGTGCCCGCGTCTTCGACCCGGACGGCGAGGCGGCCCGCGGCTTCGCCGACGAGATGGCCGGGCGGCTCGGCATCCCGGTCGAGCCCGCCGCCAGCCCGGCCGAGGCGCTGGCCGGGGCGGACGTGGTCTGCACCGCCACGACGGCGTCGGAGCCGGTCTTCGACGATGCGGACCTGGCCACCGGCGTCCACCTGAACGCCGTGGGGGCCTACCAGCCGCCGGCCCGCGAGGTGCCCGCCGAGACGGTCTGCCGGGCCCGCGTCGTCGTGGACCAGCGGGCGGCGGCCCTGGCGGAGGCGGGCGACCTGGTGGTCCCCCTCCGCGACGGCCGCATCACGGAGGACCACATCGCGGCGGAGGTGGGCGAGATCGTCCTCGGCCGGGTGCCGGGACGGGAGACGCCCGAGCAGATCACGCTGTTCAAGTCGGTGGGGGTGGCGGTGGAGGACGTGGCGGCGGCCTCGGCCGCCCTCGCGGGGGCCGAGCGGCTGGGCATCGGGACGGAGGTGGGGCTGTAACGCGCCGCTCGCTCGCGCTCGCGGCCAGGGCTCCTTTGTCAACTCTTACCAACCGACAACGACTCTAGCGCGGGGGGCCGTCTTGCCCACCGCGCGGTGCCCACGACGGGGCACCGCGCCACGGCCTTTGTGGATGATGGCGAAGGTGACAAAGTCGCCCTAGCCAAAAGCGCCTCGCACTCCACCGGCGCCCTCACTAGCCGCGCCCGTCAGTAAGCGGCGGGCTTGATATACATTCTGAGAAAATGGGTCCGGGCCGGAACACGGTTTTGGGCGCCTTTTGGTCCCCGAATCGCCTTTTTCAGAGCGCCAGAGCCGGTTTGTCGCGCAAATGTTAAGATGGGTAAGGCGAAACTTGTCGCTTTTTTCGACTTTTTTCGTTTTTTGTTCGGAATTGATCGTTTTTGACTGGTTTTTGACCGGTTTTTGACCCCCTATGGGCGGAAGCCAATATGTACTAAAACGTCGATTTCAGCGGGGCGGGCGTATGCTTAAGCACCGATTTCGATACTCCAGGTGGCGGCTAGGGATGGGGCTTTTTCGCGGCCGAGGGGCGGATGAAAGAAGCGGTGGCGGACGTGGTAGAGGCCGGTCTCGGAATCGAAGAAGTAGCCGGCATAGAGAATGGCGTTGTCGTAATCGCTTTCGCCGTCAGCATCGGCTGAGAAGTCGGCGTCCAGCACCGTGCAGTGGCCGTACGGATCGTAGACGTACCGCTCCACGGCGTCGCCGCCGGTGTCGAGGAGGGCCGTCACGT
>CAYTJE010000166.1:0-7382 GCA_964437855.1 uncultured Anaerolineales bacterium | reverse complement strand
GGGGCCAAGGGGCTGCGATTCCTCCAAGTTTCGCGTATAATAGAGTGAACCTGAACGGTATTCAGGGCCGAAGGCGACTATCAGCGGAGGTACCCATGTCCCGCTATCCATTGTGGTTGGCCGCCGCGGCGACCTTGGCCATGGCCGGCGGCGTGTCCGGAGAGGCGACGTCGCACGTGCCCGGGCCGAAGATGCCCGAGTCGCTGCTGCCGGAGTGGGTGGTGTCGCCCCCCGCCTTCCACAGCCAGAAGACCCTGCCGGTCATGCCGCAGGACGCCCCGGCCGAGTCGTCCGGGCCCTCGGCGGGCAGCGTCGAGACCCTGCCGGACCCGGCTCGCCAGGTGATCCGTCAGACGCAGCGCGGCGAGTATGCCGCGTCCACGAAAGCCGGGTGGGCCCTGCTCCGCGACCAGACCCTGGCTTACGATGATGGCACGTGGGACTACGTGGCCAATGCCACCGCCCGGGCGTTCATCGCGTTGGGGAACCTGAGCGAGGCGAGCCAGGTACACAGCGCGGCCGCCCTGCGGATCGAGGACAACGCGGTGGCCCAGTTCCACCGGCTGGCCGGCCAGATGTTGAAGACCACGAAGAAATCGGCCCAGGAGGTCGGCCGCCCATCCGTCTTCCTGGCCGAACTCCGCAAGCACCTGGGCCCGCACTACGAGCAATTCAAGAAGCATATCGACCTGGCCCAGCGGCCGCAGAGCCTGAAAGCCCGCCTGGGCGATCTCGGTCGGGCTTATCGGCAGTTGCGCATCATTACCGCCGCGGATGCCGGCCTCGGCCAGGACCTTGTCCGCAAGTCGTACCGGCCGGCGGCCGACAGCCTCATCGATGATCTCGTGCCCGCCCTGATGAAGAAGGCCCAGGCCAAGCAGAAGGCCCTGAGTATCTCCTCGCACAAGATGATGGGGGCGTCGGAGTTCCCCGTATGGAACCGCACGGTCCGCGCCCTCTGGAACGCCGTGACCGAGGTCAAACAGGTCTGCCGGATCCACGCCCACCTGGCCTACCTGGACCTGGCCACCGACGGCCGAGCCGACAAGCCGTTCCGCGAGGCCCACAAGTTACTGTTCGTCGCCGGCAAGAAGGGCCAGGTCTGGCAGCCGGTGGGGCTCAGACGCGTGATCAACGGCATCCCGCAGCGCGACATGCGCCTGTGCATCCCGTGGCGCGAGACGGTCATCGCCCCGTTCGGCGTGGAGGTGGCCGGCAACGTGGGCCAGTCCGAGAGCGGCCTCCAGAAGATGGGTACCGACGGCGTCAGAAAGATGGAGAAAGCCGACCTCGAGAAGATGGACGGCAGCGGCGTGAAGAAGATGGACGGCAGCGGCGTGAAGAAGATGGACGGCAAGATGGACGGCAAGATGGACAACGGCGGTTTCAGGAAGATGTAAGCCGGCAGCCGGCCGGGGGCGGTGGGCTCACCTGCTTAAGGTAACACGCCCCGGCTCATCTTTACCCCACCGGACGGGCCGGCTTCGCAGGCGACTGGCTTATCCGCCGAGACCGAGTTCGGAGGAACCTGCGTGATCTCCCGGATACGGATCGGATTTGTGCTGGCGGCGCTGTTGGCGTCGCCCGGGGCGGCGTGGGGGCAGATCGAGTCTCACTGCCTGCCCGAGAAACTGCCCATGGGCATCTTCCCGTCGTGGGTGCTCAACGCCCCGAACCTGGCGTGCCGCGAGGTCTCCGCTTCCCTCGCCCACGAGAAACGCGACCCGGGGCCGGCCGACCGCAACGACGCCGATATCCGCAAGATGCTCGGCCTGAAGGTGGAATCGAGAGGCAAGCCCGATGCGCAGAGCCTGTCGGCCATGTTCCTGGAGGCCCGCCAGGTCATCCAGCAGGCGAAGGCCGGCAGGTATCGCGCCGCCGCCGACGCCGGCGACAGGCTCCTGCGGTCCCCGTCCAAGCGATATAACGACTACACGCGCGACTACGTGGCGAACGCGACGGCGTGGTCGCACATTCAACTCGGGCAGGTCGGGGCGGCCGTCGAGGCGCACAACCTGGCCGCCGGGCGCATCCGCGATACCGCCGTGGCAACCTACCATCGGCTGGCAGCCACGGCGCTTCGGGAAACGACCAAGTCGCCCGCCCAACTGAAGCAGGAAGGCACTTACCGCGCCGTCCTCCGCGAGCAACTCGTCAAACGTTACAAGGAGTTCGACCGCTGCCTGGAACTGGCCAAGTCCGTCCGGTCGGCCCCGCGCCGTATCGACAACCTCAAGGAAGCCTACGACCACTTTCGGGTGATTATGGCCACCGACCCGGACCTCGGAACCAAGAAGGCCATCCCCGCGTTCCGCCAGGCCGCCGACACCCTGTGCACCGAGTCGATACCCGACATCCTGGGCGAGGCCAAGCAGGTGTACGACGGCCTGTCGCGGATGTACCAGCAGATGTTCAAGCGGAACCTGTTCGGGGTGTGGAACGGCAAGGTCCGCCTCCTCCAGGACAAGGTCCGCGACATCAAGAAGTTCTGCCGGATGCACGATTATCTCCGCCGGATGGGTCTGGCGTCCTCCAGGGAATCCTCCCGGCTGTTCCGCGAGGCCCACGGGCTCCTGTTCGCGCCCGGAAAGGGCAGGCGCGTCTGGAACCCGCTCCTGGGGTACCGCACCGGCGTGGCGCGCGACCTGCGCAAGGTCGTCCCCGCCAACGAGACGACGATCAAGCGGATGTAACCCCCGCCCTGGCTGAGCCGCGCCGGGCCTCCATCTCCGATGTGGCCAGGCTTTCTGGCGACCGCACTGTATATGCCCGGCGGGCGTGAGCCCCCCGGGGCCGGAGGCATGCGCCGGGGATATACCCCGCCGCTACGAGCAGGCGCACCTCTCGCGGGGATCGCTGCCACACCCCGTCCGCCGGTTGCACGTTTTTCCTTGCAATGAGGTCCGGCCGGCGGTTTCCTAATGGCGGGGAGAGCACCCGGTTGGCATGGCGCAGACCCCTTCACCCACCACAGGCGAGGACCTGGCGTCCTACCGCGCGCGCTACAAGGCGCTGGCCGGCGTCCGCGAGGCCCTTGCCGCCGAGTCCTGGGACGCGTTCCGGCAGGCGCTGGCCGAGCGGGGGCTGCCCGAGGCCCGGCTCCGCCAGGTGGTTGACCCGCCCGTTGCGATGGACCTGCACACGCATTCGACCTGCTCCGACGGCGAGACGCCGCCCCGCAAACTCGCCTGGCTGGCCCGCGCCCTGGGCCTGAAGGCCATCGCCCTGACCGACCACGACAGCGTCTCCGGCACGCGCGACCTCTACCGCGAGGCCACGCTCCTGGGGGTCACGGCCGTGCCGGGGGTCGAACTCTCGACCGGGCGCAGCGGCCTGGAGATTCTCGTCTATTTCCCCGACGCGGGCGCGTTCTTCGGTTTCCTGACCACGCCGCGCGGCCGGCGATTCGCCCGCTACCTGGAGCGCAAGCAGGAGACCGTCCACGAGGTCACGCTCAAGGTCCTCTCGAGCGTCAATCACTGGCTCCGGAAGCAGGGCGTCCCCGCCGACCGGCAGATCACCGAAGACGAACTCGACGCCTGGTTCGGCGGCCAGACGCCGTACTATCCCGGAACGGTGGCGGTCCTGGGCCTCAAGCGTCTCGACACCCGTCAGCGGCAGCGGCATGGCATCCACGACCCGCGCGCGTTCAACACGAAGGTCGTCACCCCGGCGCTGAAGCGGCTCGGCGCCGCCGGCGGGACGAGGGTCAAGATCGACGAGGCCACCGAGGACGCCCGCAAACAACTCGCACGCTTCGACCGGGCCGGCATCGGGGCCGTCGCCATCCTCAGCCACCCCCGCGAACTCGTGACCAAGGGCAAGATGTCGCTCGGCCAGGTGGCCCGGACGATCCGGTACCTGACGGCCGAGGCGCGCCTCGACGGCGTGGAGGTCGGCTGCGCCCGCGACTCCGAGGCCGACGTGCGGGCCTGGCGGGAGATGCTCGACGAGATCAACGCCGACATCGCCGACGGCACGCTGGCCGCCCCGGGGCCGCTCATCACGGCGAGTTACACCTCGGACTTCCACGTCCTGGCCCCCGGCCGGGACACCGGCGAGATTACCCTGGCCTTCGGCCTGCTGGACGAACGGCCCGGCCACCGGCGGGGGAACCTCCGGCCGCAGACCACATCCGACCAACTCCTGGAGGCCATCCGTCAACGCGCCGCCGTCCGCGCACGCGGATGAGCCGGCGCACGCTCCGCTTCCTACAACGCTACAAAGACTTTCCGCGCGGCGGTCCTCCTGGGCCGCCGCGATTTGCGGCGTCTGGTGCGAATGCCGCGCGGCGGTCCTCCTGGGCCGCCGCGATTTGCGGCGTCTGGTGCGAATGTCGCGCGGCGGGTGCCGAGACTTGCCGCGCAGAACGCGGACCGGCGCGGATAGAAAACGGGCCGGGAGCCCTACCCCTCACGGCTCCCGGCCCGACCTGTGCACGTCAGAGGCCAAGGCGGCCCGGCGGCGGCCGCCATCGGCTAGAAGGTCGGCGGCGCCCACGGCGGCGCGCCGCCGGAGGTACCGGCCGGCGGCCGCCGGCCCGGCCCCTGCCCCCGCATCCGGCGCAAGGTGTCGGTCGTCACGGTGAACCCGCACTCGGTGCACACGAGGACGTAAACGCGTCGGCCGGTCCGCTCGTGCGTGATGATGCCGAGTCGGCGAAGCGGCGCCCGGTCGTGCCGGCAGGCTTCCCAATCCTCGCCGGACACACCGGCCGGGCTGCGGGCGGAATCGTCGTCCACGCGAAACACCGGCCGCCTCCCGCAACGGGGTGGGTAGGGGCACCCGCGGTGGGTCCGTGCGTCAGAGGCGACCGCCCCTTCTATCGGTCAGATGGGGCCGGGATTTGAACCCAAAATCCGAAACGCCCCACACCCGGACCCCAGCGGCCGCAATCCGGTTGCACCCGGCCCCCCGTTCTGGCATCATGGGGCCGCCGGTGCGACGCACCGCCCGGACAAGCCCCATCGTTCCCGTGCGTCCACACGTGGAGGAGGCGTCCGATGAGCCCGATACCACCGGCCCGCGAACCGAGACTGTCGCGTCGGACGCTGCTGGCGCGCGGCCTGTCTGCGGCGGCCGGGCTGGCCCTGGCAGGCCCCGCCCTGGCCGACGCCTTCCGCCTGCGATACATCGTGGCCTCCTCGATGTACGGTCGGCTGCCGCTCGCAACCGTCCTGCCCGAGGTCCGCAAGACGGGCACCCGGTACATCGACATCTGGCCGGAGCGGCACGCCAACCACCGCGAGCAGATCGAGACCATGGGCCACCGACGCTTCGCCCGGATGCTTGCCGAGCACGGCGTGAAGGTCGGCATCCTGACGCACTACGACCTCGGCCCGTTCCGTCTCCATGAGGAGATGGTGGTGGCCGAGCGGTTCGGCGCCCGTCTCATCGTCACGGGCGGCATGCCGAAGGACAAAGCCGGCGCCAAGCGGTTCGTCGAGAAGATGAAGCCGCACCTGGCCGCCGCCGAGCGGCACGGCGTGGTGCTCGGCATCGAGAACCACGGCGAATCGGCCGACACCATTCGCCATCTCGCCGACGCCGCCCCCGCCGGCCGCATGGGCGTTGCCCTGGCCCCCTACCATCTGCCGCAGGACCCGGCCGCCATCGCGCGGCTCATCGAGGACCTCGGCCCGCGGCTCGTCCACTTTTACGCGTGGCAGCATGGGAAAGGATGCATGAAGAAACGACCGAAGGAGGAGGAACTGCTCCAGATGCCCGGCCGGGGGCCCCTGGACTTCCGGCCCATCCCGGCGGCGCTGCGGCGCATCCGATACACGGGCTGGGTATCGGTGTTCATGCATCCCGTGCCCCGCGGCATCCCCATTTTGCCGACCGCCGAGGAGGTGACCGCCGAAATCCTCCGTGCCCAGCGGTACCTGGACGCCGCGCTGGCCAAAGGAGACGACCCGTGAGCCGCGTCCTCATCGTCGTCGGCGACGCCACCGAGACCGTCGACACGCTCTACCCGTACTACCGCCTTCAGGAGGACGGCTTCGAGCCGGTCGTGGCCGCCCCCGAGAAACGGCGATACCAGATGGTCCTCCACGAAATCAAACCAGGCTGGACCATCACGAAGGAGTGGGAAGGGTACGCGATCGAGGCCGACGTGGCCTTCCGCGACGTGGCGCCCGAGGGGTACCTCGGCCTCTTCCTCTCCGGCGGGCGGGCGCCCGAGTACCTCCGGTACGACGAGGACCTGGTGCGGATCGTGCGGCACTTTGTCGACGCAGAAAAGCCCGTGGCGTCCGTCTGCCACGGCGCGGAGATCCTCGCCACCGCCGGCTGCCTTCAGGGACGGCGAATCGCCACCGTCCCCAAGTGCCGCTTCGACGTCGAGGTCTGCGGCGCCACGTTCGTCGACGAACCGTGCGTCGTGGACGGCAACCTCGTGAGCGGCCGGACGTACCACGACCACGGGCGGTACGTGGGTGAGTGGATACGGTTGCTGAAGGAGGCACGCCGGAAGGCGCCGTAGAAGCGGTTTCAGGTTTTCCGCGTGGTGGCCTTCCGAGGCCACCACGCTGTCCAGGATTGCTCGTTCCACGGCCGTCTGGTAAGGTGACCGCGCAGCAACCAGGGGACGTACCCATGACTTCGCTGAGCCTGACGCGGCGTCGTTTGCTGCTTCGCGGAGCCGCGGCGGCGCTTGCGGCCCCTGCCGTCGTCCGGTCCTCCGCCCGGGGCGCCGAGGGCCGACCACCCCCCAGCGACCGCCTGGCCCTCGGGTTCATCGGCCTGGGCAGCATGGGGATGCGGCACATCAAGGGGTTCGTTCAGGAGGCCGACTGCCGGATCCGCGCGGTCTGCGACGTGGACGCCTCCCGCCGCCGCGCGGCCGCCGACCTCGTCAACCAGCGCTACGAGTCGGCGGACTGCGCGGGCGCCGCCGACTTCCGTCCCCTCCTCGACCGCAACGACCTCGACGCCCTGGTCATCGCCGTGCCCGACCACTGGCACGCCGCCCTGGCGATTCCGGCCATCCGCGCCGGCAAGCACGTGTACGGCGAGAAGCCGCTCGCCCTGACCATCCACGAGGGCCGGGCCATCGTCCGGGCCGTCCGCCGGTACGGCTGCGTCTGGCAGACCGGCAGTTGGCAGCGGTCGACGCGGCACTTCCGGTTCGCGTGCGAACTGGTTCGCAACGGCCGCATCGGACGCCTGCGGAAGGTGGAGGTCGGCATCGGCGTCGGCCCGGAGATCGGCCCGCAGCCCCCCATGCCCGTGCCGGAGGGGTTCGATTACGACATGTGGCTCGGCCCGGCCCCCTGGGCGCCGTACACCGAGAAGCGGTGCCACTGGAACTTCCGCTGGATCCTCGACTACTCCGGCGGCCAGGTGACCGACTGGGGCGCCCACCACATCGACATCGCCCA
>CAYTJE010000165.1:0-7415 GCA_964437855.1 uncultured Anaerolineales bacterium | reverse complement strand
AGCCCTTCGGGCTGAACCTCATAGCCAAGCAAGACGGCCTTGTCGCGTTGTCGTGCTAGCCGGGCGAACACGTACCCTGCGAGGGCCGCGATGAGAATCATCGACCCCCACATTCACATGCTCGAGCGGACCACCGACGAGTACCGGCTGATGGCCGAGGCCGGCATCGTCGCGGTCTGCGAGCCGGCCTTCTGGCCCGGCACGGACCGCCAGTACGCCGAGAGCCATCTCGATTACTTCAACCACCTGACCACGTTCGAGCCCCGGCGGGCGGCGAAGCGCGGCATCCAGCACTACTGCGTCTTGGCGGTCAACCCGAAGGAGGCCGAGAACGTCGAGTTGACCGAGCAGGTGCTCCAGCACATCGAGCCGTACCTGGAGCGGCCCACCGTGCTCGGCATCGGCGAGATCGGCCTGAACAAGAACACCGAAAACGAGATGCAGACGTTCCGCCGGCAACTGGAACTGGCCGCCAGCCGCGAACTCGTCTGCCTCATCCACACGCCGCACGCCGAGGAAAAGAAGCAGGGCACCGAGATGATCGCCGAGGCCATCGACGACATCGACCCGCCCCGCGACCTCTGCGTCGTCGACCACTGCACCCGCGAGACGATTCGCATCGCCCAGGACACCGGCTGCTGGACCGGCCTGACCGTTTACCCGGGCAAACTCTCGCCCGAGGAGGCCGCCGGCATCATCCGCGACTGCGGACCGGAACGCATGCTCCTGAACTCCTCGGCCGATTGGGAGGACAGCGATCCCCTGGCCGTCCTCGTCACGGTCGGCGTGATGCGCGGCCTGGAGATTCCCGAGACCGTGATCGAGACGGTCGTCTGGCACAACCCGAGGGCGTTCCTCGGGCAAAGCCCCAAGTTCACCCTGTAACGCCCTGCCCGCCTGCCTGGAGAGCCGCCGTGCCCGCGAACCTGAACGACCAGCGCCGGTGCCCGGGCGAGAAGTACGCCATCTCGGAAGCCGTCTGCCGGGCCCGCATCGCCCGCCATTACCCCAAGTGCAAGGGGTGCAAGTGGCGGGAGGTGACGGCCGGGGCCGACGAGGCCGCCGACGAGCCCCCCGTGGACCTCGACGCCATCTTCAAGGCCTACGACATCCGCGGCCTGGCCGACGACCAGATCAACCGGACGGTGGCGTGGAAGGTGGGTTACGCCACGGCCCGTCACCTGTCGGGCCGGCTGCCGGAGGGCGCAGAGCCCGAGGCGCAGTGGATCGTCGTCGGCCGCGACATGCGGGCCACCAGCGAGGCCTACGCCCAGAGCCTGGCCGAGGGCATCCGCGCCGCCGGCGTGGGCGCCATGCTGGTCGGCGAGATCGAGACCCCCGCCATCTACTACGCCGTCGGCAGCCTGAAGGCCCTGGGCGGCGTGCAGGTGACCGCCAGCCACAACCCGGCGGCCTACAACGGCTTCAAGATTACCGGCCCCGAGTGCGTGCCGGTCGCCATGGGATCGGGGCTGGAGGCCATCAAGACCATCGCGGCGGAGGTCGAGACCACCGACGCCCAGCCCGTGGGGCCGCTGCGGCACCAGGACATCTCGAGCGGCTACCTGCTGCACGTCAAGAAGTTCGCGGGCGAGATTGTGCCGATGACCATCGTCCTGGACGCCTCCAACGGCATGGCCTCGAAGTGGGTGCCGAGCCTCCTCCGGGAGTTCATCGTCGACGTCGAGCCGCTGAACCTGGAACGGGGCGGGCGGTTCAACCACGAGCCCAATCCGCTTCGGGCGTCGGCCCTGGAGGACCTCAAACGCCGCGTCCGCGCCACCGACGCCGCCTGCGGCGTATGCTTCGACGGCGACGCCGACCGCGTCGGCTTCGTCGACGAGACCGGCGAGAGCATCGGCAACGACCTGGTCACGGCCCTGCTCGCGCCCGAGTTCCTGAAGGCCGAGGCCGGCGCCACCATCATCTACGACCTGCGCTCCACCCGGGCGCTGCGGGAGGAGATCGAGAAGCACGGCGGGGTGCCGCACCGCGAGAAGGTCGGCCACAGCCACATGAAGCACGCCCTGCGGGAGACGGGCGCCCCCTTCGGCGGGGAACTCTCCGGCCACACCTATTACCGCGACAACTACTTCTGCGACTCGGCCGTCATCACGCTGCTGAAGGTCCTGACGGTCCTCTCGGCCCATCCCGACGAGACGCTCAGCGAACTCATCGCCCCCCTCCGCCGCTACGCGACCACCGGCGAGGTCAACTTCGAGGTCGAGGACAAGGACGGCATGATCCGGCACCTGGCCCAGACGTTCTCGGACGGCAAGGTCGATTTCCTCGACGGCGTCACGGTGGAATACGACCAGTGGTGGTTCAACTGCCGACCGTCGAACACCGAACCGCTTCTGCGCCTGACGCTGGAGGCCGAGACCGACCCACTCCGGGACGAGATGTACGAGAAGTTGATCGGCATCCTGGGCGAACCCGCCGAGCATTAACGCCGCCGCCTCGTATAAGGCCTGGGGACCGGCCAACGAGGTCGCATGCAACGCCGCCGACTGCTGGCACTCGCGATGTTGGCTGCCCTACGGCTCCCCGCCGCCCCTGCGCCGGGCGCCGCGGCCGCGGAGCCCCTGACCCCGAAGCAGCGGAACGAGGTCCGGGACCTGGTCGCCCGATTCCGCCGGGCCGGGGACGAGCCGGCCCGCGCCGAGGCCGCCGACGGTCTCCTGGCCATCGGCCCCGGGGGGGCCGCCGCCCTCCTGGACGCCGTCAACAAGGCCCTCGACCCGCTCGTGGCGCGGTACCGGGCGGACTTCCTGGAGACCGGCCGGGCCATCCTCCGCCAACGCCTGGCCGACCACGACCCGGACCACCTGGACGCGCTCCAGGAGACGGTCCGCTCCCTCAGCCGCGAGGGCGGCCTGACGAAGAAGAAAATCGTCACCAAGGGCGACCCCGCCCTCAAGGAACTCCAGGCTATCCTGGCCCTGGCCCCGAAAGAGGTCCTCCAGGCCGACGCCCACCTCGCCGCCCGGCGCGAGCGGATCCTGGCTCTCGGCAGGCACCGCGATCGGGCCATCGCGTACCTGGCCGAGCACCTGCCCGCCGCCCGCCAGGAACTGTCCGACCCCCGGCCCACCAAGGCGGTCCTGGAGGACCACGAGGCCCTGAGCGGCCTGCTGGCGGTGGCCGAGTCCGACAACCATCGACGGATCCTCATCGAGAACGACGACCTCGGGCCGCGCATCCGGCCGGAGGAGGCCCGCGGCATCCGGCGAATGAACCAGATCCGCATCATCGCCGGCCTCAAGCCGCTGCGCATCGACGTCCGGCTCTGCAACGCCGCACGCGACCACTCCAAGGACATGGTCGAGAAGGGCTTCTTCTCGCACACCTCGCCCGTGCCCGGCAAAAAGACCCCGTGGGAACGGGCCAGACGCTTCGACACGACCGCCCACGCCGAGAACATCGCCCGGGGCACCGCCACCGGTGCCGGGGCCATCCAGCAGTGGTGGCACAGCCCCGGCCATCACACGAACATGATGGGCGACCACTCCCACGTGGGCCTGGGCCGGTACAAGGAAACCTGGACCCAACTCTTCGGCTGATGCGCCGGACAGGCACCGTTGTCGGGACGGCCGACCGCCGGACCGGCGAGAGGCCTCATAGGGGGCCGCAGCGACCGGTGTCATGGTTCGTCAGGCATGTTCCGCAGGATATCCGCCACGTGCTGCTTCAGGCGAGGAAGGTCGTCCTCGATGACTTTCGCGACGACGTCCACGTCGATCTCAAAGTAGCCGTGAACCAGCACGTGGCGCATGCCGACGATGTCCTTCCAGGGTACGTCGGGATGCCGCCGCTTGACCTCCTCGGACAGGGTCCGGGCGGCCTCGCCGAGAATCCTCAGGTGGTGCAGCACCCATACCTGGACCAGTTCGTCCTGCTGAAGGCCTTCGCGGATGCGGTCCGCGTACTTCTGAATCTGCGCGATGGCATCCTGAATGTCGAGAAGGCGCTCGCGGTCGCGTCTCATAGCGGCACCGCCTCATGGAGAACCCGATTCCGAATGCGCCGACGCAAGCCGCGCTCTGTCACCACATCGACGCGGCAGCCAAGCAGATCCTGAAGGTCGATCAGAAGGCCGCCCATGTCCAACAGGCTCCGGTCCGGGTCCATGTCCACGAGAACGTCCAGATCGCTGGCCTCGTCGGCCTCGCCACGGGCCACCGAGCCGAACACGCGGACGTTCCGCGCCCCGTGCTCGGCGCACACGCGGAGAATCGCCTCACGATGCGTTTCGACGAGCATCTTCAGGTCCACGACCGCCTCCGGATCATCCGTTCGAATCCCCCGGCCCCATTATGCCGGCCCGGGGGCCGGCCCGCCAGCGCTTTCGGCCGGTGCGAGGGCGTCGGCCAGCACCTCCATCGGATGGACCACCGGCAGGCCCGTCCCCTGGGCAAGTTGCGTCCGGCACATGCCGCAACTCGTCACCACGGCCTCGGCCCCGGCGTGGCGGATGCGGTCCAGCACCGGCCGGGCGATGGCCTGCGACACCGCCGCGTTCCGCGCCTTCAGGCCGTACGTGCCCCCCATGCCGCAGCATTCCTCGTTCGTCAGGACAAACTCCAACCCGAGGAGCCGCTCCAGCAGCCGCTTCGGCACGTCGCCCCGCCCCGCGGCCCGCAGGTGACACGGGGCGTGATAGGCCAGGCGCCGGCTCCGCCACGGCAACTCGGCCGACGGGCCGACGGGCACGTCCCCCTCGGCCGTCATCTCCGCCACAAGGTCGTGGATATCGCGCGTGGCCCGGGCCACGCGGGCGGCCCGCTCGTCCGCCCCGTCCATCGCCAGCCACTCCTCCGTCAGCGTCAGGACGCACGACGGGCACCCGCTGACAACCACATAGCCGGCGTCGACGAGGGGCGCGAGCACGTCCAGGTTGAACGCCCTGTCCCGGATGGCCGCGGCGGCGTCGCCGGCCGAGATCTTCGCAATGCCGCAGCACCGCTGCCGGGGGATGACCACCTCGCACCCCAGGGCCGCCAGGACCCGCAGGGCCGCCCGGCCACTCTGCGGCTCGTTGAAGAGTTCGAAGCAGCCGGCGAAGTACGCCACCCGGTGCCGGGGCGCCCCGGCCGCCGGCACCTCGACCTCCTCCAGCAGACGGTCGCGGGCGAAGCGCGGCATGGCGGCGTCGCGGGCCACGCCGCCCACCTTCTCCATCATCCATCGGACCGGGCGGGCCCGGAGCAGCCAGTTCGAGACGGGTGTCGCCGCGCTGCCCGCCCGGCCCATCGGCCGGACCCGCGTCATCTGCCGTTCGGTCCACGGCAAGCCGCCGTGGGCGGCCAGGTGCTCCTTGTGCCGCAGCAGCAGACCGGGCACGTCGACCCGGCTCGGGCACTCGGTCAGGCACGACTTGCAGTTGTAGCAGAGACTGGCGACCCGTCGCATACCCTCGGCGTCGAGGTCGGCAAGGTCCAGGGCCAGAGCGCAACTTGAGCGTTTCGCGCAGTGGGTCTCCGCACCCACCGCGAGAGAAGACGTACTCCCCGCATCCCGCGGCGGGTGCGGAGACCCGCCGCGCACGGCATTGCGCGCCATGTCCGGGCCACCGCTCAGGATCTCTCGCAGCAGGTTCGCTTTGCCGCGAGGCGAGGCCGACTCGTCGCCGGTCACCTTGAAGACGGGGCAGAACTCCCGGCACGTACCGCAACCGTGGCAGCGGATGAGTTCCTCGGCCCAGGGGTCGCGGTCGAAGGCCTCGCCGGTCTCGACCGGGGCGAAATCCGGCCCCAGCCGGAGGTCCGTCGTGTGCACGTGCCGCTCGTCGGTGATCACCTTGCCCGGATTGAGGAGGCCGTCCGGGTCCCAGAGGCGCTTCACCGCCTGCATGGCGCCGTAGAGGTCGTCCCCGAACTGGAGCCGGAGGTACCCGCTGCGGGCCAGGCCGTCGCCGTGCTCGCACGAGACGGTGCCGCCGAGACGGACGACGAGGGCGGCCACGTCGTCGGCGATGGCCCGCATCCTGGCCACGTCCTCCGCCCGGCGGGTATCCAGGAGGGGACGGGCGTGCAGATTCGAGTCGCCCGCGTGGCCGTACACGGCCGCCTCCACGCCGTGCCGCTTGAACACCTCGCGGAGGAGGTGGATATACTCGACCAGCACCCCGGGCGGGACGGAGACGTCCTCGATGAACGGGGTGACCCGCTTCGGCCCGGGCAGGCGCTGGAGGATCTGGACGGCCCGCTTGCGAACCTGCCACAGCCGCTCCTGCTGCCCGGGGTCGTAGGCCTCGATGCCACCGAAAGCCAGGCCGAGGTCGTCGATCACCTTCCGGCGCACCCGCTGGATAAACGCCTCGTTCTCGGCCCGCGAGTCGGAGAGTTGTTCGACCAGCAGCACGGTGTCGGCCCGTGGCGGCAAATACTCCGCCGGCACCGACCCGTCGGCTCGAACGATCTCCAGGAAGACCCGGTCCATGATCTCGCAGGCGCTGGGACCGAGGTCCAGAACGTGATGGACGGCCTCGCCGGCGTTGTCCAGCCGGTCGAACCAGAGGAGCAGGCTGGCCCGCTCGGCGGGCTTCGGCACGGCCCGCAGCCCCGCCTCGACGATGATGGCCAGCGTCCCCTCGCTGCCGACCACCAGCCGCGTGAGGTCCAGCCGGCCCCCCTCCAGCACGTCGAACAGGTTGTAACCGGCGCTGTGTTTGGGCGTGTACGGCTGATGCCGGCGGATGAGGGCGGCGTGTTCCTGGAGCAGGCGTCGGGTGCCGGAAGCGGCCCGGCCGAGCAGGTCGCCCCGGCCCGGTACGGGTCCGTATGGACCGGCCAGGGCGCGGTACGGCTCGCCCTCGACGTCAAGCGGCTCCAGCCGCGCCCGCGAGCCGTCCGCCAGGACCACGTCCAGGTAGGCCACATGGTCGCGCATCGAGCCGTACCGGATGCCGCGGGCCCCGGAGGCGTTGGTGCCCAGGTTCCCGCCGATGGTGGCAAACGGCTCGCTGGACGGGTCGGGGCCGAGCATCAGGCCGTGCGGGGCCAGGGCCTCGTTGACGTGACCCGTGACGGCCCCCGGCTGGACGCGGACGAGGCGGCCGCCCGGGTCGACCTCCAGGACCCGCGTCAGGTACTTGGTGAAGTCCAGGACCAGCCCCGCGCCCAGCGCCTGGCCGACCACGCCGGACCCCGCCCCGCGCGGCGTGACGGGAATGCCGAGTCGGCCGGCCATCTGGACGGCGGCCACCACGTCGTCGGCCGTCTTCGGCACCACCACCGCCAGCGGCGGGATACGATAGATGCACGCCGCCGTGGCGTAGACGGCCCGGCTGAACCGGTCGGTCAGGAGGTCGCCCTCAATACGGCCGGCCAGGGCCGAGGCGACGTCCTCGGGCGTGATAGTCGAGGTTTCGGGCATGGGCTTTCGTAAATGGGTAGCGCGCCGCCGCACATTTA
>CAYTJE010000164.1:0-7444 GCA_964437855.1 uncultured Anaerolineales bacterium | reverse complement strand
CTCCCCCAGGCGCACGGGCGTGGCGGCCTGGAGGCTGACGGTCCCTACCCCCCCCGGAAATAGCCCATGAACCAAAAAAACTTGTCCGTTGCCAGGTTATTCTTGACCCCCTACCAGTAGTGGTTATCGGACGTTTGTCCCACTGTCCGTAGGGCCCATATCCTTCTTCACTTGCTCTTGACCCGTCAGTCCCGCTTGAAAGAGGGGGAATTTGTGTTGACAGGGTGTATTCGGGTGGTATGAAGTGGGTCGGCTGGCCGATAATAGAGGCCAGTAGTGGGGAAAAGTGGGGCACACGTCAACGTCCGAGGTGACCGGTGCTCTTGCTGACGGGTCAATATTTTCACGCATTCGATGCCAAGTCGCGGCTGACCATACCGGCCAAGTTGCGGGAGCAGATCAACCGGTCGGAAGACTGTTACGCCTTCATGGCCTCCTACGGGTTCGACGGCGTCCTGTACCTTTACACGCCGAAGACTTACGAGACCGTCGCGCCGCAGTTCAATTCGACGCTCCGGACGGTCCAGGACGTGCGCGACTACGAGCGGGTCTCTTACGCGATGACGGAGCGGCTGGAGTTGGATCGGCTCGGCCGGGTCCTCATCCCGGAGTACACGCGGCAGCAGTTGGGGTTGTCGAGGGAAGTGGCGATCATCGGCGTACGCGACCACATTGAAATCTGGGACCGCGAGGCGTGGCAGTCGTTCGTGCAGGAGCGGCTCCAGAAGCACGACAAACTGGCCGAGCGCGCCATGGCCGCCGCCGAGGCCGGCGTCGCCGCGGGCGCGGAGGAGGCCGAGGCCGGTAAGCCGGCCTAGGCCCACGTAGGGGTCGGCCCGGCCGGCCGAAGAGCAACAGCAGACCGGATGCGTACATGTCAGGGGCTCAGGGCACGGGAGGCGCACCATGGAACGGGATCAGAACGCTCAGGACTGGGAACTCATCCGCAAGATGCTGGAGGCCCCGAACACCGAGGCCTATCTGGCAGCCGACCGCGTGCACCGCGAGGTCGGTCGGCTCAAGACGCGCCTCCAGCGCGTCAGGCAGTGGGGCGGCCGGTACGGCGACGTGACGATGTCCGAGCACGTCGGCGCGCTGCTGGCCCGGCTCGAAGCCGGCGCCTCCCTGAGTTCGTTGGTTCATTAACGCTAGCCGCGAGGCGAGGGCCGCGTGGATCTCCAGGCCGGGCATGTCCCGGTGATGCTCGAGGAGGTGGCCGAGCATCTGTCGCTGCACCCGGGCCAGGTGGTGGTGGACGGCACGGCGGGGGGCGGCGGCCACGCGGCCGAGATCCTGAAACACGTACTGCCCGGCGGACAACTGATTCTACTGGATCGCGATCGCGACGCCCTCGAGCGCCTGAAGGCCCGACTCCGACACCGGGGCACGGTACGGTTTTTCCACGCCAACTTCTGCGATATCGACCAGGTCCTCCAGGAGGCCGGCCACACGCACGTCGACGCCTGTTTGCTGGACCTGGGCGTCTCGAGCCTGCAACTGGCCGACGCGGAGCGGGGCTTCAGTTTCGACCGCCCCGGCCCGCTCGATATGCGGTACGACCGGTCGCAGGAGACGACCGCCGAGGAGGTCGTGAACCGGTGGCCGGCCGAGCGGTTGGCCGAGACCCTCCGGGACTATGGTGACCAGCCGTTCGCCAGGCGGATTGTCCGGGCCATCGTCGAGGCCCGGCCCATCCGCCGGACCGACGAGTTGGCCGAGGTCGTCGCCTCGGCCGTGCCGGCCGCCTGGCGGCAAAAGCAGACGATTCACCCGGCGACGCGGGTTTTCCAGGCCATCCGCATCGCCGTCAACGACGAGTTGGGCAGCCTGGAGAGGTTCCTTGACAAGATTGTTCCGTTGCTGAAACCCGGCGGTCGCGTTGTGGTCCTGTCGTTTCACAGCGGCGAGGACCGGATCGTGAAGACCCGGTTCCGGGAGGCGGCCCGCCACCGGCGGGTTCGCCTGCCGCTCGCCAAGCCGCAGCGACCGACGCCCGGGGAGGTCCGGGCCAACCCGCGTGCCCGCAGCGCGCGGCTCCGCGTGGCCCAGCGTCTCCCCACCGCCGGTTCATCATAATCGACGGGCTGGGGCGCGGAGGTGGGGCCCGCCGCGTGCCCGCCACGGGATGGGGCGAGCATGGACGCGCAGATACGTGGGGTGCTATCGTGGGGAACGAAACAAAGGTCGGTTTGCTGGTTGGCGTTGTATTCATCGTGCTGTTCGGCGTGATTCTCGGCAGCCGGGTCGGCTCCGCCGCCGATGACCACGCCCCGCTGCCCGTCGGCGACAGCCGGCGGTACGAGGTGTTGGCCGATGCCATGGACGAGACGGTGGACCCGTTTGCCGACGGCGGCCGGTCGCTGATGATCGAGAATCCCGCTGCCGGCGAGACGGAACCCGCCGAGGAGCGGATGCGGGCGCCCGACGACCTCCCCGGTACGGGTCCGGACGGACCGGCCGACCCGGCCGAGACCGACGAGGACGAGGCCTCGACCGGCCGGCTGGCGCTCGGACCGGCCCGCGTCGAGACGCCGATGCCGGCGCCGCCATCGGACGGCGCGCCCCCGGTACGGGTCCGTCCGGAGGCGCCCGCCCCGCCGGAGGAGACGGAGCCGGCCGCCGAGGGCGCCCCCGCCCCCCGGCCCGGGACGCCCGCCCCGCCGTCCCGCCCGGTGCACGTGGTCCGCAAGGGCGAGACGCTCACCACCATCGCCACGAAATACTACGGCGACGACGGGCCCCGCCTGTGGCGGCGGGTCTGGGAGGCCAACAAGGACACGGTTCCCGATCCCGACCGCCTGCGACCGGGACAGAAACTGGTCATCCCCGGCGTGCCGGCCCAGGCGCCGCCGCCCCCGACCCGCATCGCCGACGCGGGCGAGCCGGCCGAGACGGGCGACGACGTTCCGGAGGTCGGCCTGGACGGCCTGGCCCGCCGCTTTCACGTCCTCCTGGACGAGAAGGCCCCCGGTACGGCTCCGCATGGAGCGGGCGCCGGCCCCGCCGACGACACGCCCACCTACACCGTCCGCAAGGGCGACACCTTCTACAGCATCGCCCGGGAGGTGTACGGGGACCTGAGCGCGGCCAAGCGGCTGATGCAGAAGAACCGCGACCGCGTGCCGGACGCGCGCCGGCTTCGTATCGGCCAGACCATCCTCCTGCTGGACCGTAAGGAGACGGCGGCCGAGTCCGAGGACCCGGCCAACCGGGTCGCCGCCGTGGCGACGCCATGAGGGTCTGCGTGCGGCTGGCGGTGCTGGCCGGTCTGCTCGTGGCCGTGGCCATGGGCCTGATCGCCCTGCGCACGGACGTGCATCAGGCCGGCAACCGGCTGCACGACCTGTTCCGGGCCAAGCGCCGGTTGGGGCGGCAGTGCTGCCGGTTGGAACTGCACGTAGCCCGGCTCCGGAGCCAGGATCGCCTCCAGGGCCAGGCGGCCCACCTGTGCCAGGGCGAGGCCGACGGCGACTCCCCCGATACGGGTCCGTATGGAGCCGATCTCGCTTCTTCGTCAACCGGCAACGTTTCGCCGCGCTCGACGGACCCGTCCCGGGCAGGCCAGAACGGGTCCGCCGGCGGTGCCCGTCCGGTCGTCGAGAGTGCCCCGTCGGGACCGCCGTAGCGGCCGGGCCATGCGTGCGGCTTCTCGCGCGGCCCGTACGGGCCGCGCATGGGCGAAATCGGTGTTTCCGGCGCGGTCCGTACGGACCGCGCAGAATCCATTCGTAGCGTTACCGTACGAAGGTTAAGGCGACTTTGTCCACTTCGCCATCATCCACAAAGGCCGTGGCGCGGTGCCCAGTCGTGGACACCGCGCGGTGGGCAAGACGGCCCACCGCGCTAGAGTCGTTGTCGGTTGGTAAGCGTTGACAAAGTAGCCTTAATCGCCGAAGGACAAGCACGGGCGTGATATCCCCGATACGACAACGCCGCGTTGCACGTCTGCTGACGGCCGGGCTGGCCGCCCTGCTGGCCGCCCTGGCCGGCTACCTCGTTTACATCTACGCCGAGTCGGCCGACGCCCTGGCGTCGCGGGCGGCCCGGATGCATCACATGCGGTACCCGGTGCCGGCGACGCGCGGCCGTATCCTGGATGCCCGTCTCCGCGTCCTGGCGGGCAGCCAGGCGCGGGAGAGCGTTTTTGCGGACCCGAAGATCGTCCGTGACCCCGCCGCCACGGCCCGCCGCGTGGCCGAGGTCCTCGGCCTGGACCGCGACCACGTCTATCGCCTCCTGGCCCAGGACCCCGACAGCCGGTTCGTCTGGCTCGCGCGCCGCGTTCCCGCCGCCACCGCCGAGGTCGTCCGACAACTCGACATCCGCGGCGTGGCCCTGGTGACCGAGGGCAAGCGGCACTATCCGAACGCCGCGCTGGCGGCGCACGTGCTCGGCTTCGTGGGCGTCGACGAGCAGGGCCTGGAGGGGTTGGAAAAGGTGTTTGACGCGCGGCTCGCCGGCACGCCGGGCGAGGCCTATGTCCTGGCGGACCTCCATCGCCGGCCCATCTGGATGAGGCCGGACGACTTCACGCCGGCCGAGGACGGCCAGCACCTGGTCCTGACGATCGACGCCGTCATCCAGGCCGCCGCCGAGAAGGCCCTGGCAGAGGCCTGCGACGAGTTCAAGGCCGCCAGCGCCTCGACCGTCGTCATGGACCCCGCCACGGGCGGCATCCTGGCGATGGCCAACGTCCCCACGTTTCACCCCGCCCGCTACGCCGACTACCCCACCGACGCCCGGCGCAACCGGGCCGTGACCGACACCTACCCGCCGGGCTCCAGCGGCAAGCCGTTCGTCGCGGCCCGCGCCCTGGAGGCCGGCGTCGTTCACCTGGGGGAGGTCTTTTTCTGCGAGAACGGCTACTGGCCCGAGGGCCGCCTGCACGACGCCGGCCACGCCTACGCGAACCTGACGTTCGAGCAGGGGATCATCAAGTCCAGCAACATCCTGCTGGGCAAGGTCGGCCTGCGGATGGGGAACCGGCGTCTGCACGCGGCGCTGACGGCCTTCCGCTTCGGCCGCCGGACCGGCGTCTGGCTCCCCGGCGAGGCGCCGGGCCTGGTGTTTCCCCTGGACCGCTGGACGCGCCTGAGCACCACGCGCGTGCCGTTCGGCCAGGAGTACGCCGTCACGCCGCTCCAGATGGCGGCGGCGTTCTCGGCGTTCGCCAGCGGTGGGAAGATACTGCGGCCGCGGATCCTTCGCGGCGTGCTCGACCATCGCGGCCGGGCCGTCGCCCGGCTCACCGAGCCGCAGACGGTCGGCCGGGCGCTTCGGCCGAGGACGGCCCGGCGCATGATCGACCACGCCCTGGTCGGCGTCGTGGAGGAGGGCACCGGCCGGCGGTGCCAGGTGCCCGGCTATCGCGTGTTCGGCAAGACGGGCACCGCCCAGAAGGTGGACCCGGAGACGGGGGCCATCAGCCACTCCCGGTACGTCGCGTGGTTCCTGGCGGGGGCGCCGGCGGAGGACCCGCGGATCGTCGTGGCGGTTTGCGTGAACGAACCGGACCGCTCTATCGGGTATTATGGAGGGACGGTGGCGGCGCCGGTGGCCCGGAAGATCCTGGTCCGCGCCCTGCCGTATCTCGGTGTCGAGCCGACGGAGCCGGCCGACCCCGCCGCCGCCGTCGGCCGGACGCACCTGGTCAACCAGCCCCTGACGCCCTGACGCGGAAGCAGGGCGCATTCCGCGCGGTGGCCCTCGGCATACGCCTCCGTATGGACTGGGCCACCGCGCAGAAGGTGAGGTGGGCGCGGCCCGTACGGGCCGCGCGGGAAATGAAATGATTGCCGCGCGGAAAATGAAATGATTCCCGCGCGGAAAATGAAATGATTCCCGCGCGGGACGCGCGTAGAGAAAGCGCACACGCCATGAAACTCGCGGACCTGGCCGAGCGAATCCCCGGGGCCCGGCTCATCGGGCCGGGCGACGTGGAGGTGGTCCGCGCGGTCCACGATTCGCGGCAAGTGCGGCCGGGCGACCTCTTCGTTGCCCTGCCGGGCACGCAGATAGACGGTCACGAGTTCGTCCAGCCCGCCCTGGAGGCGGGGGCATCGGCCGCCGTCGTCGAGCACGAGGTCGGCCTGCCCGGGCGTCCTCCGATGCTCGTGGCGCCCGATGCGCGGGAGGCCCTCGCGCTGGGCGCCCACGCCTTGGCCGGCGACCCCACCCGCCGGATGACCGTCTGCGGCGTGACCGGCACCACCGGCAAGACCACCACCACGTATCTGATGCGGAGCATCTTCGAGGAGGCGGGCCGGCCGGCGGGCATCCTCGGCACCATCGGGTACGTCATGGGCGGGCGCGAGATCCCCAGCCGGCTGACCACCCCCGACGCCGACGACCTGGCCGCCTACTTCGCCGACATGGTCGAGGCCGGCCTCGACGCCGTCGTCATGGAGGTCTCGAGCCACGCCCTGCATCAGCGCCGGACGGCGGGCATCGCGTTCGACGTCGGCGCCTTCACGAACCTCTCGCCGGAGCATCTCGATTACCACGAGGACATGATCTCGTACCGCGAGGCCAAGGGGCGTTTGTTCGCCGGCCTGTCCCCGGAGGCCCACGCGGTGCTGAACGCCGACGAGGAGACCAGCCGCGCCTTCGCCGAGGTCTCCCCCGCGCCGGTCCTCTGGTACGGCCTGGGGGGTGCGGCGGACGTGACGGCCGAGAACGTCCGGTCCGGCACGGACGGCAGCCGGTTTACGCTGGTAACGCCGCGCGGTCGCGCGACCGTGCGCACGCGCCTGCTGGGCATGCACAACGTCTGCAACTGCCTGACGGCGGCGGCGATGGCCGAGGCCCTCGGCCTTCCCACCGAGGCCGTGGCGGCGGGCCTGGAGGCGGTGGAGACGGTCCGCGGCCGGCTGGAACCCGTGCCGACGACCTTGCCCTTCAGCGTGCTCGTCGACTACGCCCACAAGACCGACGCGCTGGAGCACGCGCTCGCGACCGTCCGCGACCTGGTCCACGGCCAGGGGCGGCTGGTGCTGGTCTTCGGGTGCGGCGGGGACCGCGACCGTCAGAAGCGGCCGGCCATGGCCGGTGTCGCCGAACGGTTGGCCGACCGCATCGTCGTCACCAACGACAATCCCCGGAGCGAGGACCCGCGGGCCATCGCCGACGAGGTCCTGGCCGGCTTCGCCGACCCCGACCGGGTGACCGTGGAACTCGACCGCCGCGAGGCCATCGCCCGCGCCCTCGGCGAGGCTCGGCCCGGCGACGTGGTCATCATTGCCGGCAAGGGGCACGAGACGTACCAGATCATCGCCGACGTGACCCGGCCGTTCGACGACCGGGAGGTGGCGGCCGAGGTCCTCCGCCGCCTGGAGGCGCACGGCGGGGCGGCCGAGCCCGAGCCGCGACCGTAGGCGAATCGCCGAGCCGCGACCGCCTGCCCGCCCGTAGCCTCAAGGGCGAAGGCGGGTGAGGTCGCGGGTAG
>CAYTJE010000163.1:0-7457 GCA_964437855.1 uncultured Anaerolineales bacterium | reverse complement strand
GTCTCGCCGGGCTCGGTCTCGCCGGGCTCGGTCTCGCCGGGCTCGGTCTCGCCGGCCTGGTCGGGCGCGGGGGATTCCTGCTCGGGCGGCGGCTCGGCGGTCGGGGCGGCGGGCGCCTCCGGTGCCGGCGGGGCGGCCTCGGCCGGCGATTCACTCGGTCCGGCCGGCTGCTCGGCAGGCGTTTCACCGAGTTCCTCGGCAACCTCCCGGGCCTCGCCGGTGCGCCCCGCCTTGCGGAGTTCTGCCCGGTAGGCGTCGAGGATGATGCCCTGGAGCCGGTTCCGGCACTCGGAGTTGATGGGGTGGGCCACATCGGCGTGGAGTTTCCCCTGCGCCTCCTCGTCCGGCAGGCGCTCCTCCGGGAGTTTGGCCCCGCAATCGTTGCAGAACTTGGCGCGAAGGTGGTTCTTGCCGCCGCATTTCGGGCAGTGGTCCGTCAGTTTCCTGGACGGCATAGCCACAAACAGACCGCTCGTTCCTTCGATGACTTTGAGGTCTCGCACGACGAACTCGTCGTCGAGGGTCATCGTGCAGAACGCCTTCAGGCGATCGCTGGTCTGGGAAGCCAACTTCACCGTGACGTTTGTCACCTTCATGACGTGTTCTCCTGCTGCTCGGTCCCATCCGCAAGCAGTGCAGCGATGTATGCTTCCGCGCCGGCGGCGCGGGCGGCGTCGGCCCACGCGCGGGCCTCCGCCTGGCTGTCGGCGGCCGCAAAATAGGCCGATCCGCTTCCGGTCATGCCCACCGCCTCGGCGCCCGCCTCCCGGAGGCAGGCCCGGAGGTCCAGCCGGCCGCCTCTTACATTATCGGCTGCACGTTCCAAATCGTTGACCAGAAAGGGGCCGGCGGCGCGCGCCGGGCCGGCCAGGTACGGCAGGACCTCGGTCGCCGAGGGCCCCCCGGCGGTCTCCGTCTCCAGCCGATCGTACGCCGCGTACACCTCGGCCGTCGGCGTCGGGTAGGGCGGCCAGGCCAGAACCAACCGCCACGACGACCGGGCCCGGACCGGTTCAACCTCCTCGCCGCGGCCCCGCATGATCGCCACCGGCGTGGCGAAGAACAGCGGCACGTCGCTGCCGATTTGGGCCCCGATCCCGGCCAGGTCCTCGCGGCCGAGGCCGCAGCCCCACAGCGTATTGAGGGCGAGGAGCGCGGCGGCGGCGTCGCTGGACCCGCCCCCGAAGCCGCGGCCCGGGGGAATCCGCTTCGTCAGCACGAGGTGCGCCCCGTCCCGGACCCCGCACCGCCCCCGCAGCCGCCGCGCCGCCCGGAGCACCAGGTTCGCCTCACCGTCGGGCACCGCGGCGCCGTCGCACGCCAACGTCAGACGCCGGCCGGGCTCGACCCGGAGCGTGTCGAACAGGCTTATCGCCGCCACGACGCTCTCCAGCGCGTGGTACCCGTCGGGCCGGGTCCCCAGGACGCGAAGGGTCAGGTTGACCTTGGCGGGTGCTTGAACGGTCAGACCGCGACGTAACGATGTGATCTCAAGCATCGGACCGCCTGGTCGGAGCAAGAAACGCCCTCCTCCTCGCCGTCGACCGACGCCGGCAGCCAGTTATCCTTATGATAGAGCGGCCGCGGGGGCCGCGTCAATGCGGCGCGCACGTTTTGGCTTGCCCGTTCGAGGGTGCGGCCGTAGACTCTGCCCGCGTGTGACCGGCCGGCCGGCGCCCCCCGCGTCCGGCGGGCCGCACCGCAGACCGGTCCCCACAGGAGTCCGCCCACGTGCCGCACGAACACGACCCGCCGCCGGCGCCGGAGTCCGGCGTCACCGACGCGATCATCGAGGACGAGGTCCAAAGCCATTGGCTCGCCCGGGTCTTCGGCCCGGTACGACGCTTGTACGAATGGGTGCTGGGGTGGGCCGAAACGCGTCACGCCGGCAAAGCCATGGGGGCCCTCGCCTTCTCGGAGGCGATCTTCTTTCCCGTGCCGGCCGACCTGCTCCTGGTGGCGCTCTGCCTGGGCCGGCCCAGGCGCGGTTTCCGGTGGGCCGCCATCTGCACGTTCTGGAGCATTGTCGGCGGGATGACGGCGTGGGGGCTCGGTACCGTCCTCGGGCGGCCGGTCCTGGAAACCCTCATGGGCTACCTGGGCCGCCAGGCCTTCGTGGTCGAGGCGGACGCGCTGTTCAAGAAATGGGGGTTCCTCGCCGTCGGGGCCTCGGCCTTGACACCCATCCCGTACATGGTGTTTTCGTGGGTGGCCGGGACGCTGAGCCTGCCGTGGTGGAAGTTCCTGTTGGCTTCGGCGCTGTTTCGGCCGCTGCGTTTTCTCGCCGTCGGCGCGCTCCTCTACGCGTTCGGCGAAAGGGCGAAACGCTTTATCGACAAGTATTTCAACCTGTGCACGCTCCTGCTCATGGCCCTTGTAATCTTGGTGGTCGTGCTCCTGAAGGTTCTGTAGAATAGATTCTTGGGTCGGCCGGATCGCCTCATCGGCGGGAGGGAGGTCAATGCTCTCCGAGAGCGACAAACAGACGCTGCTCCGCATCGCACGGGCGTCGGTGGAAGCGACGGTCCGCGGCACGTCGGCCCAGGACGTGCCCGTGGAAGGCGAAGCCCTCCAGGCCCCCTGCGGCGCATTCGTGACGCTGAAGAACCGCGGCCGGCTCCGCGGATGCATCGGCACGTTCTCGGCCCAGGGGCCGCTGCACGAGACGGTCCGGCAGATGGCGTCGGCGGCGCTCCAGGATCCACGATTCCTGACCAACCCGGTCACGCCGGATGAACTGGAGGCGATCGACATCGAGATCTCCGTCCTCCTGCCGCTCGAGAAGGTGGACGACCCGCTCCGGGAGATCGAACTCGGGCGGCACGGCATCCGCATCGACGGGCCGTACGGCTCCGGCTGCTTCCTGCCGCAGGTCGCCACCGAGACCGGGTGGTCGCTCGAGGAGTTCCTGTCGCAGTGCTGCGCCGGCAAAGCCGGCCTGCCGATGGGCGCCTGGAGGTCGCCGGACGTGACCGTCTACCGCTTCGAGGCCGAGGTCTTCGGCGAAGCCGACCCGGCGGCGTGAGGTCGTAGGCGCGCCGCCCCAGGGGGCCGTTTCTCAGCGACACCGAGACGCGGCGCCTGGCGGGGGCTTCGGCAGGGCCGCGGGGTCGCAGGGCAGCCAGACCCGCATCTTGGCCGGCTCGCGGTTGGCCCAGGCGTAATACGGGATGGCCTTGATGGCCGCGGTCTCGCGACCGCCGTCCGCCCGCAGCGCCCCGGCCCGGCCGGTGAGCGTGACCACGCCGCCCAGCAGGTCCGGTTCGCGGCGGGCGGTCAGTTGCACGTCCTTCGGCACGAGCGTACGGTCGAGGTCGGCGCCGGGGTTGTCAATCTGCTCCAGGCAATAGACGACCGGGCCGCGCGCGAGGGCCAGCCGGCCCACCTGGTCCGCGACCCGCGGGTTGCCCATCACGACTCGCGGCCCCATCGGCAGATGCAGGGCGACCGTGTCGCCGTCGGTCCAGCGGCGGTCGATGCGGAGATACCGGCCGGGTTCCGGTTCGGCCTCGACGGCCTTGCCGTTGACCCGGGCCGTCGCGCCGTCGCACCAGCCGGGGATGCGCAGGCTCAGGGTGAACCGCGCCGGCCTGTCGAGGCCGAAGCGGACGGCCACGTCGCCCGTCCAGGGGTAGTCGGTCCGCTGCGCGAGGGCCAGGCGGCCGCCGCCGGGCAGCGTGTGCCGGAGCGTCGAGCCGGTGTACAGGTTCACCTGGATGCCGGCGTCATCCCGCGTGTAGATGTACCGCCGGAGCGAGGCGAAAAGGCGGTGCACGTTCGGCGGGCAGCACGAGCAGCCGAACCAGGGCTGCCGGCGTCCTGCCCTGGCGGGTCCGGCGGGGTCCCACGCCAGCGGGTTGCGATAGAAATACTCCGTGCCGGCGAGCGAGATACCGGACAGGACGTTGTTATACAGCGACCGCTCCATGGCGTCGGCGTAGGCCGGGTCGCCGGTGGCGAGCAGCATCTTGTGGTTCCAGAAGACGAGCGAGATGGCGGCGCACGTCTCGCAGTACGCGCTCGCGTTGGGCAGGTGGTACGCCTTGCCGTACGACTCGCCCTTCCCGCAGGATCCGACGCCGCCGATGATGTACATCTTCCGGTCGTGCATGTCTTGCCAGAGCCGTGTGACCACCCGCCAGAGGTCGCGGGCGCCGGTCTCCAGATACAGGTCGGCCGCGCCGGCGTAGAGAAGGGTTTCCTGGACGGCGTGGCCCCAGATCTCGTTGAATTTCGGGCCGAAGAACTCGTACTCCTGGAGCGTCTGCCGGACGAAGTCCAGGTACCGCCGGTCGCCGGTGACGCGCCACAGGTCCACCATGGCCAGTTCGTGGTTGGGGTGCTCGTACTTCTTGTTAACGGGGCCCTGGTAGGTATCGTACGGCAGGTGGTTCGGGTCGGCGAACCGTTCGACGATGAGGTCGGCGAAGCGGACGGCCGCCTCCAGCAGTTTGCGGTCGCCGGTGGCCCGGTAGTGCGCGATGGCCGCCTGGGTAAAGTGGCCGAAATTGTAAAACTCGAAGCGGTTCCGCGGCTGGAACCGCTTTCCCCCGCGCCGCTTGACCAGCGGATTCTCATAGTAGGTATTGAGGTAACCGTCGGGCCGCTGGGCGGCAAGGACCACGGCCGAGAGGTCGGCCAGCGCCTTCGCGACCTTGTCGCTGTCGGCCGCGTAGCGGCCCATGGCCTCCATGAGTTTGTAGACGAACTCGTTGTTATTCGGCCCGCCGTGATGCTTGGCCTCCCGCCCCTCGGCGGCGATGCGGAAGTTGTCGATATAGCCGTGTGCTTCGAACTTGCGGAGATAGTCCAGGACGCCGACCTCGCGCGAACGATCGATGTGCGTCTTCCAGAAGCCCGGTCCGATCTCAACGGCCCGAAGAGCCGGCGGTGCCTGTTCTGCGTGCGGGTAGGCCCGCAAAGTGGATTCCCGGCGGCCCCCCGGTTCGGCGGAAAGCGATGGGGCGCAGAGCGCTGCCGCCATGGCCGTCGCCAGAACGACCCCTGTCCACCGCGTCATCCGCATCCCCTTTCCCCGCCGCCGGGGCCTCCCCAACCGTCGCCGCGCAAAGTGAGGGCAGGCGGCCACGGCGGCCCCTGCCCTTGCGATTGAACCGGTTATTGCCCGGCAAGTCAACCTCCGCTCCGGACGACCGCGGGCCGAAGCGGCCAGGTTACTTCTTGACCGGCCCGATCGGCAGAATCGTCCGGCCGTACACCTCGTTCAACAACAGGGCCAGCGCCGTATAAATGGCCGAGGCGCCGCAGAAGATGCCCTCGTAACCCGTGAACGTCTTGAGGGTCTGGTTCCCCGTGGCGTCGCCGGCGGCCAGGAGGAAGAAGAGCACGGTGAGCGAGAGGAAAATGGTCTGGAGCGCGCGGTTCAGCCGAAGCGTGCCGATGAACATCACGAACGTAAAGATGCCCCACAGGACCAGGTACGCGATGATGCCCCCGTTCGAGGCGCTTTCCCAGACGCCCAGGCCTTTCTCGCCGAGCAGAAGCAGGGCGACGAACGAGAGCCAGAACGCCCCGTACGAGGCAAACGCCGTCGTCCCGAAGGTGTTCCCCTTCTTCCACTCCAGCAGCCCGGCGAAGATCTGGCACAGGCCGCCGTAAAAGATCCCCATGCCCAGGATCATGGTCCCCAGGGGAAACAGGCCGGCATTGTGCAAGTTCAACAGGACCGTCGTCATGCCGAAGCCCATCAGCCCCAGCGGGGCCGGGTTGGCGGTGGTGTCTTTCACCTGCGTTACGGTCGTCTCCTCGGGCATGCGTTTCCCTTCCGTTTCTCACAGGATGCCGGGTGATTACCGGCGGCCGGTCTTGTGCCAACGACCGGCCGCCTGACGATACGATCACGTTTTGGGTCGGCGGTTCCCCCGTTTGGAAACCGGCAAGGCCACCGCCGTCTGCGCCGCCAGCGACGCCGGCCGTCGCGGCGCACGGGGCGGTGCGGGTCGGCCGGCCGTCCGATGCGGTTACCCCTCGGCGGCCGTCCGCCCTTCGATAAGGGTATCGACAATGCTGGGGTCGGCCAGCGTCGTCGTATCCCCCAGGGTGGACTTATCGGTCACGCCCTCGGCGATCTTGCGGAGGATCCGCCGCATGATCTTCCCGGAGCGGGTCTTCGGCAGGGCCGGGGCGAACTGGAGCCGGTCGGGCGTCGCGATGGGGCCGATCTCCTTCCGGACGTGTTTGACCAGTTCGTCTCGGAGGTCGTCGCTCGGATCCACCCCCTCGACCACCGTCACGAACGCGTACAGGCCCTGGCCCTTGATCTCGTGCGGCATGGGGGCGACGGCGGCCTCGGCCACCTTCTCGTGGCTCACCAGGGCGCTCTCGACCTCGGCCGTCCCGATGCGGTGCCCGGAAACGTTGACGACGTCGTCGATGCGGCCCATGAGCCAGTAGTCGCCGTCCTCGTCGACCCGGCAGCCGTCGCCGGTGAAATAGAGGTCGTTATACATGGTGAAGTAGGTATCGATAAATCGTTCGTGGTCGCCCCACATGGTCCGCATCATGGCGGGCCAGGGCTTCTTGATGCACAGTTTGCCGCCCTCGTTCACGTCGCACTCGGTGCCGTCGTCGCGCAGGACGATGGGCTCGACGCCGAAGAACGGGCGGTTGGCGCTGCCCGGCTTCAGGGTGTGGGCGCCGGGGAGCGGCGTGATCAGGATGCCGCCCGTCTCGGTCTGCCACCAGGTATCGACAATGGGGCGCCGGCCCTTGCCGATCTGCTCGTGGTACCACATCCAGGCCTCGGGGTTGATCGGCTCGCCCACCGTGCCCAGGACCTTCAGGCTCGAGAGGTCGTACTTGGCCGGCCACTCGTTTCCCTGGCGGATGAGCGCCCGGATGGCCGTCGGCGCCGTGTAGAACTGCGTGATCTTGAACTTGTCGATCATGTGCCAGTACCGGCCGGCGTCCGGGTACAGCGGCGTGGACTCGAACATGACGCTGGTGGCGCCGTTCGCGAGCGGGCCGTACACGATGTAACTGTGGCCGGTGATCCAGCCGATGTCGGCGGCGCAGCAGTAGACGTCCTCGGGGTGCACGTCGAAAATGACCTTGTGCGTCAGCGCCACGTGCAGCAGGTACCCGCCGGTCGTGTGGACCACGCCCTTCGGCTTGCCGGTGGAACCGGACGTGTACAGGATAAACAGTTCGTCCTCGGCGTTCATGGCCTCGGGCTCGCACTCGGCGGGCGCCTCGGCCATGAGGTCGTCGTAGGCGAGGTCGCGGCCGTCCTGCATGGCGCAGTCTTCATCCGTCCGATGGATGACGACGACCTTCTCGATGGACGGCGTCTGCTGAAGCGCCTCGTCGGAGATGGCCTTGAGCGGGATGCTCTTGCCGGCCCGCCGCGAGACGTTCGCCGTGATCAGGACTTTGCAGTCGGAGTCGTTGATGCGGTCGCGCAGCGCGTCGGCGCTGAAGCCGCCGAAGACCACCGA
>CAYTJE010000162.1:0-7500 GCA_964437855.1 uncultured Anaerolineales bacterium | reverse complement strand
CCGCGCCGCTCTTCTCGAGGCCGTCCAGGATGCGGCCGATGCACGTGTCGAGGAAATGCACGTCCGCCTGGAACCGCGCGAGGTCGTCGCGGATGGCGGGCGTTTCCTTCAGGTACGGCGGGATGTACACGCCCTTCGTCGTGTCCGGTTCGCGGTGCAGGTACGAGCCGCCGCGGCGATGAACCTCGAAGAAGCCGACCTTCAGAAACAGGGGCCGGTCGGAGTCCTTCGCGCCGGCCAGCACCTTCCGCGCCGCCTCCACGGTCTCCTCGGCGATGCGCTTCTTCGACAGGACCTCCTCGTAGCCGAGCGTGTGCGGGTCGTCCTGCGTCACGTGCTGGAGGCCCGCCAGGACGGTCCGGTACCCGGCGTCGCGGAGGATGGCCGCGAGGTGCCGCTCGCCGGGGTTCAGCGACCACCACCACGGGGCGTGCGTCAGGCCCATCAGGCCGTTCGACTGGGGATACCGGCCGGTGAGCATGACGCCGCGGCTGGGCGAGCACGTCGGTGCCCCGCCGTAGTAGTTGTGGAACCGGATGCCGCGGCCGGCCAGGCCGTCCAGGTGCGGCGTGCGGACCGTCTCCACGCCGTAACAGCCCAGGTGCTGGCCGAGGTCGTGGCAGGTGATCATGAGGATATGGGGGCGTTTGCCCTTGGGGGAGGGGCCTTCGCCGGCCATGGCGGAGGAGGCCAGGGCCATCCCGGCCGCGCCCGCTCCCAGAAATGCGCGTCGTGATACGCCGCGTGTGCTCATCGTGACCTCCTTCGTGGATACGGGAACCGAAGTGCGTCGGGTGGGTGCTTGCCCCCACCGTCTTACCCCAGCCGCGTAGGTGCCCATACGGGTCTCCGCGGCGCTCCGACAAGCACCCACCCTACGCGCTGGCCAGGTAGTCCTTGACGGCGCGGGCGAGGGTCTCGAACGTCCAGCGCCGCTTCGCGTCGTCGGTCTCCAGGAGCGTCACGCGGAAGCCCTCCCGCCGGCAGCAGAAGCCCGTGAGCGGGACGACCACGATGCCGGTCGAGGCCATCAGGTAATAGACGAACCGCTGGTCGGCGGGTACGCCGGCGACGAGGTGTTCGGCCATCTCGCGGACGGCCTCGTCGGCGACGGGCAGGGTCTGCCGGTCGTTCAGGACGCCGTCCTCGAAGAGGACGGTCATGTAGAACGCGCCGCTTGGCATGTTGACGAGCACGCCGCCGATGCCGTCCAGGGCCGCGTGGGCCTCGCGGGCCCGCTGCTCGAAGGTGGCGGCCCGCTTGGCCAGGTGCTCGGGGTACCGCTCGTCGCCGAGGATGCGCGGGATGCACATCTGCGGGGCGGTGGTCGAGCAGACCTCCAGCCGCTTCGACGCCACGATCGAGTTCACGTACGTGTCGAACATCGGGTCGCGGTGGCGGTTCAGGACCTCGATCCAGCCGCAGCGGGCGCCGGGCCAGGGCACCTCCTTCGAGAGGCCCCGCATCACGATGCCGCACACGTCGCCGATGACCTCGGACGTATGCAGCGTCGAGAATCCGTTGTACACGATGTGGGTGTAGATTTCGTCGCAGATGACGAACAGGCCGAACTCGCGGGCGATCTCGACCATCCCCTCCACGATCTCCCGCGGGTACACCGCGCCGGTCGGGTTGTCCGGGTTGATCAGCAGGATGCCCGCGATCGAGTCGTTGTACTTGACCTTCAGGCGCAGGTCGTCCAGGTCCGGCAGCCAGCCGGCCTGCGGGTCCAGTTCGTAGGTCAGGTGTTCGTAGCCGGAGTGGGCGGCCTCGGCGGAGGAGTGCGTGCTGTAGGCCGGCGTCGGGCCGATGACCCGGGCCTCCCGCCTCAGGAAGCCGTACACCTTGGCCACCGCGTCGCCGATGCCGTTGAAGAAGACGAGGTCGTCCGGGGTCACCTGGGCGCCGCCGCGCTTGTTGACCTCCTCGGCCAGAAAGGCGCGGACCTCGGGCACGCCGGCGGTGTCGCAGTAGCCCCAGGCGCGGGGATCGTCGATGACCTCGTGCAGGATCCGGCGGATCCAGGGCGCGATCTGCTCGCCCTTCTGCACCGGGTCGCCGATGTTCTCGTAGGTCATCTCCAGGCCGAGGTCGCGGAAGCGGTGGGCCACCTCCACGATCTCGCGGATCGCGTAGGTCAGGCTTCCGGCGCCGGCATGGACGATGTTGCGCCGCATGGTTCGTCCTGGCACGTCGGGGGACCGTCCCTTCCAGAACCCTTTCTTCCAGACCGTGACGAACGACTCAGTATACACGGAAGCCGGCGGGTTTCCACCCCCTGGGGGTCGAAAAAGGCCTCCCCGGCCGGCCGTGCGGTGGCCCGGACGCTGGAATGGCTGGACTTGCAGCGCCCCGGCGCGCACAATAGCCCCGCCGGGCTGCTTCCTGCGCGGCGGGTCTCGGCCTACGCCTCCGTATGGACCGATCCGCCGCGCCATATGCCTTAGAGCGCCGGGGTGATAGCCGTTGCGGCCCCGGCGTGGGGACCTGCCTTGCGAAAGGAGTTTCCGATGCCGCTCAGCCATCTCTCGCGCCGCCGATTCCTGACGGGCGCCGCCGCCGGCGCTGCCTTGGCCGCCGCCCCCGCCCCCCGGGGCGTGGCCGCACCGGCCGCCCCGCCGCCGCCCGAAAGGCCCGACGAGCGGGGCGCCCAGCGGCTCAGCCTTGAGGCCCTTCGCCGGTGGGAGTCGCTCGGCTACGGCATGTTCATCCACTTTGGCCTGAACACGTTCGTCGGCAAGGAGATTCCCCGGACCGATCCGCCGATGTCGGTGTACACGCCCGACCGCCTCGATGTGGACCAGTGGGTCTCTGTGGCTCGCGACGCCGGCATGAAGTATGCCGTCCTGACGGCCAAGCACACCACCGGCCACTGCCTCTGGCCCAGCGAGCAGACTGATTACACGGTGGCCAACAGCCCCGTCAAGACCGACGTGGTTAACGCCTTCGTCAAGGCGTGCCGACGTGCGGGCCTGCTGCCGGGCCTGTACTATTGCTCGTGGGACGATCACCACAAATTCGGCAGCCGGACGCCAGCGGACCTCAAGTGGTCGCCTGTGATGAACCGGTTTCCGAAGCCCGGTGAGGGTCTCGGGCCGTTCACCTCGTCGCTGTACCAGGCGTTCCAGACGGCCCAACTGGAGGAACTCGTCGCCCGCTACGGCCCGCTGGCCGAAATCTGGATCGACATCCCCGGCGTTCTCGGCCGCGGCTACCGGACGTTCCTGTACCGGCACTTGGCCGACCTCCAGCCGGACGCGGTCATCATGATGAACTCCGGCATCGGCACGGGCGAGGACTACCACGTGGCGTACGCCTGGCCGTCCGACCTCATCGCGATCGAACGCCGCATGCCGCCGGAGGCCGGCCACCGAAAATGGCGCACCATCGAGGGCAGGCGCTATTACGTGCCGGGCGAGGTGTGCGACCCCATCGGCAAGCACTGGTTCTGGTTCGAGGGCGACGACGCCCGCCCCGTCGACGAACTCGCGAAGCAGGTCACGACGGCCCGCGCCCGCGGCGTCAGCATCCTGCTGAACGTCCCGCCCGACACGCACGGCCGCATCCCCGAGGGCCACGTCAAGGCCCTGGTGGCGCTGCGGAAGCGGATGGACCTGTAGCATCGCTTCCCCCGGGGTGGAGCCGGGGTGGCCCGCGGCCGGGTCGCGAAGCGGCGCAAAGGCGTGCCCCTCGCCGAGGGCAGCCGGCGTCATCCGGGTGTCTCCGTAATGCAGTTGACATCCCCCCTTGTCCCTAGTATGGGGATAGGCCGAAAGGCACGTCTTCTGGAGCAAGGAGGCTCGCAATGCCGCAGGCCATTACTCGCCGTGCGCCGGAACCCGCGGTTCTGGCGCTGCTCGCCGCCTGCTGCCTGGCCGGCTGCTCGCCCGCCGAGGCGCCCGAGGCCGCCGAGACGGAAGCCGCCAAGCCCACGGCCACCGCCGAGCCTGCGGCCGAAACGGCCGGCGCCCCGCAGGCCGCCGTGCCCGCCGCCGCCGAGCCCACGGCCCCGGAGGCCGCTGAGTCCGCCGCCCACGCCAGGGCAGCGGAGACCGCCGGGGCGGCCGAGACCGACCGCCTCCGGCCCGCCGACCTCGCCTACCGCGGCGCGTTCCGACTGCCGGGGCCGTCCGGCGGATCCAACTGGGGATGGTGCGGCGACGGAATGGCCTACCGCGCGGGCGGCGACCCCGACGGCCCGGACGACGAGTACCCGGGCAGCCTGTTCGGCTTCGGCCACGACCATCAGCACTTCGTCTCGGAGATCGGCATCCCCGCGCCGGTCGTGTCGAAGGCCAAAAACCTGTCCGAGTTGCCGACCGCCCGCACCCTCCAGCCGTTCGCGGATATCCGGGCCGGCCACTTCGCCGATTACGAGATTCCGCGGGCCGACCTGGCCTGCCTCCCGCCCCAGGGCGACCAGACCCGGCCGAAACTTTACTTCTGCTTCGGCCAGCACATGCACGAGACGTTCAAGGGGCCCACCCACTGCTGGTGCGAGGTCGATTTGGCCAACCCGCGGACCGCCGGCCCGTGGACCGTCGGCGGCCTCACGGAGTACGTGACCAGCGACTACCTGTTTCCGATTCCCAAGGCCTGGGCCGACGCCCACGTGGGCGGCAAGCGGCTGGCGACCGGCCGGTTCCGCGACGGCGGCCAGGGGAGCCAGGGGCCCACGCTCTTCGCCCTGGCGCCGTGGCAGCACGGGAATCCGCCCCAGGCCGGGGCCGACCTGAAGGCCGTCACGCTCCTCCGCTATTCGGTCGTCACGGAGGACCCGGACGCCAAGAAGGCGCTGCGCGGCTACCATCACTCCGACGAGTGGGCCGGCGCCGCCTGGCTGGCCGGCGGCTCCCGCGACGCCGTCGTCTTCGTCGGCACCAAGGGGCAGGGCAAGTGCTGGTACGGCTTCGCCAACGGCGTGGTCTGGCCGGAGGAGGGGCCCTGGCCGGAGGTGCCGCCGCACCCCTACGACCAGCGCGGATGGTGGTCCGAGCGGTTCGTCCGGCAGATGCTCTTCTACGACCCGGCGGACCTGGCCAAGGTGGCCGCCGGGACGATGAAGCCTCACGAGCCCCGGCCCTATGCCGTCATGGACCTGGACCCGGTCCTCTTTAGCGTCAAGGGCAAGCAGGACCTCCAGAAAGTCATGGCGTGCGCCGCCGACCAGCAGCGGGGCCGCCTCTACCTCTTCGAGCGCAACGCCGACACCGACGACCGCGCCCTGGTGCACGTGTGGGAAGCAAAGAAGTAGCGCATTTCCGGGTGGCGGCCTTCCCATTTCCGGGTGCCGAAGGCCACCGCGCGGTCGATGTGCCTCACCGGCTCCTGGGGTCGAAGGCGTCGCGCAGGCCGTCGCCGACGAAGTTCAGCCCCAGCAGCGTGGCCCCCAGGCACGCGCACGGGAACACCAGCAGCCACCAGTACGCCTTCACGGGGTTCAGGGCCTCGACGGCGCCCGAGGCCAGGGTGCCCCAGGAGGCCAGCGGCGGCGGCACGCCCAGGCCCAGAAAGGAGAGGAACGATTCCTGGAGAATGGCCAGCGGCACCGTCAGCGTGGCGCACACGAGGATCGTCCCGGTCAGGTTCGGCAGCAGTTCCTTGACGATCGTGCGGACCGGGCCGGACCCGATGGCCCGGGCCGACTGCACGAACTCCGCCTCCCTCAGGGCTAGCGTCTGCCCGCGGACCACGCGGGCCATCGTCAGCCACGAGACCGACCCGATGGCCAGGAACAGCACCACCACCCGCAGCCACGTGAACTGCTCCGCAAACAGCACGAGCAGCAGGATGATGACGAGCATGTAGGGCAGCCCGTACAGCACGTCCACGATCCGCATCATCACCGTGTCGACGCCCCGGCCCACGTACCCGGCCGTCACGCCCCAGAACGTGCCGATGAAGACGCTGACGACGGCCGCCGAGAACCCCACCCCCAGCGACATGCATCCGCCGATGAGCGTCCGGGCCAGCAGGTCGCGACCCAGCCGGTCGGTGCCGAACGGGTGGAACGGCGAGAGGCTGGGCGGCTTCGGATGCGCCCCCGCCATCTGGTTGGTGTACGGCTGCGGCTGGCCGCGGGCCACCGCCACGCGGTCCCACACCAGGCCGGCCGCGCTCGAGAGGATCATGACGGCCAAAATCGCCAGGCCCGCCATGGCCAGGCCGTTCCGGCGGAACCGCCGCACCGCCAGCCGCAGCGGCGACCGGGCGGCGGGCGCACGCGCCAAGCGCGGCGGATTATCCGCATCGGGCGTGCCGCTTGGCGCCGCCTCTTCATGATTCGATGTTGGATGGTCCTTGTTCATGATTGTTGTTTTGTCTTTTTCGCGCGGCGGGCCGGGAGCCCCGCCGCGCGGAAACGGACAGAGTCCCGCGCGGTGTATCTCCCGATGCACCGCGCGCGGCATCTCGCTACTCGTACCGGATCCGCGGGTCCAGCCAGGCGTACCCCACGTCCACCGCCAGGTTGAACACGATGAGCAGCACGGCGTAGAGGAGCACGGTGGCCAGGATGAGCGGGTGGTCGCGGTGCAGGGCCGAGTCCACGAAGTGCTGACCCACGCCGGGGATCGCAAAAATCTTCTCGATGACGAACGACCCCGTGAAGATGCCCGCCGCTGCCGGCCCCATGTAGCCGAGCACCGGGAGCCAGGCGTTCCGCAGGGCGTGGTCCAGCAGGACGCGCCGCTCAGCCAGCCCCTTGGCCCGGGCCGTCCGCACGTAGTCGGCCGAGAGGACCTCCAGCATGCCCGTCCGCACCAGCCGCGCGATGTACGCCGCCGGCAGGGCCGACAGCGCCAGGGCCGGCAGGACGATCTGCTCCGGCCGCCCCCAGCCGCCCACCGGCAGCCACCGCAGCAGGAACGTGAACAGGCCCATCAGCACCGTGGCGATGACGAACGACGGCTGGCTGACCCCGATCATCGCCCCCGTCATCGCGGCGTAGTCGATCAGCGTTCGCGGTCGGGCCGCGCTCGCCACCCCGGCGGCCGTCCCGATGACCACCGCCAGCCCCAGCGCGCCGATGCCCAGGCTCAGGCTCACCGGGAACGCCGGCGCGAGAATGTCGTGGATCACGTTCCGCTTCTCGTACCGGATGGACGGCATGCCTTCGAGGCTGGCCAGGTCCCACGCGAACCGGGCGTACTGGTACAGGGGCCGGTCCACGTGCCACTTGCGGCGTTGGGCCTCGATGACTTCCGGGTCGGCGCCCTTCTCCTGGATGAACGGGCTGCCGGGCGCGGCGCGCATCAGCAGGAACGCCACCGTGTAGATCACGATGAGCGTCGGAATGAAATACAGCAGCCGCCGAACAATGTAACGGGCCAACGGGGTTCACCTCATGGTTTCGCCGGGGCGAGGATAAGGCCGCGCGACCCCGAACGCAAGCCGCCGTTGCCCGCGTCCGGCCAGTGGCAGGGGAATCGGGGGGCGGAAATTTTCCGGTTCATGCGCACTTTTCGGGGGAGAAAGCCTCGGCCTCGGCTCCGGGGCTAC
>CAYTJE010000161.1:0-7510 GCA_964437855.1 uncultured Anaerolineales bacterium | reverse complement strand
CGGCCCACCGCGCTAGAGTCGTTGTCGGTTGGTAAGAGTTGACAAAGTAGCCTTACGTCCCCGGGAAGTCCCCCGCCCCGTACGGGTCAAAGCCGTCCGGGGAAATCACGGACTAAACGTTTGACCCGGGGAGTGCCGATGATATACTGTTGAGCAGACCCTTCCGCCGGGTGTCCCGGCGGGGATTGGCTGTAGGAGGACCAGGCGTGTCGGCACGCGGTCATCAAGGCAGGCCGAATCGCCTTGCCGGGGCCCCGGGTGCCGCGCGCGCCGGTATTGTCGTGGTCGTCGTGGCGGAAGGAGGGCCCCGGGCGTAGACCAGGCCAATCGTCAGACCGACCCGGGGCCGAGGGCTCCGGGTTTTTTTGTGGGATGCGGCGGTGGGGATGCGTGAGGGCCGACAGACGGCCCGCCCCGGCCGCCGTCGGCCGACGTTACCGAAGGCGCATACCATGACACGAATCGTGGTGTACGATACGACGCTCCGGGACGGCGCCCAGGGCGAGGGGGTCAATTTCAGCCTCCAGGACAAACTCGACATCGCCCGACGGCTCGACGACCTCGGCGTCGATTACATCGAGGCGGGGTACCCGGTGAGCAACCCGAAGGACGAGGCGGTGTTCCAGGAACTGGCGCGGCGTCCGCTGGCCCGGGCCAGGCCGGTGGCGTTCGGGATGACCCGCCGGGTGGGCGTGAAGGCAGAGGCGGATGCGGCGCTCCAGGGCGTGCTCGCCGCCGAGACCGAGGCGGTGGCCCTTGTGGGCAAGGCCTGGGACTTCCACGTTCGCCGGGTCCTGCGGACGGACCCGGAGGAGAACCTGGCGATGGTCCGCGACTCGGTCCGCCTGATGAAGGAGGCCGGGCGCACGGTCTTCTTCGATGCCGAGCACTACTTCGACGGCTACAAGTCGTCCGCGGCGTACGCCCTGAAGGTCCTGTCGGCGGCCCAGGAGGCCGGGGCCGACTGGCTCGTCCTCTGCGAAACCAACGGCGGGTGCCTGCCGGACGAGGTGGCCGACATTGTCGAGGCCACGGCCCGGGCCGCGGGCGGCCCGCTTGGCATCCATTGTCACAACGACGCGGGGCTGGCGGTGGCGAACTCGCTGGCGGCCGTTCGCGCCGGGTGCACCCAGGTTCAGGGCACCGTCAACGGGCTGGGCGAACGGTGCGGCAACACGGACCTGTGCGTCCTGATTCCGAACCTGGAACTGAAGATGGGCCGCGAGTGCCTCGGGACCGAGCGCCTGGCCCACCTGACGGATGTCTCGCGGTTCGTCTACGACGTCGGTAACATGCTGATGACGGGGGGGCAGCCGTACGTCGGACCGGCCGCCTTCGCCCACAAGGGCGGGATGCACGTCTCGGCCGTGGCGCGCGACGAGGCGACGTACGAGCACGTGGACCCGGCCCGGGTGGGCAACACGCGCCGGATCCTGGTCAGCGAACTCTCCGGCCGGGGGACCATCCTGGCGAAGGTGACCGGCACGCGGTTCGAAGAGGATCGGTCCCTTCAGAAGCGTGTGCTGGCGGCGGTCCGGCGTCTCGAGAACGCCGGGTACCACTACGAGGCCGCGGAGGCGTCGTTCGTCCTGCTGGTTCGCCGGCTGGCGGGGCTGGCCGAGCCGTTCTTCGACCTCGACCATTACACCGTGGCCATCAAGAAGGACGACGACAACGAGCCGGTCACCGAGGCGACCGTGAAACTGCGGGTGGGCGAGGTCTGGCACCACACCGTGGCCGAGGGCGACGGCCCGGTCAACGCCCTCGACGGCGCCCTGCGCAAGGCGCTCGCCGGCGCCTACCCGAACCTGGACGAGATGAGCCTGACGGATTACAAGGTCCGCGTCATCAACACGGGGGCGGGGACCGCCGCCAGCGTCCGCGTCGTCATCGAGTCCCGCGACCGCGACGAGCACTGGGGGACGGTGGGCGTCTCGGAAAATATCATCGACGCCTCCTGGCAGGCCCTCGTCGACAGTTTCGACTACAAACTGGCGAAAGACAGGGAACAGGGCGCAGGGAGCAGGGATCAAGGATCGACCGTTTAGCACGACACGCTAACTCGTGCGCGGCGGGTCTCCGCACCCGCCGCGCAGCCCTAAAAAGGGCGTTTCGAGCGCGGTGGGTACTCCAGACCCACCGCGCAAAACGCCGACTTAGCGTTGTAGTGTTAACCGCCGCGCTTGCGCGGCGCGTTGCTCCGGAGGAGAATCGCCGTGACATCCCACCCCCCCAACCCGCAGGCCGAGCCGCTGCCCAAGACGTACGACCCGTCGTCGGTCGAGGAGCGCATCGACCGGGCGTGGGAGGCGGGTGGCCACTTCCGCCCCCGGCCCGACGCCCCGGACCGGCCGTACACCATCGTCATCCCCCCGCCGAACGTGACCGACCGGCTGCACCTGGGGCACGCGCTGAACAACGCCCTCCAGGACATCCTGGTCCGCTGGCGTCGCATGCGGGGCCGGCGAACCCTCTGGCTGCCCGGCACCGACCACGCCGGCATCGCCACCCAGGCGGTGGTCGAGCGCCGGATGCTGGAGGAGGAGGGCAAGACCCGCCACGACGTCGGCCGCGACGGCCTGGTCCAGCGTATCTGGGCCTGGCGGCGGCGGAGCGGCGACCTCATCCTCGACCAACTCAAACGCATCGGCTGCTCGTGCGACTGGTCGCGCACCCGCTTTACGCTCGACGATACGTGCGCTCGCGCCGTGCGCGCGGCCTTCTACCGGATGTTCCGCGACGGGCTCATCTACCGCGGCCTGCGGCTCGTGAACTGGGACACGCACCTCCAGACGGCCGTCGCCGACGACGAGGTGTACCACGAGACGGTCGCGGGGCACCTCTGGCACATCAACTATCCCGTCCGGGACGCGCCGGATGAGTTCGTGACCGTGGCCACCACCCGCCCCGAGACGATGCTGGGCGACACGGCCGTGGCCGTCCATCCCGACGACGAGCGGTACGCCCGCCTCGTCGGCAAGACGGTGGTCCTGCCGCTCGTGGGCCGCGAGTTGCCGGTCGTCGCCGACGGGCAACTGGTCGATCCCGCGTTCGGGTCCGGGTGCGTCAAGGTCACGCCGGCCCACGACCCGAACGATTATGAGGCGGGCCTGAGGAACGACCTGGAGGCCATCAACATCCTGACGCCCGACGGCCGCATCAACTCCAGCGGCGGTCCGTACGAGGGGCTCGACCGGCTGGAGGCCCGAAAGCGCGTGGTCGAGGACCTGAAGGCCCGGGGGCTGCTCGCGGGCGTCGAGCCCTACCAGACTGAAATCGGCCACAGCGACCGGTCCAAGACGCCCATCGAGCCGTACCTGTCGGACCAGTGGTTCATCGCGATGGCGGACCTGGCGGAGCAGGCGATGGAGGCCGTGCGCGACGGCCGCGTCCGCTTCCACCCGGATCGGTATGCAAGTTCCTATCTCGATTGGCTCTCGCAGAAGCGGGACTGGTGCATCTCGCGGCAACTGTGGTGGGGGCACCGGATTCCGGTCTGGAAGGGGCCGGCGGACAGCCCGCTGCTGGACCCGCCGCCTGCGGCGGCGGCCGACGCCGACGTGCCGGCCCTCTGGCAGCAGGCGATCGGCGGCGTCGAGGCGGCCGTCCGACTGACCACCGAGGACGAGCGGCGCGTCGCCTTCGTCTGCGTGCCGGACGGCGGCGAGGCGGCGGAGCGGCGGCTGGAGGAGGCCGGCTTCGTCCGCGACCCGGACGTGCTCGACACGTGGTTCTCCTCCGCGCTGTGGCCGTTCTCCACGCTCGGCTGGCCGGAGACGACCGACGACCTGCGGTCCTTCTACCCGACCGACGTGCTCGTGACGGCCCGGGAGATCATCACCCTGTGGGTGGCCCGCATGGTCGTCATGGGCCTCTACAACCGGCCGGTCCAGTCGGTCAAGCCCGACTACGAGCCGGGCGCCGACGATGTGCCGTTCTCCGATATCTACATCCATGCCATGATCCAGGACGGCCAGGGCCGGCCCATGAAGAAGAGCCTCGGCAACGGCGTGGACCCGCTCGACGTGGTCGCGACGCACGGCGCCGACGCCCTGCGTTTCACCCTCGCCTGGATGACCACCGAGACGCAGGACGTGCGGATGCCCGTCGAGACCGACCCCGAGACCGGTCGCAACACGAGCCCCAAGTTCGACCAGGGCCGCAACTTCTGCAACAAGGTCTGGAACGCCGTGCGGTTCGCCCTGATGAACCTGGAAGGTGCCGGTGATGCGGCGTTCGAGGAAGAGAGCCTGCGGTTGGAGGACCGGTGGATCCTCTCTCGCACCGAACGCATCGCTCGCACGGTGAGCGAGGAACTGGAGGCGTTTCACTTCCAGGGCTCGCTCATGGCCCTGTACGATTTCTTCTGGCACGACGTGTGCGACTGGTACCTGGAGGCCGTCAAGCCGCGGCTGGACGACGCGGCCGAGCGGCCGACGGCCCAGCGGGTCCTGGCGTTCGTGCTCGACCGGGCGCTGCGGCTCCTGCACCCGTACGTGCCGTTCATCACGGAGGCGGCGTGGGAAGGGCTGAATGCGACCGTCGCCGACCGCGGCCTGCCCGGCCTGGCGGAGGCGCCGGCGAGCGAGCGGCTCATCGCCGCCGCGTGGCCCGAACCGGTTGCGGTCTTCGCCGATGAGGAAGGTGACTTTGCCCGATCAGAATACGTGTTCCGGCATGTTCAGGCTATTGTGCAGGCGGCCAGGAATATCCGTGCTTCGTTCAAAGTGCCGCACAGTGAACGCCCGACCCTGTTGGTGCGAACCAAGGACGAGAACCAGAAGGCAATCATGGAGTCGATTACGGGCCTCGACCGTCTCATCAAAGGTTTAGCCGGCTTGGGCGAACTGCGGTACGGTCCCCAGGTAGAGAAACCCACGAATGCCGCAATCGTTGTAATAACGGGCGTCGTTGACCGTAACATTATGCTAGATATGGAGGGCATGGAGGTTTACATGCCCCTGGCGCCGGATCTCATCAACCAGGAGCGCGAGCGCATCGACCGGGAGATCGCCGACAAGCGGCAGGTGCTCGCGCGGTCCGAGGCGAAACTGGCGAACGAGGCGTTCGTCGAAAAGGCGCCCGACGAGGTCGTCGACCGCGAGCGCGACCGGGCCCGGGAGGCGCGGGCCGCCATCGACGCCCTCGAGAAACGCCGCGCGGAGTTGGGGTGAGCCCCAGGCAAGGTTTGCGCGGTGGGCAGTCCTGCCCACCGCGCTTCGAGCCGCGACCGTGAGGTCGCGGGTACTCCACGGCGCGGACGACGCTCGCGTGCCGAACGTACGCTGCGGTGGGAGGTACCCGCCATCTTACGATGGCGGCTCGGGCCAGGACCAACTCCCCGTTTGCCTGCGGCCGGAATCGCGGTAGAATAGGCGTAGACGCCCAGGCAAGGAACCGGCCATGGAAGTTCGCTGCGAACTGATTCGCATCATGATCTCGGAAACCCAGGACCACCAGGTGATCGTCCTGAAGGAGTCGGAGGGCGAGCGGGCGTTCCCGATCGTCATCGGTTTCTTCGAGGCGGCGGCGATCGACCGCCGGCTCAAGGGCCACGTCCTGCCCCGGCCCATGACGCACGACCTGCTCGCCTCGGTCATCGAGCACCTGGGTTGGCGGCTGTCGCGAATCGTCGTGACGGACCTGAAGCACCATACGTTCTACGCGAACCTGGTCGTGGAGCGGAACGGCGACGAGGTCCGCATCGACGCGCGTCCCTCGGACGCCATCGCCCTGGCGGTCGCGGGCGAAACGCCCATCTTCGTGGAGGACCACGTCCTGGACGACGTGGCCGGCATGGGCGGCGGCATGGGGTTCGCCGTCTGAGCCGTGCGGCCATCGGCGTATGCCCGGCCGCCGCGTCCTCGGATTCGCTAGATGCATCCCGCGCGGCGGGGCTCCTGGCTCGCCGCGCTCACAGCATGACCCTGCAGGACGCGGTGGGCCGGTCCATACGGAGGCGTATGCCGAGGCCCACCGCGCGGGATGGCCTGTAGGTTCGCCGTACGGATCCCAGACGGTTCAATACGGAGACAGCATGCGTTATCCGACTCGCCTCGCAGCCGCTCTCCTTGCCGTCGTGCTTCTCGCCGTGCCGTCGGCGGCCGTTGCCGCCCATCCGGAGGCCGACCGGACGATCGTCGTGGCGACCGACACGGTCCCCGAGGGCCTGGAGGTGGCCCGGCACTACATGAAGGTTCGCGGCATACCCGAGGGGAACCTCTGCGTCCTGCACGTGCCGGGCGAAGAAACCGTCGACCGCGAAACGTTCGAGCGGCGCATCCGGGACCCGCTGTACGTCTTCCTCCGGCGGTGGGAAGGGCGGATGGCGGTCCAACTGCCCGAGGGCATCGTCCGGTTCAGCCTGGAGCCGCGACGGGCCAAGTATCTGGTGCCGGTCTATGGCGTGCCGGTGAAGATCAGCGGGTACGAGGACGTGCAGACGATGCACATGTCGCGAGCGGCGGCGGTGGATTCGGAACTCGCCCTCCTGCCCGGGTACAAGCACGAGTTGGTCGGACCGTTGGCGAATCCGTATCACGGGGCGACGTTCGCCTTCGGCCCGCCCCTGGACGAGCGGATGGTGCTGGTCTCTCGGCTGGACGGCCCGACGGCCGAGATCGCCCGCCGGCTCGTCGACGACGCCGTCTGGGCCGAGACGCACGGCCTCAAGGGCCGGGCCTACGTCGATACCCGCGGCCTGACCGAGGGCAAGTACGCCGCCGGCGATGCGACGCTGCGTGCGGCGGCCGCCGCCCTCCGCCGCGCGGGGCTGGAGACCGAGGTGGACGAGCGGCCGGAGATCTGGCCCCTGGCCCATCCCATGCCGGAGGCCGCCGTTTACTTCGGCTGGTACGCCGAGGAGGCCGCCGGACCGATGACGGCCCGCGACTTCCGCTTCCGGCGGGGGGCGATCGCGTACCACCTCCAGAGTTTCAGCGGCGCCGACCTCCGCGACCCGAAACGGCACTGGGTCGGACCGCTGCTTGCCAAGGGCGCGTGCGCCACGGCCGGGGCGGTGTACGAGCCGTTCCTCGGCGGCACGCCCCGTATTGATGTGCTGACGGACCGGCTCCTGCGGGGGTTCTCGTGGGGCGAGGCCGCCTACATGGCCCAGCCGCAACTCTCCTGGCAGATCTGTTTCATCGGCGACCCGCTCTACCGGCCGTTCGGACGGCGGTGAGGCGGCTTGACGCCGCTGACCCCGGCTAGGCATAATGGGGGTGGAGGTGCTGCGATGAAACTGATCGTGACGCTGGAGCGCGACGAGTCCGGCATGCTGGTGGCCGAGTGCCCGGCGATTCCCGGGTGCGTGTCGCAGGGCAAGACGGAGGACGAGGCCCTGGCGAACATCCGCGAGGCGATTGAGGCATGCCTCCAGGCGCGCGCCGAGGCCGGCATGCCGCTGACGGTGACCACGCGCGAGGTCGAGGTCACCGCCTGATGGCCAAACTGCCGGTCATCTCGGGCGCCAAGGCCGTCAAGGCTTTCGAGCGCGCCGGGTGGCGCC
>CAYTJE010000160.1:0-7572 GCA_964437855.1 uncultured Anaerolineales bacterium | reverse complement strand
GCGTCGGCGTCGGCCAGGGACGAGTCGATGATGACCACGGGGATGCCGGCCTCCCCGGCCCGCCGGACCGGCCGGGCCAGGGCCTTGTCGTCCAACGGGGCCAGCACGATGCCGTCCACGCCCTTCTGGACGAACGTCTCGACCAGGGCGATCTGCGCGGCCCGGTCGTCCTCTTTGGCGGGTCCGCGCCAGATGATCCGGACGCCGGCCAGGTCGCGCTCGGCCCGCCGCGCGCCGGCCAGGACCGACTTCCAATACACGTGCATCGTGGCCTTGGGGATGACCGCCAGCGTCAGGGGCGTGTCGGCGTCCGCGGCAGCCGGTTCATCCGTCTCGGCGCAGCCGGCTGCCAGCAGCGCGAGGCCGGCGAGCGCGAGGCCGGCGAGCGCGAGAAGCCAGCGGATGAGGTGTCGCATCGGTCTCTCCGTGGCCGGCCAGGGCGCCCGGCGCGCAGCCGCAACAACGCCCTTTCGCGCGGGGTCCGTACGGACCGCGCAAAACGCTGACACAGCGTGGTCGTGTTAAGAGGCTGTTTCAATACCCTCTCCCACCAGGGGAGAGGGTGTTCTGAAACAGGCTTAAAACGGCCTTAGCGGCCCAGGATGCCGAGTTCCGAGACGCTGGCCCACGGCCCGCCGTTGACCTCCGACAGGGCCACCAGCCGCACGTACCGGCCGGTGACGGGTTCGAAGGTCACCTCCTGGGCCTCCTTCGATTTCTTGAGGGTGGCGGTGGCGGCGGGTTGGCCGAAGCCGTCGGGCGAGTCGCCCACGTAGAACGCGCACTTGGCGACGGCCCCGTTCCAACTTCCGTCCTGCCGGGCCAGGCAGCGGAAGCCGCGGACGGTGCGCGGGCGGCCGAGGTCGATGACGAGTTCGTGCGGGGGCGTCTCGACCCCGCCGGCAAACTTGCTGTGCCACCACGTGCCCGGGTCGCCGTCGAAGGCGCAGGCGGCCAGTTTGCCGTTGGTCCGGGACTCGCTGCTGGCGCGGACGAGTTTATAGTCCTTCCGGGGGATGAGGCCGTCCTCCGGCAGCGTGTGGACGGGTCCGGCGGCCTTCTTGCGGAAGCCGAACTTGGCCTGGCGGTCGCGCTCGTGGATGGCGCGGTTGTGGAACGTGCCCTCGCGGGCGGGCTCATGGGCCGCTTCGGCAAAGGCGGTCATCTTCGCCAGCACGTCGGGATGCTTCTCGGCCAGGTCGTTCTGCTCCTGGATGTCGGCCGACAGGTCGTAGAGTTCCCACGCCGGCTCGGCCCGCTTCTTGCCCCGTCGGCGGCGGGGGCGGACGGCCTTCCAGTGCCCCATGCGGACGGCGGTCTGGCCCCCCAGTTCCCAATACAGGTACTCGTGTTCGGGCTGCTTGCGTCCGGCGGCGTCGGAGCCCAGGAGTTCCGGCACGATGGAGAGCCCGTCGATATCGTCCGGCGGCGTGGCGCCGGCGAGTTCGGCCAGCGTCGGCAGAACGTCCGGGAAGTACCACAGCAGGTCGCTCGTGCGGCCGGGCCGGATGCGGCCGGGCCAGGCCACGATCATCGGGATCCGCAGGCCGCCCTCGTACAGGTTCCCCTTCTGGCCGCGGAACGCCACGCCCGTCTCGGGATTGACGTTGGGCCCGTGGAAGCCGCGGGGATGGTCCTCGTCGCGGAAGTAGTCCATGCCGCCGTTGTCGCCGCAGAAGAAGAGGATCGTGTCGCGGTCGAGGCCCAGTTCCTTCAGGAGGCCGAGCACCTGGCCCACGTTGCGGTCCACCATGTTGACCATGGCGGCATAGCGGCGGGCCGGCTCGGGCCAGGGCTTGTCTTGATAGAGGGCCCACGCGGGGTCGTCGTCCGGGATGTCGAAGATGCCGTGCGGCGGGGTGACGGGCAGATAGCAGAAGAACGGCCGGTCGCGGTTGGCCCGGATAAATTTCAGGGCCTCGTCCATGATCACGTAGTGGGAATAGGTCTGGCCGTCGGAGCCCCCGTGGTTGCCCTCGAGCGGCACCTCCTCGCTGTTGCGGACGATGTAGGGCGGGTAGTAGGAGTGGGCGTGGACCTGGTCGTAGTAGCCGACGAAGACGTCGAAGCCGTGCGTCTCGGGCACGCCGGTGGACCCCCGGCCGCCGCAGCCCCACTTGCCGAAGCCGCCGGTGGCGTAGCCCTCGCGTTTGAGGACGGAGGCGAGGGTCTCCTCCTCGGCGCGCAGCGGCGTGCCGCCGCCGTTCTTGCGGACGGAGGCGTGGCCGGCGTGCTTGCCGGTCATCAGGCAGCACCGCGTGGGGGCGCACACGCTGGAGCCGGCCAGGGCCTGGGTGAAGCGGATGCCCTCCTCGGCCAGCCGGTCGATGGTCGGCGTGACGAAGTGCGGGTGCCCCATGCAAGAGAGTTCGTAGTAGCCGAGTTCGTCGGACATGATGTAGACGATGTTGGGCTTACGCGGCCGGGGCCGCCCCGCCGCCCGCGTCCCGCACCCTGCGGCCGCCAGGGCGCCGGCGCCGGCCAACTGTGTCAGAAAGGACCGTCGGGAACTGGCCATGCGCGCCTCCTCCGATTCTGGAACCCTGTTGGCGTCACCCTGCCTATTCTACCCTTTCAACCCGTCCACGCCAGTGCGGTATCGGCCCGGCGGGCGCGAAGCGGCGCTGTGAGCCCCGCTCGCTGGCCCGGCTTCGCCTTACAGGCTACGCCGGGCAGGCGCTCGCGGCTAGCCAAGGGCGCCGCGCTTCGTATATATTCTGAGAAAATGGCTCGGGCTGTGCGCGCGGTTTTGGGCGCCTTTTGGCCCCCGAATCCCCGTTTTTCGAGCGCCAGAGCGGATTTGTCGCGCAAATGTTAAGATGGGTAAGGCGAAACTTTCGGCTTTTTTCGATTATTTTCGTTTTTTGTTCGGAATTGATCGTTTTTGATCGGTTTTTGACCCCATATGGACGGGGAGCGATATGCACTGAAATGTGGATTTTCGGCGGCTTGCGGCAGTATCGTCTGGCGAGAGTCGACCCTACGCGTAGCGCCGGGGTTTATCCCCGGCGCAGGCCTCAGAGGCCGCGTGGGTGCGGAGCACCCACCCTACCGGCTAAAACGTGGATTCTCGGCGGCGCGGGCGCGTGCTCCGGCACCCATTTCGATGGTCCAGCGCGGCGCGTGCGTGCGGAGCACGCACCCTACGTGCTCGGGGCGATGGCGGCTCGGGGCGGAGGCGGCTTGGCGGCGTCACCCGCCTTCGTCGCCCGCGTCGGGGGGTATCTCGGTGATTTCGGGGCCGGCGGTGGAATCGTCCTCGCCCTCGCCCTCGGCGTCGGGGGGCGCTTCGGTGCCGGGGGCCTCGCCGCCGCCGAGGTCGATCCCGATCTCCTCGGCCAGTTGGGCGGCCCGCTGGGGGTCGAGTTGCTGAAGGGCCCCCACCACCTCGCGGAGTTTCTTCTTTTTGCCGGCATGCGCAAGGAGCAGGCCCATGACGTAATAGCCCTCGGCCAGGTCGGGCCGGATGCGGACGGCGGCGGAGGCCGCCGACATGGCCGCGTCGAACTGCCCGTTGCGGAAGGCGGCCAGGGCGAGGCGGGCGTGGGCCAGGGCGTTATTCGGCTTGAATTGGATCACCTTCGCGAAGGCATCCTGGGCCGGCGTGTACAATTCCTGGGCCATGTACGCCTGGCCGAGGGTCATCCAGGCCTTGGGGGCATGGGGCTCCAGGTCCACCGACTCTTTCAGGGCCGACAGGGCCTCGTCGTGGCGCTGGAGTTCCAGCAGGGCTGCCCCGAGGGCCCGCTGCGCGACGGGGTCTTCCGGGGTCAGGTCCACGGCCCGGCCGAGGGCGTCGGCGGCCTGTTGCCACTGCTTCTTGCGGCTGTAGGCCAGGCCGATACCGAGGTGGCCCTCGGCCTGGTTCGGGCTCAGTCGGACCACGGCCTCGAAGGCCTTGAGGGCCTCCTCGGCGAAATTCATCCGCATGTTGACCTGCCCCTCCAGGAGCCGGACCTCCGTGTTCTCGGGGAACCGTTCGGCCAGGGCCTGGACGACGCCGGCGGCCTCGAGCAACTTGTCGTCGCCGATCAACTCGTAGGCGCGGGCGAGGTCGGCAGCGGCCTGGTCGTCAAGGGGCTGCCCCTGCTCGATGGCGAGGTCGGCCTTGGCCTGGTCGGCCTGGGCCAGGATGTCGCGTACCTCGCCGCTGGCGACCGCGAAGTTCAGGTTCTCGATGACCCGGTCCCCGCTCCGCTCGACCCGCACGAACGTGTTGACGCCGAGCACCCGGCCGCACGCATCCAGCAGCGGCCCGCCGCTGGACCCGGAACTGATCTCGGCGGTCGTCTGGACGACGGACCGGTCGTCCTGCTCCCGCAGGCCGCTGACCAGGCCCTCCGACAAGGTGTTGGTGAACCCGGCGGGCGTACCGATGGCAAAGGCGCGGTCCCCGACCTTCGGCGTCTCGCCCTCCGGGAGCAGTTCCAGGAAGGGCATGGCCTGGGCGTTGATCTTCAGGACCGCCAGGTCCTTCTCCTTGTCCTGGGCCAGCACCGCCGTCACCGGGAACGTCTTGCTGTCGCCGAAGCGGACCAGGGCCCGCCGGCCGACGTGCATCACGTGGTAGTTGGTCACGATCATGCCGTCGGGCGAGACGAGAAAGCCGGACCCCTGCCCCTGCTTCTTATACTCGGCGCCCGTCACGTCGATGCGGACGACCGCCGGCGAGACCCTCTCGAAGAGGTCGGCGCCTTCCAGGGGCTCGGCCGAGGTGGCCGGCCGCGGCCCGGCGGGGTGCTCAACCGGCGCCGTCGGCGACTCGGACCCCTCGGCCGGCGTCCCGGGCGCCCCGGCCGGCGTTTCGGGCGCCTCGGCGGGTGTGGGGGGCGGCTCGGGGGTCGGCGGCTCGCCGCCCGAGACGGCCAGGTAGACGAGGACGGCCACAATGCCCAGGGCCGTCGCCCCTCCCGCCGCCAGGCCGATGCGCAGGCCCGGGTTCTTCGGCGCCGGTGGACGCCTGGTCGGCTTGGCGCCCGGCCTGGCGGTCGGCCTCCTGCCGGGCCCGTCCGTTCGGATCCTGTTGGGACCGGTCAGCCGGACGGGCGCCAGGTCGTCGTCCCCGGCCGGGGGGCTGGCCTTGGAGCCGGGCGGACGCCACGACAGCCGCTGGCCGCAGTGCGGACACGCGACGTGACACGCCGCGTCCGAGTCGGGGGCCTTGAAGACGCCGCGGCACGTGGGACACCGTAGTTGCATGGTCACCCCCTGGTGCCGGGAGGGTGGACGCTCCCCGCAGGGTCACTGTACACCGGCGGGACCGGGATTGCAAGGCGCCGTGGCGGTCCCGGTCGGCCGGGGCCGGCCCCGCGCGGCCCGTCCGCGGGGCCGCCGGCCGGGGTGCGGGTTTGACGTGGGGCGTTTTTCGTGTATTCTATAGCATAACGTGCGTCACGCCCCCGGATTGCCGGGCCGGTGCACGTTGCGGAGGGGGAAGGGTTCAGCGCCCATGCAGCGTGTACCAGCCCATCTCACGGCCGTTGCGGTGGTTTCGGCCTGCCTCCTCGGCGTCCTGCCGGCGATATCCCATGCCCTGGTCCTGCACGAGGGGAGCGCGGGCCCGGCCGCCCATCCCCCCGACGCCGCCGTCGGATGCTGGGCCGGGAACGCCTCCTGCGTGGCCGTCGGCCCGAACGTCGTGATGACCACGTGCCACCAGGGGTACGGCGTGGGGTGGACGGTCGAGATCGGCGGCCAGACGTTCACGATTGCCGAGGTCATCCAGCACGGCGAGGCGGACCTGCGCCTGGCGCGCCTCGTGGACCCCGAGGACCCGGGCGCCGCCCTGGACCTTTACCTCCCCCCCTACACGGGCACGGACGAGGACGACCACACGGCGGTCCTCGGCGGGTTCGGCGACGGCCGGGGCGCGGACCTCGTGAGCGGCACCATTCACTATGGATACGCGTGGCAGCCGGACGCGGACCTGGTCCTGCGATGGGGCGAGAACGCGGTGGAAGGGTCCGGCACCGGCAGCGGGCCGGGGTTCGCCTCGCAGGTCATCTATGCATATTTCGACGGGCCGGGCGCGTCGGCCGCCGAAGCGGCCACGGCCGAGCACGACTCCGGCGGGGGCTGGTTCATCAACCGGGGAACCGCCGCCGACCCCGAGTGGGTCGTGGCCGGCCTGACCCGCGGCGTCGCACACTGGGACGAGTCGTGGTTCCAGCAGCCGAGCGGGAACCCGCCCGGCGATTACATCGACGCCGTCCGCGTCAGCGCCTACGCCGGCTGGATTAACGGCGTCCTCCACCCGCACGAGTGGGCCGCCAACGCCGACGGCGACTGGTCGGACGCGGACAACTGGTCGGACGACGGCTACTGGGCGGGGGCCTACCCGACCGGCGCCGACCGCTGGGCCGTCCTGGCCGACGCCATCACCGACGCCCGCACCGTGACCCTGGACGAGAACGTGACCCTGGGCGTGCTCCGGATCGACGCCGGCCAGCCGTACCGCCTGGCCGGCACGCATACGCTGACCCTGCGGTCCGACGACAACACCGTCGTGTCCATCGAGGTCAACCCCGGGAACACGCGCGACGGCAACGGGGCCCACCGCCTCGAGGTCCCGATCCGGCTGAAAGACCCGCTCGTGCTGAACCAGGGCTCCAGCGGGGCGCTGACGCTGGCGGGACCCATCGACGACTGGCTCGCCTTCGCCTGCGACGTGACGAAGCGCGGCGACGGCGAGGTGGTGCTCGCGGGCAACAACAGCGGCCTGTCCGGCGACATTACCGTGGAGCGGGGCGTGCTCTCGGCCGCCCACCCCTTGGCGCTGGGCGGCGGCCAGGTGTTCCTCGCGGGCGGCGACCTCCACCTCCTCGCCGACGCCGACACCGCCTTCGCCAGCCCCGTCAAGGTGACCGACGACGCCACCCTCCTGGCTGCGCCCGTCACCGCCGGCGCCGACGCGACCCTCTCGCTGGGCAGCCTGACCCTCCTGGCCCCCGGCGGCGGCCTGACACTCACCACCGCCGGCACGGACGGCTACGGCCTGGCGGTCGTCGGCCTCACGGTCTGCTCCGACGAGGTCACGGTCCACACCGGCTCGGTCGACCTCCGGCTGGCCGGCGGCGTCCAACTGGCCACCGGCACCCTGACCAAGACGGGGCCCGGTACGCTGACGGTCGCCGGGGGGCAGTCCTACGGCCAGGGGACGACCGTCGCGGTCGCCGGCGGCACCGTCCGCTTCAACACCGACGCCGGCGACGGCGGCACCCGACCCCTGACCGTCGAGGTGGACGGCGGCGCCGCGGCGTTCGCCTCCACCCAGCACCTGGCCGGCCTGAACCTCCTGGACGGTGAGGCGGTCTGCCTGGCCCACGGCGGCCGGACGCTGGTGACGGGCGGCCTCCAGATCGCCGAGACCGCCCCCGCGCCCGACGCCCTGCTCGACCTCGCGGACAACAACCTCATGGTCGACTATGCCGCCACCAGCCCCTACAACCGGGTTGAAGGCTGGATCAAAGACGCCTACCACGAGGGCGCCTGGGACGGCCCCGGCATCACCTCCAGCCACGCCGACGCCGACGACTACGCCCTCGGCGTGGCCGACACGGCTGACGGCGACTT
>CAYTJE010000159.1:0-7706 GCA_964437855.1 uncultured Anaerolineales bacterium | reverse complement strand
CCCGTGTTCGCCGGCCCGCATGAGGCCCCGGAGGTGCCCGTGTTCGCCGGCCCGCATGAGGCCCCGGAGGTGCCCGTGTTCGCCGGCCCGCTTGCGGGCCGCGCGCCGTTCGGCAACGGCCCACCGACAAGGAGCGAAACCATGAACCGACGCACCTTCCTGACCACCGTTGCCGCCGCCGCGGCCGGCTCCGCCACCTTGGGCGATGCCCGCGCCGCCGCCACGCCCACCGGCCGCGACCTCGCCCGGCGCCTGCCCCGCTGGCGAGGCTTCAACCTGCTGGAGAAGTTCACGCTCCGCCGCGGCAGCCGGCCGTTCGTCGAGACCGACTTCGCCTGGATGGCCGAGTGGGGCTTCGACTTCGCCCGCCTCCCCATGGACTACCGCTGCTGGACCGACGCCGGCGACCCCTACGGATACGACGAGGCGCGGCTGAAGGAAATCGACCAGGCCGTCGCCTTCGGCAAGAAGTACGGCGTGCACGTGAGCCTGAACCTGCACCGGGCGCCCGGCTTCTGCATCAACCCGCCGAAGGAGAAACGGAACCTCTGGACCGACGCGGAGGCCCGGAAACAGTTTAACGCCCAGTGGACGATGTTCGCCAAGCGGTACAAAGGCGTGCCGACCGCGCGGCTCAGTTTCGACCTCGTCAACGAGCCCGCCCGGTACAAGAAAGAACAGCAGTACCTGGAGGTCCACCGGGGGGCGGTCGAGGCCATCCGCGCGGTCGACCCGGACCGCCTCATCTTTGCCGACGGCATGCAGGTGGGGCAGAAGCCGGCCATGGCCCTGGCGGACCTCGGCATCGCCCAGTCGATGCACGGGTACATGCCCGGCCGGGTCACGCACTACAAGGCGTCGTGGGCCGGCCGGCCGGATTGGCCCGAACCCACGTGGCCCCTGAAGGTCGGCAACCGGACGATGGACCGCCAGTGGGTCTACGAGACCCGCATCAAGCCGTGGAAGGCACTTGCCGCCAAGGGCGTGGGCGTCCATATGGGCGAATGGGGATGCTATAATAAAACGCCGCACAAGGTCGTCCTGGCCTGGATGAAAGACGTGGGCGAACTCGTCAAGGCCGAGGGCTGGGGCTGGGCCCTCTGGAACCTCCGCGGCTCCTTCGGGATCCTCGACTCCAAACGCGCGGACGTGGACTACGAGGAGTTCCACGGCCACCCGTTGGACCGCACGATGCTGGACCTTCTGCGGACCCTGTAAGACGCGCGTGTCGCCCGGCCGGTCACCTGTGCCCTGCCGCTCGCTCACGCTGGCGGCTCGCATCGGCCTTCCTTGCTCCGTGACTCGGTGGCTCCGCCACTTCGTCGCGAGGCGCCCAGTCCCTTGCCACGCCCTCGCGGATGCGGTATCACACACCCATGAGCATCCTCTTTGACGCCCGCGACGTGCCGGAACCCGAGGACGAAGGCCCCGAGACCGTCTGGTCCCTCACTCGCCGCATCCGCGACCTGCTGGAGGTCGAGTTCCCCCAGGTGTGGGTCGTGGGGCAGGTGTCGAACCTGAAGCGGCACTCGTCCGGGCACGTCTTCTTCAGCCTGAAGGACGACCGGGCGAGCGTCCGGTGCGTGGTGTGGCGCTCCGACGCCGACCGCCTGCCGGCCGAGATGGCCGACGGCCTGGAGGTGGAGGTCCACGGCCGCCTCTCGGTCTTCCCGCCGCAGGGCACCTACCAGGTGTACGTGAGGCGCGTGACGGCCCGGGGCGTGGGCCGGCTGGAGGTGGCCTTCCGGAAGATGAAGGAGCGGCTCCAGGAGGAGGGCCTCTTCGCGCCGGAGCGTAAGCGGCCCCTGCCGCGCTTCCCCCGGACGATCGGCGTCGTGACGAGCCCGACGGGGGCGGCCGTGCGGGACATCATCCAGGTGCTCGGACGCCGCTGGCCGTGCGGCCGCATCATCCTCGCCCCCAGCCGCGTCCAGGGCGAGGGGGCCGCCGAGGAGATCGCGGGCGGCATCCAGCACCTGAACCGCGTCGGCGGTGTGGACGTCATGATCGTCGGCCGCGGCGGGGGGAGCCTCGAGGACCTCTGGCCGTTCAACACCGAGGCGGTGGCCCGGGCGATCGCGGCCTCCGCCGTGCCGGTCGTCTCGGCCGTCGGACACGAGACGGACGTCTCGATCAGCGATTTCGTGGCCGACGCCCGGGCCCCCACGCCGTCGGCGGCGGCGGAGATGGCAGCGCCGGACGCTCGCGAGATCGCGGCCGGGCTGGATGCGGCGCTCGCGCGCATCGGCCGGGCCCTCGGACATCGGCTGGACGGGCTGCGGCAGCGGCTTGCGATGGCCGAGCGGAGCCGCTCGTTCCGCCATCCCGAGGACCTCGTGCTCGTGCGGGCCCAGGCGCTTGAGGACCTGGCCGGGCGGCTGGCGGGACGGGTCCGCCAGACGGCCCAGGCGGGTCGGCTTCGGTTGGAGGGGGCGGCGTCGCGCCTCGCCGAGCAGGCCCCGCGGGCCCGGCAGGCGGCCGCCGAGGGGGCGCTGCGGATGGCCGGCCATCGCCTTGCCGCCGCCGGCCGGACCCTCCTGGAGTATCGCTGGCGGGCCCGGCTGGAGCGGCTCGCCGGACGGCTCCAGGACCTGAACCCCGACCGCGTCCTCGCGCGCGGCTACAGCCGGACGGTCCTGGCGCGGACGGGCGAGACGCTGAAGCGGGCCGCCGACGCCCGCCCCGGCGACCTCCTGCACACGCACCTGGCCCAGGGGGACCTGGCGAGCCGGGTGGCCGACGATGGCGCCGCACAGGGGAACAAGGCCGGACGTGGTACACGGGGACGCATCTCCCGGCCGGACAAGACCGGCCGGGCCATACAACAGCAAGCCGCCGGTGGCACCCGGCGCAAGCGCACGAAGCGCAGCGACGCCGGCCCGACGCTGTTCGACGAGCGGTAAGTGATGCTTGGCCGGCCCGGCGCGGAAGCCTTTCTTGGGTGGCCCGGCCGGTCTTGTCCGGCCGGGAAATCGGAGCAACCCGGTTGGACAAACGAACCGGGCCACACAAATGGCGTGTGTGGCCCGGCCGGCCTTGTCCGGCCGGGAATCCTGTGGTAGGCTCTGATCATGCGAACGTCGCCCCGCAAGACCCGCAATCGCAAAGCCTACAATGAACCCGGGCGCGTCCACTTCCTCACCTTTTCCTGCTACCACGACCTCCCGCTGTTCGCGCACGACAAGGGGCGGCAGTGGTTTCTCGATGCGCTCCGCAACACGCGGGCTAATCAAGATATGGATTTGCACGCCTATGTCATCATGCCGGAGCACGTCCATGTCCTCTTGAGACCGCGCCAGCCCGATTACGACATGGCAGGCATCCAGGCGTCGCTCAAACGGCCGGTGTCGTGGAAGGCCAAGCAACAGCTGAAGGAGTCGGGAAACGAGCGGTGGCTGAGGCGGCTGACCGTCCGCGAGGGGAAGCGCGAGGTCTTCCGGTTCTGGCAGAGCGGCGGCGGGTTCGATCGGAACCTCTGGAATACACGGGCCATCAGCGAAGCCATCGACTACATCCATAATAATCCCGTGCGGCGGGGGCTGGCGGAGACACCGACGGACTGGCCGTGGTCCAGCGCCCGCTTCTGGGCCGGGATGGACGGGGTTCTTCTGGAGATGGATGCGATTCCACAATGAGGAGTTGTCCGGCGCCTCTCCCGGCCGGGCAAGGCCGGCCGGGCCACACAGAGGCCGGCCGGGCCACACAATCACGGCAAGGCCGGGAGTTCTCTGGCAGGTGCTCCCGGCCGGGCAAGACCGGCCGGGCCACAGAAAGGCAAGGATATGGCATGGCGCGAAAGAAGAAGGCCGAGAAGGAACCGACGTTTGAGGAGCGGCTGGCGCGGCTCGAGGAGATCGTCGGCCAACTCGAGTCCGGCGGGGTGGGGCTGGATGCCTCCCTCCGGCTCTACGCCGAGGGGGCGGAACTGATCAAGGTTTGCCGCAGGGATTTGGCCGAGGCGGAGCAGCGGATCCAGAAACTCACCGAATCGGCGGAAGGGGAGTTGGAGACGGAGGCGATGGAGGCGGAGGACGAGGAGGCGTAGGCCGGCAGTCTTCCCGGCCGGGCAAGACCGGCCGGGCCACACCGGTGCGTCGGTTCAGCGGCGTTTCTTGCCGACCTTCTTCTTGCTGCCACCATTGGATTTGTTCTTCCCGCCGCCTTTCTTCTTGCCACTTTTCTTTTTGCCGCCCTTGTCCTTCTTCCCGCCGGAGGCACCGCCTTCCTTGCGCTTCCGTTCGGCGGCGACGGGGACGAGGTCGAGTTGTCGCCGGGGGATGTCGACGGCGGCGATGCGGACCTCCAGTTCCGTGCCGACGCGCAGCACGTTGCCGGTCCGCCGTCCCACGAGGCGCCACTTCTTGCGGTCGAACGTGTAGTAGTCGTCGGCGAGGCTGGCGATGTGCACCAGGCCGTCCACGAGCAGGTTGGGGTTCTCGACGAACACGCCGAAGGCCTGGACGCCGGTGATGACGCCGGTGAAGGTCTCGCCAATTCGGGCCTGGAGATATTCGAGGAGTTTGATTTTGGTCAGTTCCCTCTCGGCGGCCTCGGCCCGCCGTTCGGTACGGGAGCAGTGGGCGGCGAGGTCGTCGAGCGATCCCTCGGCCAGTGTCGGGGTGCCCCCTTTGCGGTCGCCGCGGCGTCGGCGGCCCTTGGCCGTCCCGCGGCCCCCGACGAGCGCCTCGAGCGCCCGGTGGACCGTCAGGTCCGGGTACCGCCGGATGGGCGAGGTGAAGTGGCAGTAGGCCGACGAGCCGAGGGCGAAGTGGCCCAGCGGCTCCATCCGGTACTCGGCCTTCCGGAGGCTTCGCAGGACCGCCAGGTGCACGCCGTAGGCCTCCGGCGTGCCGCGTACCCGGTTCAGGAGTTTCTGGAGGTCCCGGCGGTCGGTGGGGTCGCTCAGGCGGTGGCCGACGCTGGTGGCGTAGTGCTGGAGTTGTTCGGACGCCTCGGCGTCGGGTTCGGGATGGACGCGCCGCATGCAGGGGAGGCCGGCCTTCTCCAGTTCGCGGGCGACGGCCTCGTTCGCCTCGACCATGAACATCTCGATAATACGATGAGTGAAACTCGTGTCCTCGGGGTGGGCGTCGACGACGCGGCCGTCGTCGTTGAACTCCAGGTCTACCTCCGGCAAATCGAGTTCGAGGTACCCCAGGCGCCGGCGGCGCGCCAGCAGGGTGCGGGCCAGGCGGTTCATCGCCGCAAGCAGGTCGGCCACCTCGGCCGGCAGGCCGTCGTCCCGGCCGTCCAGGGCGGCCTGGGCCTGGCGGTACGTCAGGCGTTTCGCGCTCTTGATGGTGGAGTTGGCGAGGTCCACGCCGCCCGGTTCGCCCTCCGGGTCGAACGTGATGAAGACGCTCTTCGCGAGGCGCGTGCGCCCCTCCTGGAGGCTGCACGCGGCGTTCGAGAGCGTCTCGGGCAGCATCGGAAGGACGGTCGTGGGCAGGTACACGCTGGTGCCGCGCTCGCGGGCCTCGGCGTCGAGCCGCGAGCCGACCGGCACGAAGTGGGCGACGTCGGCGATGTGGACGCCCAGGGTCACGGAGCCGTCGTCGCCGGGGGCGAGGCTGATGGCGTCGTCGAAGTCGCGTGCGTCTTCCGGGTCGATGGTGATGACGGTGTCGCCGGTCAGGTCGCGGCGGCCGCGCAGGGCTTCGTCGTCGATGCGGCCGGCGGCGCGGCGGGCCTCCTGGAGGGCGGCCTCGGCGAACTCGTCCGGCAACTCGAACTGGCGGATGACGGCGAGGGTGTCGACGCCCGGGTCGCCCCGGTGGCCGAGCACCTCGGTGATCACGGCCTGGCCGGTCTCGCCCTTCAGGCCGTAGGTGACGACCTCGAAGACGACCTTGTCCTTGGGGCGGGCACCGGCGCTGGAGGCGTCGGGGACGGCGAAATCCTGGAGCAGGACGCCGCCGTCGGGGCGGACGATGGTCCGGCCGTCCTCGGAGAGCACCGTGCCGACGAACCGCTCCTGGCCGCGCTCCTTGACCTCCAGGATCCGTCCGTAGTAGCCTTTGTCGCCCTTGCCCTCGACCTCGGCCAGGACGGTGTCGCCGGTGACGGCGTCGAGGGTCTTTCCGGGTGGGATGAAGAGGTCGTCGCCGGCGGTGGGTCCGGCTTCGGCGTCCTCGCCTTTCTCCTCTTCGGGTTCGACGAAGCCGAATCCGCGCTGCGAGAGGCTGAACCGCCCCTCGACGGTGCGGTCGCCCTTCTTTCGGGGGCGCTTGCGGCGGGGCACGCGCAGTTTGCCGCGCACCTCGTGGATCTCGCCCTCGCGGATCAACTGCTTGACCAGGGACCGGAACTCGGCGTAGTCGTCCTCGGCCACGTCGAAGAATCGGGCGAGACGCCGCAGCCGCATCGGGTGGTAGTGGTGCGACCGCATGGTCTTGAGAATCGTATCGCGTGTGGTCATACGGGCTCGCTTGCATCGGGGTTAGCACGACAACGCTATGTGCGCCTCTCGCGCGGTGGGTCTGGAGTGCCCACCGCGCGAAAGGGCGTCTTTTGGGCGGCGCGGCGGGTGCGTCCATACGGAGGCGTATGCCGAGACCCGCCGCGCGAGATAGCGTTGTTGTAGTATTAGGTAAGCCGCCAGTATACGGCCTGCGGGGGCGGGTATCAATTCAGCAACCTGGACGGAAGGTTGTTTTGGGTCCGCCCGCGCCGTAGGGTGGTGGGAGCGGTGGATGGCACCGTCACCGAGCGAACCCGCAACACAGGGAGCCCCCGATGGCCGACGAATCGATGGACGATATCCTGGAACAGGCCCGCCGCCTGGGCCAGCGCATCCGCAAGCATCCGTATTACCGGCGGCTCCGCGAGGCCGACGCCAAGGTCCGCGAGGACCCCGAGGCCACCAAGGCCCTGGAAGCGTACAACCAGACCGCCACCGCCATCCAAGAGAAGGAACAGAAGGGCGAGCCGGTCGAGGTCGAGGAAAAGCGGAACCTCGACACCTTGCGAGACACGGTGGTCGCCAACGAGACGGTCAAGGCGTTCAGCCAGGCCCAGGCCGATTACGCGGACCTGATGCGGCGGATGAACGAGGCGATCTTCCAGGCCATCGCGGGCGCGGACCGGGAGGCGCCGGCCTCAGCCGCCGCCCCCGGCACCGGCGAGGCCGGCACAGAAGGCGCGGGCGGTCCCGCACCGGGCGAAGCCGGCCCCGGGCCGGGCATCATCACGCCGTAGAGACGCGCCGCTTCCCGAGCCGGCCGCGGGTGCGGCCGAACGCTTACACCTTCCCGCGCGGTGTATCTCCGGATGCATCGCGCCCCGAGCCGCGATCGCCTGCCTCCCCGTAGCCTTTGGCGAAGGCGGGTCAGATCGCGGGGACTCGGCGGCGCAGCGCGCTGAAGCCCGAGTGTCATTTCGACCGAGGGCCCGAAGGGCCCGAGTGGAGAAATCTCGTCGTGCTGTTTGATGGCAGGTTGGGCTTGACGACGAGATTTCCCCGCTCGACTCGCTGCGCTCGGCGCGCGGCGGGTCGGTCCATACGGAGGCGTATGCCGAGACCCGCCGCGCGGGAAGTCTCCACCGCGCTCCCCGCGGTTTCACCCCCCCGCCGCGTCCTCGTCTTCCAGGTCGAGTTGCTCGAACCCCTTGAACAGGGCCCCGCTGAACATCTTGTTCCAGGCGGTCCAGCGGCGGTTGGGGTCGGCGTCGTCGTCCACGGTCCGCCAGAAGCCGTGCAGTTTGGC
>CAYTJE010000158.1:0-7709 GCA_964437855.1 uncultured Anaerolineales bacterium | reverse complement strand
CGGCGGGCAGTCTTGCCCGCCGCGCGGTGCCCAAGACTGGGCACCGCGCGATATCGCGAGCCGGCCGCGCGCACCGAGCCGCCCGTACGGGCGGGTACCTTCATCCGCGGCCCGATCTTGGCGTGCAAAACTCGCGCCGCCATTCGCACGGCCCCGCGACCTTGCGGTCGCGGCTCGAACATGGGGCGCGAGGCCGGTCGCGGCTCGAACGGCGGGTGCTCTCCCCACGTCCGATAAAGTGTCAACGGCCGCCGCTTTTGTCTGAAGACCCCTCGGTCGGCGGGCCGATGTTACCCCCAGGAGCCCGTAGAGGTATAGGGGGGTGTTCGGCTGCGCCGGCCGCGGCCGTGGGGCCGTGTCGGCCCCATGCATTCGGAACCGCCCATGCAGTGCGTCCTGACGAACCGGTGGGCCCTCGTGGTCCGGTTTCTGGCGTTGGTGGCGGCCGTGGGGCTGCTGCTCGCCTTGGCGAGCGGCTGCGCGCAGAATCGGCGGGCCGACCGGACCGCGTTCGACGCCGGCTACGCCTCGCTCGAGGCCGGCCGGTGGAGCCGGGCCGTCAAAGACTTTACCCGGTACCTGCGGTCGGACCCGGACTCGCCGGACCGGGGCGAGGTGTACTATTACCGGGGCCAGGCGCTGGTGCACCTGTCGCGGCGTCCGGAGGCCAAGGCCGACTTTCTGCGGGCCATCGGGGCGGGCGCCCGGCCGCCCATCGACCAGTTCGCCCGCGTGGCGCTGGCGAACGTGTACTACGAGGAGGGCCACGACGCCGAGGCCGTCAAGCACTACGCCGCCGTCCTCCAGGACCCCCATGAGGCCACCCCCGTGCCGCTGGTCCTGCTGCGGACGGGCGTGGCCCTTCAGCGGCTGGGGCACTGGGAGAAGGGGAGACGGTACCTGGCGTACCTGATGGCGCACTACCCGGATTCGGCGGCCGCTCGGCAGGCCGCCCGGTATGCCGCGGCCGACGCCTTCCGGGTGCAGACGGGGGCGTTCTCGACACGGGCCACGGCGGGGGCGCAGGCCCGGCAGGTTCGCTCGGCCGGGTTCACCCCGCGCCTGGCCCGGGTCCGACGCAGCGGGCGGACCCTGACGGTGGTCCAGGTGGGCCGGGAGCGGACGTATTCGAGGGCGGCCTCGCTGGCCGGTCGGCTCCGCCGGGCCGGCTTCGATACGCTCATTGTGCCGTAGGAAACCATGACCGCGCACGACCCGAAACGCCGACACGATTACCGGAAGGAGTCCCGGCTGCGCGACCTGGTGTGCGCCGAGCCGGAGCGTGCCCGGTCGCACGGTCGTCTGGCGGCGTGGCTGGCGCGGGCCGGCCGGTTCGCCCAGGCCCGCGAGGCGCTCCAGCGGGGGCTGGGGCGGGCCGACCGTCCCGCCCGCCTGCATCACCTGTTGGGGCTGCTTCTGTGCGGGGCCGGCCGGTGGGAGGCCGGGCTCCGGCACCTGGACCGTGCCGTCGACCGGGACCCCGGCCGCTTCGAGTACGTGCGTGACCTGGCGTTTGCGCGTGGGGCGGCCGGTCGGACGGCGGCGTCGGTCGAGGCCCTTCGCGAGGCGGTTCGGCTGGCCGGCCGGGGGGGCGAGGACCTGGAATGGCTGCTTCGGCTGGGGGAGGGGGCGAGGGCCGATGCGGGGTCGCGTCCGGCTCGCCGGCCGCCGCAGCCGTCGCGTCGAGCGGCCGCCGTCGAGCAGATCGTGCTCCGCGACCCGGAGGTGGCCGAGGCCCTCATCCCGCGCAAAGGGTCGCCCGGCGCGGCGCGGCGTGAGACGTTGCGGGCGGCCCGGCGGGCGCTGGTCCGCCTCTCGGCCGATCCATACGGACCCGTACCGGGGCGGCCGAGGCACGCCGACCTGTACTTCGGCCTGAGCCTGATTGCCGAGGAACTCGGCGAGGTCAACCGGGCCATCGAGGCCGCCGAACAGGCCATCGCCATCAACCCGAACTACGTGGAGGCGTGCCTGCTGGCCGTCCGGCTGTACGAGAAGTCCGGCAAGGCCGAGCGGGCGGCCGAGCGGTGCCGGCAGGTGGCGTCGCTGCGGCCGGGGTGGCCCGACGTGCAGGTCCGGTTGGGTCGGCTGCTTCAGGGCCAGGGCCGGCCGCAGGAGGCCGCCGACGCCTACCGCCGGGCCCTGGAACTGGGCGCCGAGAGCGAGGAGGCCCGCCAGGCGGTCGCCGCCGGACCGGCCTCCCGCGCCGGGGAAGGGGGTGACGGGTGAGTTACCTCCTCCGACTCCTTGGCCGGGGCCTGGCCGGCGAGTTCGCCGGGTACCTGAGCAAGTTCATCCAGTCGCCGAGCGATACGTCGCTGGAGGCCATCCAGGCGCAGGTCGAGGCGCATCCGCGGCGACCGGACCTGCTCCTGGCGCTGGGACTGAAGCAGATGGAATTGGGTCGGCTCGGGGCCGCCGGCCAGGCGCTGGAGCAGGCGGTCCGGCTCGATCCGAACCTGGAAGACGCCCGCGTGGCCCTGGCCGCCGTCAAGAGCGACCTGGGCGACCCCGCCGGCGCGGTCGCCGTCCTGGACCAGGTGGCCCGGGGCAACGCCCATCCCGCGACCGTCCACTACGTGACGGGGCAGTTGCACGAGCGGCAGGGGGAGGCGGCGTCGGCGTCGGCGGCCTACCGGTCGGCGTTGGCGGCCGATCCGGGACACGTGGCGGCCCGCGAGCGGCTGGCGGCCCTGGAGGTCGTGGCGGGGAACCTCGATGCCGCCGCCCATCACTACGAGATCCTGAAGCGGCACCGGCCGGAGGATTTCGAGACGCGGATGACCCTGGCGTCGCTCCGCGTCCGCCGGGGCGATATGGAGGGGGCCGTCCGAGAGTACCAGGACGCCATCATCGTTGAACCCGACAACTGGGAGGCCCGGACCCGCCTGGCCGACTGCCTCGAGGACGAGGGCCTTGCCGAGCAGGCCCTGACGGAACTCCGCCGCGTCCTCGACGCCCATCCGGATTACCCGGACATGCACTTCCGTGCGGCCCGGCTGCTGGCGGCCGGCGGCGACCTCGACGCCGCCGACTATCACCTGGAGCAGGCCCTGGCGCTGAATCCGCGGTACCTCGACGCGCTGGTGCTGCGCGGCCAGGTGATGGTCGAGCGGGGTCGGGCCGACGAGGCCGTCCACTGCCTGGAGCGGGCCATCCGCATCAGCGACACCTACCTGGAGGCCTACGCGGGCCTGGCGGTGGCGTACCGGCAGGCGGGCCGGGACCGCGACGCCGACGAGATGATCGACCTGGCGTGCGAGATCGCGCCGGGGTCCGGCCGGCTGTACCGGGAGGTGTCGCGGCTGATGATGCGGTCGGCGATGTCGTCGGCCATGGGGCGGGAACTCGACATGCCGGCCGCCGTCCTGGAACCCGTGGTCGAGGAACTCCGGCCCGAGGAGGTCCTGGAGACCGAACTCCGCGACCACGCCGACGCCGTCCAGGCGCACCCGGATTTCGCCGACTACCGGTACCGCTACGGCCTGCTCCTGAAGAGCGCCGGCCGGGTGGAGGACGCGCTGGAGCAGTTCCAGGCCGCCGTTGCCATCAACCCCACCTACGTCCGGGCACTGGTGAAACTGGGCCTGGCGGCGTGGGAAATGGGCCGGCTGGACCAGGCCGCCGACGCCCTCGACCGCGCCGTCCACATCGAACCCGAATACGTGGACCTGCACTACCGCCTCGGCCTGGTCTACGCCGACCGGGGCCTGTGGCCGATGGCCGTCGAACAGTACCGCAAGGCCCTGGACCGTCACCCGGACGAGGAGGCCGTCGAGGCCAGCCTCGCCCTGGCCCTGGAGAACATGGGCCTGCTGGGTGAGGAGGCGCCCGAGCCGGCGCCGAGCGCCACCAGCCGCGAGCCGTCGTAAGCGGCTCCGGCGCCGCTGCTTGACAGGCGGCCGCGGCCGACTTCGAACGGCCCCCGGCCACACGCCCGTCGCCCCGGGGGGCCGGCCCGTCCCCGCCTGCTCCGCCCGGAGCCGAAGAAGCCCTTGCCGATCCCCGCGATGGCGGTAGAATCGTCGGAAAGGCCTCGGGCGGCCGGGGCGTACAGGCGACGAGGGCAACCTCACCGGAAGGAGAACGGCGTTGGCTCGGTTTACCGCACGATCGCCGGTGGTCGGGTGCGTCCTGGCCGGGGTGTTGGTCCTCGGCGGCGCGGCCGGGGCGGGAGAGGCGGAGAGGGGGTTCCGCTGGAAGTCCCAGGTTCCCGAGGGCTGCCCGTTTGAGCCATCGAAGACGCTGACCGGGATCTACTTCACCGGCCGCCACAGCGACTATCATTGTGGCGATACGTTTTACCCTTCCTGGGCGGCGGACGGGAACCTGTATTCGCCGTGGACCGACGGCAAGACCGATGGGGTCGGGTGTTCTTCCGGCCGCGGCGAGAATGCCCGTACGGGGCACGCCGTGATGATTGGTGACGATCCCCTGAAGTTGGTCATCAGGAACACGTCACCTCCCAAGGTAGCCAGCGCCAAACCCTACAACGGGCGGTATCCCTGCGGGTCGCTGGTGCACGACGGCATCTGGTATTACGGCACGTACTGTCTCGGGCCGGCCGGTCGCACCATGCACAAAGGATTCAGGTGGAACTGGCCGAACCTGGGGCCGATGCCGGGGTTCCAGATTTCGCGTGACCTCGGCAAGACGTGGGCGCCCTCGCCGCATTCGCCCGCCAGGCCGCTCTTTCCCGAGCCGGCCGAATACCTCGGCCCGGTGAAGATGGGCGCGCCGCACTTCGTGGACTTCGGCAAGAATATGGAGCACTCGCCGGACGGCAAGGCGTACCTGCTCGGCATGGGTGCCGAGGAGAACGACCCCGAGCCGCGCCCATGCATCAAGCCGGGGCCGCCCGGCGAATCGTTTCAGAGGCAAGGACCGTGCGATTCCGATTTCGATCACGCCAACCTGAGTTGGATCTCCGCCGACCAGGTCTACCTGGCGCGCGTCAAGCCCTCGCCCGAAACGATCAACGACCTCAAGGCGTATGAATTCTTCGCCGGCCGCGACAGGGACGGCGAGCCGGTCTGGACGGGTGATTTCAACAAGATCAAACCGCTGATCGAGTGGAATAATCACATGGGGTGCACGACGGCTACCTGGGTGCCCGGCCTGAAGAAATATCTCATGTGCATCACCGACGGCTGGCCGACCGTGGCCAAGATGGATTCCTACATCCTGGAGGCGGACCGGATCACCGGTCCGTGGCGGATGGTCTGTTACATGAAAGACTTCGGCGAGCAGGCGTACTTTCTGAACTTTCCCAGCAAATTCATCAGCGGCGACGGCCGGACGTTGTGGTTGTGTTATTCCGCGAACTTCAGTCGCGGGTGGAACGGCGTCAAACTGACGTTCAATCCTCCCGGCGGCCGTTATGGGTTGTGCTTGCACGAGGTCAGACTGCTGGGGGGCAAGAAGTGAGAGCCGCTTTGTCGAGCCGACTACGGCGGCGCTGCGTCGCTGCTCCGCGCGGTGGACCTGGAGCACCTGCCGCGTGTGAAAGACTATCCTTGCGGCTGCGCGGCGGGTATCCTCCGGCGGCACTCGGGACAGGCTCCGGCCTGCCCCGCACGACACGGCGCTAATGGGTTTTCGGCCGCCACGGACGGACGCGAGGCGGCCGGCAAGCCGCACGGACACGCAGAGAGCCGAGGACCCATGCCCGGCCGACGCCCGTCCCCCGACCTTTCGCAGAGCCTGCTGCAGCGCGCCCGGCCGTACCTGGTCACGGCGCTGCTGCCGATCATCATTCTGGCCGCCGGCAGCCTGATCCTCGAGTACGGCTTCCAGGTGCCGCGCCAGGGCCGGGACGTGCTCCACGGGATTGAATGGGTGGCGCTGGTCGGGATGCTGCTGGACCCGCTGGTCCGCCTGGCGTTGGCCCGCCACCGCCTGGCCCTGCTGCGGTTCCGGTGGTTCGAGTTCTTCCTGACGGGGGCGTTCGCGGCCTTTGTGGCGGTCATTCACCTGGCCCCGGTGTCGGACCCGCAGCCGGTGCTTCTGCGGGGTGTGCATGCGGCCATCGTGCTGAGCATCGTGGCCCGGCTGGTCGAGTTGCACCAGTTCCTGGCGATGATGAAGGTCCGGCCGGCGCTCTTGATCGTCGGCTCGTTTCTGACGCTCATCAGTATCGGGACGGGGCTGCTGCTGCTGCCGGCGGCGACGGCGCGGGGCGAGGCCCCCACCACCTTCACCGACGCGCTGTTCTCGGCCACCAGCGCCGTGTGCGTGACGGGCCTGATCGTGGTCGACACGGGCACCCACTGGTCGCGGTTCGGGCAGTACGTCATCCTGGTGCTCATTCAACTGGGCGGTCTTGGGCTGATGACGTACGCCTCGGTCTTCGCCCTGTTCATGTGGCGGGGCATGCGGGTGCGCGAGGTCCTGGTGCTGCGCGAGGCGTTCACGCACGACCTGCGGGCCGAGATCGGGCGGCTCACGACCTTTATCCTCCTGACCACGCTCGCCGTCGAGGCCGTCGGGGCGCTGCTCCTCTCGGGCCTCTGGGACCACACCGCCACCGCCGACGCCGTCCCCCTCGGCGAGCGGATCTTCTACAGCATCTTCCACAGCGTGTCGGCGTTCTGCAACGCCGGGTTCTGCCTGTATGCCGACAGCATGACGGCCTATCGGTCGGCCTGGCAGGTGAACCTGGTCTTCCCGCTGCTGATCATTTCGGGCGGCATCGGGTTCGCCGTCCTCTACAACTTGGCCCGCATGGTGCGGTACCGGCTGCTCGTGCGAAACCGGGTGCCGCTCGTGAAGAGGCGGATGACCCTTCAGACGCGTCTGGCGGTGACGGCCACGGTGATCCTGCTCGTCGGCGGCACGGCGCTGGCGCTGGTGCTGGAGACGTTTCCCGGCCGGGACGACGCCTGGCGGCGGACGGCGGTCGGGCCGGACGAGGCCGGCCGGCCGGCGGCGTCGGCGGATTCGCCCCTGGGCCGGACGTGGCTCCAGCGCGCCGGCGGGGCCTGGTTCCTGGCCACCACGGCCCGCACCGCCGGCTTCAACACGACCGACACCCCCCGCCTGGGACCGCCCACCAAGTTCCTGACCGTGGTGCTGATGTTCATCGGCGCCTCGCCCGGGTCCACGGGTGGGGGCATCAAGACCGTGACGGTGGCGGTGGTGCTGTGCGGCGTGTGGGCGGCGCTGCGGGGCCGGCCGTCGGTCCAGGTCTTCAAGCGCCAGATCCCGCCCGAAACGGTTCGCCGGGCCCTGGCCATCCTGGCCGTCGGCGTCGCCTGGGTGGCCCTGACGAGCATGGCCCTGGCTGCCTGGGGCGTCCGCGACGGGACCGACTTCACCTTCCTCGACGCCCTGTTCGAGACGCAGTCGGCCTTTGCGACGGTCGGCCTCTCGACCGGCATGACGCCGCTGCTGAATACGTTCGGGCGCATGCTTCTGGTCGTGACCATGTTCGTGGGGCGAATCGGGTTGCTGACGCTGTTTGTGGCGATGCAGTTCCGCGTCCGGCCAAAGCGGTTCGACTACGCGAAGGAGTACGTGGCAATCTCGTGACGCGGCGGCGCGATGTTGTGCGCGGCGGGTCGGGAGACCCGCCGCGCGGGATCGCCGCCGCGCGGGATCGCCGCCGCGCGGGATCGCCGCCGCGCTTGCGCGGCGCGCGCCGTTTCGCATTACGGTTGTGCGCGGCGGGTCGGGAGACCCGCCGCGCGGGATCGCCGCCGCGCGGGATC
>CAYTJE010000157.1:0-7716 GCA_964437855.1 uncultured Anaerolineales bacterium | reverse complement strand
CGTGCGTTGGGCATGGGCCGAGGGGGTCTGGGGGAGATGGAATCTCCCCCAGGGGTCGGCCGCCGGCGGGGCCGGCTTCCGGAGCGTGAGCGTCCCCGGTATTGGGCGTTGAACCCACTTTTTCACCTCCTTTCGGCCGGGTGCGCGCACGGGGTGGGCAAGGGACCTGAAGGCCGCCGCCGGTTGCCCGGGCGGCCGCGTGGCGGCGCGAAATCCCCGTTTTTCGGCCTTTAAGGGCGCTTTTCGTCCCCTGCCGGGCGTCTCCACCCCAGGCCCGGCCCCTCCGCCGGGGCCGGCCGATTTGACCGGTCGGCCTTCCGGATTAGCCTTTTACATGGTTCCGCGAGGCCGCCGGTCGCCGACCTCCCTACACGCACCCTTAGCAGCACGGCCCGACAGTCGGAAAACGGACCCCCAGTCCACTGAAGGAGATGAGCATGCGCAAAGCCCTAATGGTAGCCGTCATGGTGCACCTGCTGGCCGCCGGCACCACGCTGGCCGACCTGGTCGACCCGGACGGGCAGGTGCCGGGATGGGGCCTGACGCCCTTCACCCAACCGAACCAGGCGAATACTTCCGATGGGTCAACATGGATGACGATTGCCAACGACTATGCGCCTATCGACTACCCCGGCGGCGTGGGTTACCAGCCCAGCCCCGGCGGGTCGACCGGCGAGGGCTTCGACCTGGAGGAGATGTACGTCCGCATCGTGCCGGACCAGGTCCAGGTGCTGCTCGTCAGCAGCGCCAACCCGTCGACCGACGTGGCCGGCAACACGTGGTACCTGGGCGACCTGATGGTCACCGCCGACGACCAGACGTTTGCCATCGTGACATCGGATCTGTACCAGGGCCTGGAGGCCGGCTCCGTCTACCGCCTCCAGGGCGACGACGACGTGACCGGCATCCAGGACCACTCGCGCAGTTACCGCGACGACACGCGCCTCCGGCCGAACGACTACGGCCCGGACGCGGCGGTCCCGGACATCGTCGGCGGCTTCGCCGTCTCGGGCGCGATCGGCCCCGCCCAACGGCTCGGCACCGCCGACCTGGAGGCCGACGTGTTCGATTACGGGGGCGTGGAAGACGGCACCTGGCTGCTCCAGTACACGTTCGACCCGAGCGTGCTGGGCCTGGACGAGTCGCCCGAACACTGGGCCGCCCAGATCACGTGGGGCTGCGGCAACGACGTGATCCGCGTCCGCGACGACGTGCCTCAGGTGCCCGAGCCGGCGGCGTTCGGCCTCCTGCTGGCGGGGGCGGCCCTGACGGCCTGGGGGCGCCTGCGGCAGCGCGGGAGGCGGCGGTAATTCACCCACAGCGCCGGGTCGCCCGGCCCGTACGGGCGGCGTCGGTCCAGGCCGACCCGCGGAGGCGCGCCGGTGCGGCGCGCCTCCGCGCCTGGTTGCGCCGGTGTCGAGCCGCCATCGCCTGCCCCGCCGTAGCCTTTGGCGAAGGCGGGTAAGATGGCGGGCATCTTCCGGCTCGAGGATCGTCGCCGCCGGGGAGTACCCGCGATCTTACGATCGCGGCTCGTCCTCCCGCATGGCGCGCGGCGCTAAAAGGTCATCTCGAAGACCAGGGCCTCCCACGGGTTCCAGCGGACGCGGAGGACCGCGCCGTCGGGCAGGTCCCGGCCGGTGCGGAGGTTGCGGATGGTGCGGGCGGGCCGGGCGAGGCGGATCGCCACGTCCTGGGGTGCACCGAACGTGCCCTCAAGGCTCCCCGCGCCGGAGGTGGCGGCCTCGCGCGGCGGGTTCTTGACGACGCAGAGGCAGACGCGGTCGCCCCGCCGCCAGAGGAGCGTCTCGGCCATCGGGACGGGTTCGCCGCCGGCGTCGAGGACGCGGGCGCGCGGCTCCAGGCCGGCCTCCCGAATGAGGCCCGAGACGATGTCGCGCCACGCCCGGCCGAACTTGCCCAACCGCTCGCCCAGGTCGTTGTAGGCCACGGGCGTCAGGTTCAGATACACGGCCCGGCCCTTGCCGGCGGGGCGGGTGATACGGACGTCGGCGCCTGCGACGCGGTCGGCGGCCGCGGCCCCGGCGCCGGTGTCGGCCCGCGTGCCGCGCTCGACCACCACGATGCCGCGGTGGCGGAGGGCGCCGCCATAGGCCAGCCGCTGCATCAGGGGGCGGTCGTACTTCTCGCCGTTGATTTCGGCGATGGATGTACCATCGAGATATCCCTTTGATTCGTCCCGGCGGATGCCTAGAAGCGAATCGAGCGCGCCGCCGCCGGCGCGGCCCGCGCCGCGGCCGTCCAGGAGACCCGTCAGATGGTCGGCGATGACCGTGCCGCCGGCCTGGACGAACCGGCGGATGGCCGCGGCCTCGGCGTCCGAGAGGCAGACGGCCCGCCGCAGGATCAGCACGCGGAACCCCTCCTGAAGCACGCCGCCGGCCACCTGCCCGCCCGTGACCACGGTGTACTGGTACCCGCAGTCCTCCAGCAGTTTGAACCAGGCCACGCGGTTCTTCGCCTGGGTCTGGCACGCGTTGTCGAGGCTGGAGGAGCGGTTCGGCCACGTGCCCCGGTGCGGCACCACGTCCATGGCCCACGAGGCCTGGACCGACGGGTGCGAGCAGTAGACGGCGATGGGGTCGGCGTCGAGGCGGGCCTCGGGGTCCAGGATGGGGCGGGAGACCTCGCCCTGGACCTCGCGGAGGGTGTCGGCGTTCTCGGCGATGAAGGGGGCAAGCCCCTCGCCCTTCCAGTGGAACCACGACTCGCCGCCGCGCTCCGGCCAGGCGATGACGCCGCGGTTGCCGTGCACCAGGTAGTACCAGAGGAACCAGGCGTCGGCCCGAGCGTTGCCGCGCGAGAACCACGTCTGGACGTGCGGCCGGCGCTCGGGCCACCGCCAGAGGGACCGCAGAATCTCGTTCGTGCCGCCGATGTCGTACGATTCGATCCACTGGACGACCTTACATATTTTGGAATAATCGTACCCGCCGTAGGGCGAGGGCTGCTGGCCGCCCACGAAGCCGGCCGGCGTCTCCGGGTCGAGCGTGTTCGTGTAACGGGTCAGGGCGGCCAGGCAGTCGGCGAACTGGGTGTCCATGTAGCGGCGCCAGTCCATCCAGCGCGACAGGTTCCACTTGCTGAAGGGCGGCTTCGTGTGCCGGCCGCGGATTTGCTCGAACGAGACGGGTTCCGCCTCGCTGAACGCCTCGTAAGACGTGCCCCACGTGGCATTCAGCCGCTCCACGGTGCCGTAGGTCCGCGCGAGCCACTTCCGGTACGCCGCGACGGAGGCGGGCGACGCATCGACCTCGGCCGGCGAGTTGAAGCAGCCCAGGCTGACCTCGTCGTCGAACGCGTAGCCGACGACCGGCCCCCGGCGGGTGACGGCGACGTTCCGCTTCAGGTGGTCCTTCATGGCCCGCATGGTCTTCGCCTCGGCCAGGCTCCAGGGGCGGGGGATGAGGGTGCGCTTCCGCAGGACCTTCTCGCGACCCGTACGGGGCGTGAGGTGCAGGTACCCCTTGTCGGCGGCGTGGTCGTTGTAGTAGGGCATCGCGGTGCGGCGGGCGAAGGCGACGCGGCCTTCACGCCCCGCCCCGCGGTCGATGTGAAACCCGCGCAGGTACGCCTCGCGGTAGAGCGGCAGGTCTCTCTCGACGTTCGTCTTGTACTGCCAGACGAGGACCAGGAACCGGTCCCACTCGGGTTTCGGCTTCACGTAGGGCACCGGTTCCGGCATGCCGGCGGCGCCGGCGGTCCACTCGGCGGCTGTGGCGGAAGAAACGGCCACGAGAACGGTCAATGCGATGGCTGCGATGCGCATGGGTCACCTCCCGGGGCGCATTGTACCGGATGGTCGGGCCCATGGGGAGCGCGTGTTGGCGACGGCGCATCGGCCCGTGTTCCCCCTCTCCCTTGACGGGAGAGGGATGGGGTCAGGGTGAAGATATGGCGCGGTGGCCAGTCTTGGGCACCGCGCGGCGGGCAAGACTGCCCGCCGCGCTAGCCCCATGGCCACGCAAGCGTGGCCATGCCACCCGCATCTCACGCGGCGGGCAAGACTGCCCACCGCGCTAGCCCCATGGCCACGCAAGCGTGGCCATGCCACCCGCTTCTCACGCGGCGGGCAAGACTGCCCGCCGCGCTAGCCCCATGGCCACGCAAGCGTGGCCATGCCACCCGCATCTCACGCGGCGGGCAAGACTGCCCGCCGCGCAAAACGAAACGGCGCGTCACGGCACCGGAAACGGCAGGCGCTTCATCTTCGGCTCTTCGTCTGCGGGCGGCTTCGTTGCCGGCTCGCCTGGCAGGTCCGGGCGGTACGCACTCCGCCGCAGGCCGATTCGCTCGAACGGGATCTTCTCAAAACCGGGGACCTTGGCCAGGTCCTCGGGGCGGAGGCGGACCTCGCGCATGATGCGGCGGGGGTCGGTGACCGTCTGGGCCGGGCCGTCGGTCAGGTTATGCTCGAAGCGCACGAGGTCCAGGTGCGCTTTCATGCCGCCGCCGAGGTTCAGCCACTTCTCGCACCCGAGGGCGATGTTGCGGCGGACCACGTTCCCCTCCGGCAGTTGCCACTTCTCGCTCATGATGCGCGCGAGGCGCGGGTACCGCTCGGACCAGGGCGGCCGGTCGTAGCCGACACGTTCGGCCTTGGCCAGGAGGTCCCAACTGCCGCCCTTGCCGTTGGTGATGCGGCTGGTGCCGCGCGCGTCCAGGTGGACGGCGGCCTCGCAGTCGACGAACAGGTTGTTCTCGACGAGGTTGTCGCGGCCGCCGCCGATGAAGGCGGCCCGTCCGGCCCGGTAGAAGACGTTGCCGACGATCCGGTCGCCGGAGTCGCAGTCGTCCAGGTACACGCCCATCGTGCCGACGGAGCCCTGGCTCGTCAGGCTGTGGATGAAGTTGTGGCGGACGACGTTGCCGCGGCTGGTCCAGTCGCGGCCGGTGTAGAGGGCGCCGACGTCGCTGGTTTCGAGGGCCACGTGGTGGATCTCGTTCAGTTCGATGACGTGCTCGTTGCCGCCGTAGAGGACGGCGGCGTGGGGGGCGTCGTGGATCAGGTTGTGCCGCATGGCGTTTCCGACGCCGCCGATGTGGACGGCGGCGGCGTAGGTCCGCTGGAGGCGGGCGAAGTGATGGATATGATTGTTCTCGGCGACGAGGCCGGCGGGGGTGAGCGTCTTGCGGTCGCCGCCGCGGAGGCGGATGCCGCTGCGGCCAAGGCCGTACAGGTCGCACGCGACGACGCGGTTCGCCGTGCCGCCGGAGAGTGCGACGCCGTCGCCGGCGAGGTTGCGGACCAGGCATCCGGCCACGGTGTTGCCCGCCCCGCCGCGGACTTCGACGCCGTCGCCCCGGCCGCCCTCGACCGTCAGGCCGCGGACGGTCACGTGCGAGGCGTCGCGCAGGCGGACGATGGGACCCTTGAGCAGGCCGAGCACGATGCGCGCGTCCTTCATCGGCCCGGGCGGGTAGAAGTAGAGCCGGCCGTCCCGGCGGTCGAGGTAGTACTCGCCGGGGGCGTCGAGTTCCGCCAGCACGTTCACCGCCCGGTACCGGCGCGGCGTCTTGTTCCACGAACTGGACGGCCCGATGCCGTACCGGTGTTCGGCGGCCAGGGTGACGGCGCGCCGGGCCGGGTCGAGGGCCTTCACGCGTATCGTCTCGTCGGACCAGTCGTGGCACCAGTACCCGTGGAGCCAGACGCCGCGCGCGAGGTCCCACCGCCGCATGCGGTCCTCGCCGGCGACGAAGACGCCGTCGCGGTCGAGGACCTTCTCGATGGTGACCCAGCCGTCGTTCGGCCAGCCGGCGACGGTCATGGGACGGTCATTGTAGAAGAGTTCCGGCAGGCCGCCGGTGGTGCGGTACGTGTCGGGCGGGTCCGCCAAATCCGTGATGCCGAGGGGGGCGAGGTCCAAGGCCCGGACCTTGTCGCGGGCGGCACCCGCGATGCGCCGGGCCTCGTCCTTCCCCAGCGGCCGGAAGCGGTCGGGCGGCAGGATGCGGCCGCCCACGAGATGGGCCCCGTGCGGCGGGTCCGCCCGCCAGACGGCGGGCGCGGCGTCGGTGCCGGAGTCGGCCGCGCCGAGGTCGAACGTTCGCTCGCGCACGTACGTGCCGGCGGCGAGGTGGACGGTGACGCCGGCGGGTCCGGCGCGGCGTGCGGCGTCGCGGGCGGCTTCCAGGGTCTTGAGGGGCGCCTCGCGCGTCCCCGCCGCCCCGTCGTCGCCCGCGGGCGAGACGTACACGTCGGCGGCGAGGGCGGGGACGGCGAGCATCAGGACGGCGGTGAGCATCGCGGTGCGGTGGGGCATGGAGGCTCCTTGCATTCGACGTTGTGGGTTCCGCGCGGCGGGACTCCCGGCCCGCCGCGCGCCGCCGATCGAGCGCCCGGGCGCCTCGTTCGAGCCCGCCGCGGAAGCGGCGGGGCATCCCGACCCGTCATGGCACGTGCCGTGGCAGAGGGGGATGTCCGGCTGCTCCCGCAGCCGGCTCGAACAACGCCGGCTCGAACGGCGGCAGATTGAACGGGGCGCCTCCCCATCATTCCAACCCGCCGGGGCAAGGTCAGGGACGCGCGAAACCCGCGCCCGCCCGGCCGGCGACCGGAGGTCGCCGCGCCGTCGCGGCCCCGGGGGCATGAATCTTGGCATCCCCCGTCGTCAGCCGGTAGAATGCCCGCGACGTAGGAAGACCGAGCCGGCAGGTAACCGAAAGGAGCGACATGGCCGAAACCAGCGTCAGCCCGTCGGGCGAGGCGTTCGCGATTCCCGACGAGGCCGCCTACGGGCCGGAGATGCAGCGGCTCCGGGACCTGGCCGAGGCGGCCCGCGACGAGGGACGGGAGGTCGTCGTCGTCATGGGCGTCGGCTTCGTCGGCGCCGTCATGGCCGCCATCATCGCCGACACCACCGACCCGGAGACGGGCGAGCCGTCGAAACTGGTCATCGGGTGCCAGCGGCCCTCGACGCGCAGTTACTGGAAGATCCCGCTGCTGAACCGGGGCGTCTCGCCCGTCAAGGCGGAGGACCCCGAAGTCGAGCCCATGATCCACCGGTGCGTCGTGGAGAAGGGGACCCTGACCGCCACGTTCGCGAGCGACTGCCTGGGCCTGGCGGACGTGGTCGTCGTGGACGTCCAGTGCGATTACACGAAGCACGACCTGGGCGACATGCGGACCGGCGAGACCGAGATGACCGCCCTCGAGGCCACGATGAAGACCATCGGCGAAAAGGTGCCGCCCGAGTGCCTGGTGCTCATCGAGACGACCGTGGCGCCCGGCACGACCGAGTTCGTGGCCATGCCGATCATGCGGAAGGCGTTCCGGGCGCGCGGCATCGAGACGGACCCCGTCCTCGCCCACTCGTTCGAGCGGGTGATGCCCGGGCGGCACTACGTCAGCAGCATCCGCGACTTCTGGCGCGTCTGCGCGGGGTGCACGCCGACGGCCCGCGAGCGCGTGGTCCGGTTCCTCACCGACGTCCTGAACACCGACGAGTACCCGCTCACGGTCATGGACCGGCCCATCGAGTCGGAGACCACGAAGATCGTCGAGAACTCGTACCGGGCCACCATCCTGGCGTTCCTGAACGAGTGGAGCCTGTTCGCCGAACGCAACGGCGTGGACCTGACGAAGGTCTACAAGGCGATCAAGGTGCGGCCGACGCACTCGAACATCATCTTCCCGGGCCCCGGCATCGGCGGGTACTGCCTGCCGAAGGACGGCGGCCTGGGGTACTGGGC
>CAYTJE010000156.1:0-7735 GCA_964437855.1 uncultured Anaerolineales bacterium | reverse complement strand
CGGCCTGCTTCCAGGCCTTCCCGGCCTCGTCGGGGCGGTCGAGCCGCCAGTACGAGTCGCCCAGGTGGTCCCAGAGGACGGCGTCGAGTTCGGGCGCCAGGCGTGTGGCCTCCTCCAGCAGGCCGACCGCATCCTGGAACCGTCCCTGCTTGTACAGGACCCAGCCGAGGCTGTCCAGGTAGGCCGGCCGCTTGGGGTCGGCCTCCAGGGCCCGGCGGATCATGGCCTCGGCCCGCGCCAAGTCCTGGCCGCGGTCCGCCCACAGGTAGCCCAGGTCGTTGTTGGACGGGGCGTGGTCGGGCCGGGTGTCGAGGATGCGGACGAGTTCCTGCTCGGCGGCCTTGGTGTCGCCCATCTCGCTGTAAAAGCCGGAGAGCAGATACCGCCACTCGACGTTCTCGGGGTGGGCGGCCAGGAGGGCCCGGACCTCGGCGGCGGCGGCCTGAAGGTCGTCCTTGCCGGCCAGGGCGTAGGCCACCAGCAACCGCATCGACGTCTGGTCGGGCTCGGCCTCCAGCACCTGGCGGGCCAGGCGGATGGTGTCGTCGAAGCGCTCCTGGCGGAAGCGGATCTCGGCCAGCACGGCGGCCGGACCGCTGGCGTCGGCATGGAGGTGGCGGGCCCGCAGCGCGATGTCCTCGGCGGCGGCCAGGTTGTCCTGGGCCAGGTACACCCCCGCCAGTTGGAGGTGGGCCCGGAGGTCCTTCGGGTGATGGGCCAGGAGGCCCTTGAGGACCTTGACGGCCTCATCGAACCGGCCCGTCTGCCCCAGGGCCGCCGTCAGGAAATAGGCGGTCGGCTTGTCGCGGGGGGCCTTCTCGAGGGCGAGGCGGTACTCCCCGATCGCCTCGTCCAGGCGGTCGAGTTCCTCCAGCAGCATCCCCATCTTGCGGTGGAAGATGGGCAGGTCGAGCCCGGCGCGGACGGCCGTCCGGTACACCGCCAGGGCCTTGGTGAGCCGGTCGTCGCGGATCAGGAGGTCGGCCTTCCGGGAGTAGACGACGGCGGCCTTCGGCTGCCGGGAGAGGGCCTTGTCGTACAGGGTCAGGGCATCGGCCTCGCGGCCGGCGGCCTCGGCCAGCATCCCCACCAGCAGGAACGGGCCATAGTGCGCCACCTCGTCGGCCACCAGCCGGCGGGCCGACCGATAGACCTCGACCGGCTCGGAGAGGCCGTCGATGATCTTGGCGGCCTTGACGAGGACGGCCGAGTGGACCACCTCGCCCACCATGGTGGCCGCCAGCGCGTCGAGGGCCTCGACGGTCCGGCCGGACTCCAGGTGGATGTCGGCGAGTTTGAGGGCGGCCGAGACGTCCGCGCCCTCGGTGGCACTCGGCCGGACCAGCCGGGCGTAGAGGTCGGCGGCGTCGTCCTCCCGGCCGGCCGACTCGTATGCCGACGCCAGCAGCAGGCCCAGGGCCGAATGGTCGGGGTGCTCGCGGCGGTAGCGCTCGAGTTCGGGAATGGCGGCGTCGAGGCGTCCCTCGGCCTTGTAGATATCGACGAGTCGCTGATACCCCTCGCCGCCGTCGGGATCCACCTCGATGAGGTTTCCGGCCCATCGGCGGGCGGCGGCGTAATGCTGCTGCGCCAGGTGGGCCCGGCACATGAGGTCCAGCAGTTGGGGGTTTCGCGGTCGCTCGTCCAGGGCCTCCTGGAGAACGTCGACGGCCCGGCCGGCGTGGCCCTGGGCCAGGAGCAGGCGGCCCAGCCGCTCACGCAGTTTGACCTGGCTGCGATAGACCAGGTACAGTTCCGGATACCGGCGGAAGAACGCCTGGGGCTCGGCCAACGCCTCGAACAGGGCCTCGTAGGCGGAGGCGGCGGCCTCGACATTCCCCAGGTTCTGCTGGGCCCGGGCCACGTGGTACGTGCCGAGCATGCGGTACGGCGTGCCCGGCTCGGTGGCCTGGACGAGGCGGTGGAAGAACTCGACGGCCTGGGCCAGGTTGCCCCGCGCCCCCGCCATCCGCCCCCGGAAATACAGCGACGGCGGGTCGGTCGGGTCCAGGGCCAGCGCCCGGTCCAGGGTCTCGACCGCCTCGGTCACCTTGCCGGCATCGTATCGGGCCAGGCCCAGGTTCAGCCAGATATGGGGGACGTCCGGGACGAGGTGGGCGGCCTGGCGGAGTTCCTCCGCCGCCAGGACCGTCTCCTGCCGGGTCATCAGCAACCGGCCCCGGACGTAGTGCCGCAGGGCCTGGCCGACCGGGTCCTCGCCGGGCGTCTCGAGCGGCGCCGGCGGGGGCAGGCAGTCGCGGGGCCGGGGCTCGCCGGCCGCCACCAGCGAGGTCTCGGCCATCGAAGCCGGTCCCACAGGGCTCCGCACGGACTCGACGGCGGACGGGGCATGGGCGGCACACCCCGCCAGAGCGACGGCCACCATAACCGCCAAGCGCCTTGTCACGGTCGGGACCGAAGCCATGACGTGCTCCCACGATTCCTTACGCGCCGGGCCCATACAGGTCCGTACTGGGGACAAGGCCGGCGTCGTCATACGCCCACAAGGGGGTCAGTGAATGACCTTGTTCAGCGGATAGACAATAATACCGGTGGCGCCGGCTTTTTTCAACTGGGGCACGAGTTCGCGTTCCCTGGCGGCCGGGAGCACCACCTCAAACGCCAACCACTCGGTCTCGGCCAGGTGATTCACGGTGGGGCTGCGCTCCGCCGGGAGCATGGCCTTGATCGTGTCTTCCAACTTCGCCGGGACATTCATCTTCAGGCCGACCATCTCCCTGGCGTCCATGGCGCCCTGGAGCAGCATGGCCAGGTTCTCGATCTTGTCGCGCCGCCAGGGGTCCTTCCAGGCCTCCCGGTTGGCGATGAACTGGGTGTTAGACTCCATGACCGTGTCCACCTCGCGGAGCCGGTTAGCCCGCAGGGTGGACCCGGTCTCGGTGACGTCGACGATGGCGTCGACACCGGGAAAGCGGGCCTTGATCTCGGTCGAGCCCCAGGAACTCTCCACCTTGACCCCGATACCGAGCCGCTTGAAATACCGCCGCGTGACGCCCACGAGTTCGGTGGCCACCAGGCCGCCTTCCAGGTCCTCGGGGCGCTTGACGGGGCTTTCGTCGGCCACGGCCAGGACCCACCGGACGGGCACCCTGTGGGCCTTGGCGTAGAAGAGGTCGCGGACCACGCGGACGCGGGACCGGTTCTCGGCGATCCAGTCCTTGCCCGTCAGGCCGGCGTCGAGCACGCCGTCGGCCACGTAGCGCGACAGTTCCTGGGCGCGGAACAGGATGACCAGCAGGTCGGGGTCCGAGGTTCGGCGGATGTCGGTGCGCTGGGTCTCCTCCACGTCGTATCCCGCGCGGGCCACGAGGTCGAGCGTGGCGCGCTGGAGGCTTCCCTTGGGCAGACCCAGTTTCAGGGTGGGTTGATCGGTCATTCGGCTATCCTCATCGCTCGGCGGCGCTATTGAGCCCGGTAAAAGTGATGTCCGAGTGAGCGGGGTGGGTCTGGAGTACCCACCGCGCTTGAAACGCCCTTGTTGGGGCTGCGCGGCGGGTCGGGAGAGCCGGCCGCGCGGAATACGCTGTTTCCGCCGTGCGGAACGTGGGGCTGTCGTGTCAGGACCGCTTTCGCCGGCGGGCGGTCTTTCGCCGAGCCGCTTGCTTCGGTTTCTTCTTCGCCCGGTTGGCGGCCTTGCCTTTAGCGGACTTGCGCGCCGGCGCCTTCCCGCCGCCGGCCCCGGCCGACCGGCCCCGGGAGGCGGCCTGACCCTTCCCGGTAGTTTTGCGGGACCGCTTGGCCTTTTTCTTTTTAGTGGCCTTCTTCTTTTTGGCGGCCTTCCGCTTGCGTGCGCGGCGGGCGGCCATCTCCTCGGCCGTGGGGCAGGTTCGCCTCAGCGGGCACTTGGGGCACAGCGGCTCCCCGACGACGCAGACCTCCTCGGCCAGCCGCTTGAGGAGGGCGTGCAGCTGCCAGGCCCGGTTCGAGTTGACGGCCCGTTCCAGGAAGGCCTGCATGTCGGCCTCGGAGTCGGAGTCGGTGCGGACCAGGTGGAGCCGGCCGAGCACCCGCCCCACGTCGCGGTCCACCGGGAAGGCGTGGGCCTCGACGCAGTCGCGGGCCATGGTAGCAGCCAGGAAGGGCCGGACCTCCTCCAACTGCTCGAAGAAGGTGCGGGCCTCGATCTTGCCCATCCCCTCCAGAAAATCCCACACCATGCTGTTGTGCCGCTTGAACACCTGGTCCAGCAGGCGGGGGATGACGCGGGCCTTATGGCTGGACCGCGGGTACGCCTCGCCGAGCACCTCGCGGATTTCTCGCGGCCGGCTGACGCGGAGGTCGTTGAAATCGACGAAGTGGTCGCGGATGCGGTCCATGGCCGCCTCCACCTCCTCGCGGGTCGCCTCCTCCGAGAGGACCGTCCGGACGGCGTGCTCGACCGGGTGGGTGACCGGCGGCCGCTCCATCTCGCCGTAGGCCCGCCTCAGCGACCGGCGGATACGCTCCAGGCGTTCGGCTTTGTCGGTGAACGTTTCCATGCGTTCGGTTTCCGATTCTCCTGCGCCGGCCGGGCCTTGCCTATGACGCGGCGTTTCAACCGCAAAGAACGCAAAGGGAAACAACAAGGCTGCTTGATATAAAAGAAAAGGCCACAACGCCTTGCCGTTGCGTTCGACCACGGGCGGCCGAGCGCAACTCCTTTCACAACAACGCTTTTCCTTTGCGTCCTTTGTGATCTTTGCGGTTCAATTGCCTTCTCATCGGCGCCTACGGCTCCACGTCCTCGGGCGGCGATTCCCCGGCAGGCGGTTCCTCGTCGGGCGATTCGACGCCGCGGCGGATGCGGTCGGCGCGGGCGGCCTCGTCCTCGGCGCGGGCCCGGGCAATCGCCGCGCTCACCGCCACGCTTCGCTTGACCGACTCGTCCAGGTGGAATCGCAGGACGGGGCAGTATTTCATGTCGATGGCGTCGGCGACCTTCTCCTGGACGTGCCCGCGCGAATGCCGGACCGCCTCCAGGCACGCCGCCTGCGACTTCGGGTCGCCGAGCACCGACACGCGGACATCGGCGATGCGGAGGTCGGCCGAGACCTCCACGCCGGTCACCGTCACGAGGCCCATCCGTGGGTCGGAGAGTTCGGTGACCAGGGCCTGGCTGACCACCTCGCGGACGATACTGGCGACGCGGCGTTCGCGCCGGCCGGGTTTGTTACGTCGAGGACGTTTCACGTCGGGGTCCTTTGAAATCCTCGGAGATGCATTATAACGTCCACCGTCGCGTTGGCAACCGCCGAACGTGGGATCCGGTCGGCGCCGGCGGGATTGCCTTGCCGCGAGCGTCGGGGCGGCTCCCGATGATTCCCGCTTGACATTACTACCGCCTGAAGTAAGAATTATGATGTACGAATCGGGCTGCCGGAAGGAGCGACCCATGCGCGTGACCGACAAGGGCCAGGTGACCATCCCCATCGGCATCCGCCGGAAAGCCGGCCTCCTGCCCAAGACGGACGTGGAATTCGTCCTCCGCGGCAAGGAGGTCGTCCTCAGAAAGTCCACCAAAGGGCGACGGCGGGGCGACAAACTCCTTGACGCGATGCGCGGCCGTGCGACGGGCCGCCTGTCTACCGACGAGATCATGGCCCTGACGCGGGGCGAGTGATGGCCGACGTGATGGTCGATTCCAACGTCCTGCTGGACGTGCTGACGGAGGACCCTACCTGGTTCGCCTGGTCCAGCCGCACCCTCGAGCAGGCCGCCCAGGACCATATCCTGGTCATCAACCCGATCATTTATGCCGAGGTCTCCATCAGCTTCGGCCGCATTGAGGACCTCGAAGCGGCCCTGCCCGAGAGCATGGTGGCGCGCCGGCCCATCCCGTGGGAGGCGGCGTTCCTGGCGGGCAAGTGTTTCCTGGCGTACCGCCAGCGCGGCGGCACGAAGCGGTCCCCCCTGCCGGACTTCTTCATCGGCGCCCACGCCGCCGTCGAGGAACTGACGCTGCTGACGCGCGACGACTCGCGCTACCGCACGTACTTCCCCCGGTTGCAGGTGATGGCGCCGTAGTGCCCGGAGCGCCCCCAGCACTTCGCGCACAGCATTGATCGGACACGGGGGTGGCCGCCTTCGGACGTACACGCCTCGAAATCACGGCGCCCAGTCCATGCTCCCTTTCCGGCCCGGATGCGCAGCCTCCGGCTTGTCGCGCCAGGCGAAACGCACGCTAATCGGAACGCCGAGTTTCTTGGCGATTCGCAGAGCGGTCGCCCATGCATCGGGCGCCGACTTGCCCGCAACAGATATCCCGGTCCCCTGAACGGGATGGAACCCCTCCCCGTTGTGCGCTCCTGGCCGAATATTGGCGCCGCTCCAACTGCGTATGTCGGCAGCGTCTGTGTATCCCCTTTGCCAAGCGAGTCGAAGGCCGGTGTCAACCAACCGGTTCCAATTGTTTGCGGCTTGGCCTCCGATGGATGCGGAGACAATTCTGGTGAAGGATAGGCTGGGCGGCTGGTCCGGGTCGTATTCAACGCCCCCGCGTGGCGGCGGCTGGTCGGGGTCGTATTGAACGGGAGGTGGCGGGGGGCGCTCTCGTGGCGAGGGGGATCCGCTTTCCCGATAAAGGCGGCAGCCTCTTCGCGCGAAACCACCATGCCGCGCCCCTCGGCCAATTCCCTCAGCGCGTCGGGCAGGTTCGGGAATGGTGGACGTTGGACCCTCCTTCGTGCCTCAGGAAGGCAATCGGCCAGGATTCTCTCTTTGCGATTAAGGTTCAGCAAACGCTCGGCCTGGTTGCGGGCTTCGTCTGACTCGACCCCGTCCTTGCCAAGAAACCGGGAGAAAGCCCCCATGATATCGTCGAGCTCATCGTGCAGCAGGTCCACCGTTTTGAATCGCTTGTCGCCAAACTCGCCGGGCGTCAGCGTGTAGTAGAAATGCCACGTTCGCCCATCCGTTATGATGCAGAAGCGGGCCGCCATGTTGCGGTTGTAGTCGCGGAGTTGACGCTCCGTGCGCCCGAGTTCGCGGAGGCCCCCCACAGGTTTAACCTCTATGAAGACGAGGGGAATGTCCCCTGGGCCAAAAAGCGCCATATCCACCTTTGTCCTGTCTTCCTGAGGGACTGGGACGAACTCGGTGTTGACCTGTCTGGGATCCCAAATATTCCACCCGTACTCCTGCAGGACACATCCCACGAGAGAGAACCTGACGTGCTCTTCGTTCGTGTACTGGCCTTCCCGAAGCCTTCTTCGAATATCCTCCAATACGCCCATGACAACCCCCTTGCCGCTGGCAGGGACCACGGCTCCTTATGGATTCAAATGGCGGCACATCTCGTGAAGATATTGTTCGCAGTGCGCCTTTGCCGATGGCCCTTGCGCTTATTCGAGCACTTCAGAGGATTTCGGTTTCGTAATGGACCAGTTCGGCGCCGGCCGTGCGCCGGACCAGCGTCACGACCTTGGCCATCACCTGGTCGGCGAAGACACCGTCGCCGGTCACAATGGCCACGGCGAGGACGGCGCTCCGTCGGCGGTCGCGGGCATCCACCTCGCTGACCGACACGTTGAACGCGGCCCGGATGCGGTCGCGGAGGCCCTTGACCACCCGCCGCTTGTCCTTCAGGGAATGGGCCTCCCTGATGGCCAGTTCCATGTGAAGGACGCCGATGACCATGCGGTTGCTCGCAATGACGCGCCGCCATGCGTTTACGCGCCCCGAACGGCACCCGCCGAGTAAACTCGGCGGCTAAATGTAAAAAAACCGCCCGCAGTTA
>CAYTJE010000155.1:0-7799 GCA_964437855.1 uncultured Anaerolineales bacterium | reverse complement strand
CCACCGCTGGTCGACGACGCGTCCGAAGCGGTCGAAGAACGTTCGCAGACGGTCCTTGTTCCGGTCGGTGGGCCGGAAACTGGCCGGGCACTGGAAGACCACCTTATCCGCCCCCAGGAGCCGGGCGATCCGGCGGGTGCGGTCCCAGGCCCGGCGGACCGGGTCGGACCACTGAAAGCCGCCCACCTCCGCCTTCTCCTCGTCCGAGAGCGTCTCGGTGAGCCGCCGGTACGTGGGGCTCCGGGCCGTGTGCGTGATCAGTTGCCAGGCCTTGAGCGTGAATTCGAAACCTTCGGGGGCCTCCCGGCGCCAGCGGTCGGCGGTCGTGGGCCGCGGCGGTTGGTAGAACGTCTTCTGGATCTCCACGAGGGCGAACGTTGCGTAGTAGGCCGCGCGTTTGACCGGAAACCCGCAGCAGCCGATGTGAATCATGGCCCGCAGCCCCCGTCTTTGACCCCGAACCACGTTTCGGCCGCCCGGCGGAGGGCGGCGTCGGAACGGGCGTGTTGAATGGCCTGCCGTGCCTCCGGCGCGCCGGGGAACTCGCGGGCGTACACCCGGCCGATCTGGCGGATGAACTTCAGGGCCCTTTCCTCGCCGTACTGCGCCACGAGGCGCTCGTAGTGCCGGAGGAAGACCCGTCCCCGCTGCCGGCGGGACACGGTCTGGTAGGCGCCCGTCTCGGCGAGTTGGCGGACCTGGCGGAAGATCCACGGCGCCCCGAAGGCCCCGCGCGCGAGGCTCGCACCCGCGCAGCCGGTCTGCCGGAGCATCGCCAGCACCGCCTCCGGGCGGTGCAGGTCGCCGCTGCCGAAGACCGGCACGGGCAGCGTCTCGGCCCATCGGGCGATGGTGTTCCAGTCGGCCTCGCCTTGGTAGCCCTGGCGGGCGCTCCGGGCGTGGAGGGTGACGGCGGCGGCACCGGCGTCGGCGGCCCCGCGCGCGAGCGCCAGCGCGCGGGCACGGTCGTCCGGAGCGCCGGTGTAGCCCAGGCGGAGTTTGACGGTGACGGGCAGGTCGGAGGCGGCGACGGCCGTCTCGACCAGCCGGACCGCCTCGTCGGGCCTTTGAAGAAAGGCGGCCCCGCGGCCGGAGCGGCGGGCGACCCGCCGGCTCGGACACGCGAAGTTCAGGTCCACGAGGTCCGCCGAGCCGCGGTCGGCCACCAGGCGGACGGCCTCGGCGAGCGGGCCGGGGTCCCGCGGCAGGATCTGGACGCCGAGGGGCCGGTCCTCGGGGCAGGTGGCCAGCAGGTTCTCACGTTTCCAGTCCCCCTCGTGGCCGAGCAGTTCCCGGGGCGAGGCCATCTCGGTGTGGGCCATGGCCGCCCCTTCCCGCCGGCACAGAAGGCGGAACGCCAGGTGGGTCCGCTTGTGCATGGGGGCCAGGACGAGGTTGCCGGCCAGGGCCAGACGGCCGAGGCGGACCGGGCGCAGCAGGTCGGCGGCTGCCGGTCCGTTCGAGGCCGGCCGGGGCCGCGCCGACCCGGCCGGCGGGGTGCTCGCGTTCGGGTTCCGTTCGGCCATGGGCATGGGTCGTCCGAGGGTTCCTTGGGGCAGTGTTACCTTACGGTGGGGCGTCGCGTCGTCAAGCGTTCGGCTCTCTGCGGGTGGGAGAACGGACCGCAGGTTTGGCTAAGGAACGGCGCGGCGGAGGCCGATAACTCTTAGGGTTTGATGCGGAACCGGCATGAGGGGACGGGTTATGCTCCGGACGGAAATGCGGACGACGCCGCGCATCACGACGCGGCTGACGGTGGAATCGATCGGCCCGACGTTGAACATCTCGGCCGGGGGCATGTGTGTCCTGATGGCCGACCCCATGCGTGAAGGCACCACGCCCACGCTCCAGTTCACGCTGCCCGACCAGGAGCAGACCGTGACCTGCAAAGGCCGCATTACCTGGTGCCGGTCCTCCAAGATCGACCCCGACCTGTTCGAGGTGGGTCTGGCGTTCGTGGACATCAGCGATGCCGACCGGCAGCGGGTCGTGGACTTTGTGGATACCCACCTGAGCGGCGGCTGATCGGCCGGTTCCGGCATCTTCGGGTTTGCGTTTCCCCCCGTTTGGTGTACAATTCATAAGCGCTTTCTCGCGATGGGGGCCTTGGGGGCAGTTCATGGCCATTTCGGCGACGTGCCCCGGGTGCGGCAAGCGGATTTCCGGTCCCGACTCGGCGGCCGGCCACAAGGCCAAGTGTCCGAAGTGCGGGCAGATCGTCACGTTTCCGAAGTCCGAGTCGGCGGGCGGCGTAGGTCAGGCCGGCAAGGCGGCCCAGGGGGCCCGGTCGCCCACGGCGGACCTGGCCCAAGCCCTGACCCGGGGTGCCGGTGAGGCGCCGGCCGAGCCCGCTGAAGAAGCGGCGGAGGAGCCGGAATCCGCCGTCACGCCCGGCCGGGGCGCGGCCCCGTCGCGCCGGTCCTCGACCACGCTGTCGCGGATGCTGGCCCGGAGCAGCCCGTACAAGACGCTCCGGCTGCTGGGGGTGGTCCTCTACGGGATGGGGATTGCGGTCAGTGTCCTGGCGTTCCTCGGCGGACTGGCGGCGCTGATTCTGCTGGCGATGAGCGGCCGGCCGGCTCCGGCGATCGGCGCCTTTATCGCGGCGCTGGTGGTGGCGGCCGTGGTCCTGGTCGGGGCCAAGGCCGCCAGCGAGTTGGTTCGGCTCTTGGCCGACGTCGGCGACCGTAGCCGGCAGATGACGTTGCTGCTGGAGGATCATTTCGCCCGGGAGGGCAACGACGATCTGTAGCCCGTCTCGCGCCCGGATACAGCATGGGCCGGGCGGCGGGGTGGCTGTCCGGCCACGCTTTGTCGGACGTGCCGAGGGGATTACTTGACGGCCAGGGCGCCGACCAGTGCGCCCTTCTTCAACTTGACGGCCGTCAGGAGGTACTTGCCCTTTCCGATGAACATCACCATCCGCTCGCGGACGTGGGGCTGGGGTTTGCCGTCCTTGTCCTTGACGTACTGGATCCAGGCGACCTCCATCTTGACGCGTTCTTTGCTGGTTTCCTTGGGCTGGACGCGGCGGGCATAGGCTTCGATCATCGGCAGTTCCCACGTCTTGCCGAGCCCGACCGATTTGGTCTTCTTGACTACCAGGCGGAAACTGTTGAACTTGTATTGCTTCAACTGTTTGGCGATGGCCGACAGCGCCGGGTCGACGTGCGGTTTCTCCTGGTTGGTGGCGTGGATGCCGAGGATGGTGACGGCCACCTTCTGCTCGTCCTGCTCCTCGGCGTCGGCTCGCGCGGCGGTGGCGGCCGCTGCCAGAACCAGCCCGATCGTGACAGTCGACCACAAGACGCTCTGCCGGCGTGTTGGGTGTCGCATGGTTTGCCCTCGGCCCTTCGAGTTCAGCCGTTCGATTCCTCTGGTTCGACCCAGATGGCCATCACGCCGCCCACGTCGCCTGTTTGCAGGATGACACTGCACGTGGGGTCGCACTCCATTTCGATGATATCCACGTCCCCCTGCCGCGCCAATGTGCCGGGTTCAAGCGGGGGCGCGCGGTCCCGCCACATCGCCACCAGGCTGAGCAGGATGACGGCGGCGGCGGCGGCGGCGCCGACGGCGTGGGCCAACCATCGCGCGAGGCTGGGACCCCGGCGGGGCCGACCCTCGTGGACGATCAGGGTCGGGGCCGGCTGGCGGGGCGCTGCCCGCTGATGGCCGGGACCCGGCGCCGGTACCTCTCGCGCGGGTCGGGGCGGCGGGGTCGGTTCCTTCGGCTCGGGCGGGACCTCGGCTGCGGGCTCCGATTCGGTCTCCGGCTCGGCTGGCGGTTCGGTGCGCGGCTCGGGTTCGAGGGTGTCGGCGCGCGGCCGGGTCGACAGGTCGATCGGCTCGGCCTTGCCTTCGAGTTCGGCCCGGAGGCGTTTGCCGATGTCGGCCCACTGCTGCTCGGACACGGTTGGCACGGGATACTGGTCAAAGACGTGCTGGACCCGCTGCTGGTCGTGGACGATCTGCCGGCACCGGCCGCACTCCTGGAGGTGTGCGGCGAGGGCGTCGTTCTCGACCGGCGAGAGTTCGCCGTCCGCGTAGCCGGCGAGCATTTCTCTGGCTTCGTCGCAATTCATGGCGCTACCCGATTTCCGAGGCCAGCAGTTCCCGGAGCCGCTGCCGGGCGTTGAAGATGCGACTCATGACGGTGCCGACGCTGATTCCGAGGACCTCGGCCACTTCCTTGTACGACATGCCCTCCAGGGCGTAGAGGACCAGGGCGGCCCGGTTCTTCTCCGAGACGTTCAAGAGGGCCTGGTCGATGGCGTTGCGCAAATCGTGTTCCTGGGCTTCCTCCTCGGGTCTTTGTTCGCCCGGTCCGGTGGCCTCGGGTTGCGGGGCGTTCTCGGCGTTGAGGCTGTCGGCCAGTCGGTGCGACCGATACCGCCGGTAGTCCAGAGCGGCGTGCGTCACGATGCGGTACAGCCAGGTTCGGAACGACGACTGGCCGCGGAACCCGTCGATGCCTCGCAAGACATGGATGAACGATTCCTGGACGACGTCCAGCGTGTCCTCCCGTGAGCCGAGGAGGCGATAGGCGATGCCGAAGGCCGCGTCGCGATGCCGCCGGAACAGTTCGTCCAGGGCCTTGGTATCGCCGCCCTTGAGCCGCTCGACCAGGGCGGCGTCGCGTTCGGCCTCGCGGACGGCCGTTTCGTCGGCGGCACCGTTCTGTTCGGCGGCTCCAGCCATGCAGACGATTCCCCGCCAGGAGTATTCAATGATTGAGCACGGTCCCGGGCCGGTCGATGCCGACGGGGTGTGCCAAGTCGATTGTAGCCGACGCCCCCCGGCAGGACAATGCGTTTCTGGCGGTATCACTTTGCCTTGCCGGCCGGCTTCGCCGACGGGGCCTCGTCCGTCGTGTTCACGGGCGGGGCGTCGCCCTTCGTCCAGATTTGCTCGAGCAGAGAGAACGTTTCCGGGTCGGCCTCGCGAAGTTCCCATCGGACGAACGGCCAGAAGTCGTTCGTGCCGAGGTACGCCTCGGTCATCTCGGCGAAGAACTCCTTGTGGTTCGTGAGGGCGTAGTGGCGGCCCTTGCGAGGGCGGCGGCGAAGGACGGACTCGTACTGCTTGCTCTCCGCCGCCCGCTTGTACGCCTTGCGAATCGGGGGGTAGTCCCACCCGAGCGCCTGGTCGTGGTAGGCGTGGGAGAGTTCGTGCAGGACGGCGAACGGCTGCTGGCGCGGCCGGATGGCGCTCAGGAAATGGTTGACGCCGGGGATGTGAACCGCCTTCTCCATGGCCGGATCGTACCCGTGGTCGCGGAGCCAGTCGGCCTCGGGATGGTACTGCATGTTGCCCAGGGCGTGGTCGTCATCGAGGTAGATGGGCACGCGCCGCAGGTGGGCCAGGCGGTCGGCCGGTACGATGCGGGTGATCTCGAACAGTTTGTTCGCCAGGACCCGCAGGGCCCGCTTGCCCAGGTCCCGGTGCGCGTCGGCGAGGAGTTGTGTGTCGACGTGGACGGTCCAGCCCTCGATCTGTCGGGTCTCGTGCTCGATGCCGGGAGGCCGGTCCTCCTTACTGCTCAGGCGGTTGAGGGCCTTGGCCTTGATCTTAGCCTGGATCTTCCCGGCGCCCGGCGGGAACGTGAACGTCGGCGCCTTGGAGGGGTCGTAGCCGGCCAGGTGGCCGGTGAGGCGCGTGGCGGGCTTGGTGTAGACGAGTTCGGTGTCGCCGAAGACCTCCTCGCAGAGTTTCGCAAGGGCCGGATCGTACTCGCGGAGTTCCTTGCGGGTGTTGACGTGGTTGTGGTCGTGATCCGGCTCGCGGTTATTGTTGAACCAGGACTGGACGCCCTCGGCCCAGTACTCGCGGTGGTTGGTGGAGGCGTACTTGCCGGTCCAGAGTCCGCGTTTGAGGGCGCGCTGCCAGGTCTCCTTGAGGCGCTTGTCGAAGGTCGCGTCCACGTTCACGAGGCCCCGCAGGTGCATGTTGTGGGCGAACTCGTGAATCAGGATGCACTCGGTGTCGTACGGGTCGCCGGGATAGGCGAGCAGATTCTCCTCGCCGCACGAGCAGACGGGGTCGGTGTCCGATCCGCCCAGGCCGCGGGCACGCACGGCCCACCACGCCTTGGGCGAGAGGCGGGCGTGTTCGGGCACGTCGGTCGTGTACTCGTCGTGGGCCATGACGATGACGCGCGAGCCGCTCTCGATCATCGCCTGGCGGACGTCGGGCCGCTTCGCCAGCATCATGTTGACCAGGTACGCCGCCTCCTTCAGGGCGTAATCGCTGACCTTCTCGGAGCCGACGACGGGGTAGCCGTCGGCGCTGACGTGCTTCTTGTAGAACTCGGGGAGGTTCATCGCCGCCGGCGGCGGCGTCACCTTCAGCGCTGCGGCATCGGCAGGCGCGCCCCCGGCCGTAACGGCGCGGGCGGATCGTGCCGTGGGGGACAAAGCCGCCGTGAGCGCGGCCAGAGACAGGATTGCGGTCAGGAATCGTCGAGTCATGCGATGTCTCCGGTTGCGGCGCGGGCGTCCTTGGCGGGCAAGATACTGGACGCTGGCCAAGGCGGCGGGTCAACGCTTGGCGGGGGGGGGCGTCATACGACCCTGGACCGGCGGCCCGCCAAGGCGAAGGCGCGCCGGCTGGGGCACCCAGCAGGGCATGCTTCCGGGTCGGGCAAGCTGACCGAGCCACACGTCGCGTGACCATGCCACCTGCCGCTCCTCACGCCGTCAGGTTCGCGAGGGTCCAGGGCTCGCGCATGGCGCGGTCGAGCATCCTGGCGGCCTCGGCGTCGCCGACGATCTTCTCCTTCTTCGGGTCCCACCGGATAGGCCGGCCCAGGCGGATGCAGATGTCCGAGAGGTGGCTGATCGTGTCGCTCCGGATCGCCGACTCCAGCGGGTTGATCGTGGCCTTCCGGCTCTTCATGCAGTCCAGGAGGTTCCGGCCCTGGTTCGTGCTCTCGTAGACGCGGGAGTCGGAATCCTTCAGGTCGAGTTTGTAGGCGTTGACCGGCTTGCCCTTGAGGTTCATGTAGCACCCGCCGCGGTCCACGCTCACCCAGCCCTCGGTGCCGAAAAACGTGGTGCCGTGGCTCCGCCAGGGCCGCTTGACCATCTTCTCGACGACGGGTCTGGCCACGCGGTGGCCCATGAAGCGCATCGGGATGCCGCCGGCATACGTGCACGTGACGTCCCAGGACTCGATGGAGTTCCACAGGCTGCCCTCGGGCGGGATCGTGCCGGTGCCCTCGTATTTGACGGGTCCCGTGTCGTCGGCGTCCAGGCCCCACTGGGCGATGTCCAGCGGGTGGGCGCCCCAGCCCGCGATGAACCCGAGCGCGTAGTCGTAGATGTGATACGCCCCATAGCACGTGCACCGGTCCACGGTGTAGGGCGCCTTCGGCGCCGGCCCGAGCCACGTCTCGTAGTCGAGGTCCGCGGGCACCTCGGCCGGTTCGGTCGCCCCGTACGGCTTGACGTGGGCCCGGTTGAACTGGCTCGACATGTCCGGGCACCAGGCCTCGATGCGCCGGATCTCGCCGATGTATCCGTTTCGGACGAGGTTGACCGCCCTTCGAAACCCCCCGCCGCTCCGCTGCTGCGTGCCGTACTGGAAGAGGACGTTGTGTGTCTCGACGAGGTCGCGCAGTTTCCACGCCCGGGCCATGGCCACGCCGAGCGGTTTCTCGACGTACATGTCCTTCCCGGCGACGGCGGCGGCACAGGCGATGGGGACGTGCCAGTGGTCCGGCGTCGAGACGACCACGCCGTCGACGTCCTTGCGCGCGAGGACCTCGCGAAAGTCGGCGTAGGGTTTGCAGGCGTCGG
>CAYTJE010000154.1:0-7814 GCA_964437855.1 uncultured Anaerolineales bacterium | reverse complement strand
GTGCTGCCACGTGCCCAGGAGGTCGGTGAACTTCAGGTCGACCATCTCGGCGCCGTGCTTTGTCGCCAGTGCGAAGAACTCCTCCGGGGTCATGTCCCGCTCCTTACCTGTGCCCTGTTCTCTTGCGTGCCCGCTCTAACCATGAGCAAGGGGCGTGCCAATTGGGTGCCCGCAGGCGTAACCCCCTGTCAGATCCAGACTTAAAACGATTATGGCCCGCCCGTTTCCCAAGCCAGAAATCCACATTTTCGTAGCAACCCGGTGTATTCCCACTGAAACGTAGGATTTTGAGATCCGCCCTACCCGATCGCATCGTGGCCCGTCTCGCCCGTCCGGATGCGGATGCACTGGGCGAGGTCCAGGACGAAGACCTTCCCGTCGCCGATCTGGCCCGTCCGCGCCCCTTTAATGATCGCGTCGATCGTCCGACGGACGAAATCCTCGTTGATGGCAATCTCAAGGCGAACCTTCTTGAGCAGGTTGACCTCCACCTCCACACCGCGATACGACTCGCTGTAACCCTTCTGCCGGCCGCACCCCAGGGCGTTCGTGACCGAGACCTTGTACACCTCGGCCTCGTAGAGGGCCTGCTTGACGTCGTTGAGTTTCTCGGGTTGGATGTAGGCGATGACGAGTTTCATGGTCGCACTCCCCTATTGCGTCGTGAAGATCTGGAACCCGGCGTAGGCCTCCATGCCGTGCTCGCCGATGTCCAGGCCGCGGAGTTCCTCGTCCCGGCTCACGCGCAAGCCCAAGGTCTTCTCAATCGCCACGAACACGACGCCCATGACGGCAACGGCAAACACGGTGACCGTAACGGCCCCCATGGCCTGGACGCCCAGTTGGGTCCATCCGCCTCCGGCAAACAAGCCGTTGCGCGCCAGGCCCAGCGCCTCCTGCCCCCAGAGCCCGACGGCCAGTGTCCCCCAGATGCCGTTCATCCCGTGTACCGGCACGGCGCCGACCGGGTCGTCCACGCCGATGCGGTCGAGCAGCCGGACACCCAGCACAACGATGGCGCCGCCCACGGCCCCGACGGCCAGGGCCGCGCCCGCCGAGATGAACGCGCACGGCGCCGTAATCGCCACCAGGCCGGCCAAGGCGCCGTTCATCGTCATGGACGGGTCCGGCTTGCCGTAAAGCACCCACGCGACGACCATGGCTGCGATCGCACCGGCGGCAGCAGCCAGGTTCGTGTTGGCGGCCACGAGGGCGGCCTGATTCGCGCTCTCGGAGGTGCTGACACCCAGCGTGGAGCCCGGGTTGAAGCCGAACCAGCCGAACCAGAGCAGGAAGACGCCGAGGGCAGCCATCGCGATGTTATGACCCGGGATGGCGTTGGCCCGGCGATCCTTTCCGTTGGAGATGAACTTGCCGACGCGCGGCCCGAGAATGATGGTGCCGATGAAGGCGATCCAGCCTCCCGTCGCGTGGACGACGGCGGAGCCGGCGAAATCGCCGAAGCCCATCCCGGCGAGCCACCCGCCGCCCCAGATCCAGTGGCCGATGATCGGATACACCAGGGCGCTGACGACCACGGTGTACATGAGGTAGGCGTGGAATTTCATGCGTTCGGCCATTCCGCCCGCCACGATGGTGGCCGCCGCCCCGCAGAACGCCGCCTGGAACAGCCAGAAGGCCCACAGCGGGACACCGGAAGGGTTGGGGGCATCGCGCAGCGCAAACCCCGAGAGGCCCATGAAGCCGTTGCCCTCCCCGAACATCAGGGCGTAGCCCACCAGGAAGAACATGACGCTTGCCACACAATAATCGAGCCAGTTCTTCATGAGGATATTACAGGTATTTTTGGCGCGGATGAACCCCGCCTCCACCATGCCGAACCCGGCCTGCATGAAGAAGACCAGGTACGCCGCCACCAGCACCCAGACCGTGTCGACGGCGTGGGCGAGGGTTTCCGGTTTGGGACTCGCGGCGCCCGCCGGTGCGGCGTCCAGGAGCACCAGCATCGCCGCCGCCAGCGCGCATCGTGCCAGGCCGTCCATGCGATGGATCCTTTCCGTTTTCGCCGTTCCGTTCTCCGGGGCCGGCGGTCAGAATCCCAAGGTCACCGACAGGCCCGCCCAGAAGGCGTCGTCGCGCCCGAGGCCGCCGGTGATGCCGTCGTCCAGGATCCACATGTAGTTCACGTAGGGCGTCACCGTGACGTTCTCGCCGATGGCAAAGGGCAGGCCGACGCCGACCGTCGCGTCCGCCCAGCCTCTGCCGGCCCCGTAGTAAAACGCGTTGTGCCTGCCGGAGCCCCAGGCGAACTGCGCGCTGAGGTCCACCGACATGGCCACGTCCGCCGACGGAGTCCAGACGTCCGGGGACGTGTGGCCGAAGCCCAGCGTCAGGTACGTGCCGTCGTGCTCGTCCAGGTCCTGGTATACGGTCAGCGTAGGCGCAGTCGGCACGTCAAGGCCCAGGGCCAGGTACGCCTCCGTCGTGTCAAAGACGTGCGCCTGCGGAAAGGCGTAATGGATCGCCCCGACCGAGACGTTCAGCCGCTCCAACGAAGTCGAGTAATCGAGCGTGTAGTCGATCTCGTTGGCCTGGTCGTCGAAGTCGCCCGTATCGGTGGTGTCGAAGTTGGCCCAGATGTTCAGCGTCAGGTCGCCGACGGCGACCTCGACGGACGGCTCGAAGACCGGGTCCCCGGTCACCACGATACCCCGCCAGACGTACTTGCCGGCCCAGGTGGCGTCGAAGGCAAAGGAGATGGGCCATTCGGGCACGGCGTCGGGCGGGTCGGCGTCCCGGGCGGACCGGTCGCACGAGGGGGCGCCACCCCTGTCAAAAACCTCCTCCCCCTCCGCCCGGCCCGGCGCCGCGGCGGTCAAAAGCAGCAGCACCGGCAAGCCCCAGCCGAATCCGCTCCAGGGTAACCGCTTCATCAACCTGCGCTCCCTTCACCGGACCGGTATCCCCGGGCCGTCCCGGCACCGCCGGTCCACCCGGCGGCCGGACGACCCTTGGCCGGCCGGCGCCCGTTTGGGCAACATGGATGCCAAAAACGGGATATGACGCCGCACCCCCGCCTAAGTCCTTCGCTAACAGAGACTTAGCGCCGCAGGATTTCGGTTGGCGCAGGCGACGTGCAAGTGACGTCGCCGCCAGGAGCCTACAAATCGGTAGGAAGGGGAGGAAAAGGCTACGAAGGGGTTTTGAAACGCCGCGGGTCGATCCCGTGTTTCTTCACCCGAAGGCCCATCACCCGTTCGGTGATGCCGAGATTGCGGGCGGCCTTGGCCATGTTGCCGCGGGAGGATTTCAGGGCCTCCAGGATCATCTCGCGTTCGACGCCGGCGAGCACCGCCTCCAGGTCGCCCGGCGGCACGGTGCCGCTGGCCTCGGCCGTCTGGAGGGTGGGCGGCAGGTGATGGCCGTGGATGACGTCGTCCTCCGAGAGCAGCACCGCCCGCTCGATGCAGTTCTCCAGTTCCCGGACGTTGCCCGGCCAGTGGTAACTGGTGAGCATGTCGATGGCAGGGGTGGAGATCCGCCGCACGTTCTTGCCGTGCGCCCGGCTGTGCTTCTCCACGAAGTGGTCGGCCAGGAGCATGACGTCGGTCCGGCGCTCCCGCAGCGGCGGGAGGTGAATCGGGAAGACGTTCAGCCGGTAGTAGAGGTCCTGGCGGAAGTCGCCGTTCTCGATCCCGGCCTCCAGGTCGCGGTTGGTGGCCGCGATGACCCGCACGTCGGCCTTGATGGGCTCGGTGCCGCCGACCCGTTCAAACTCCTTCTCCTGAAGGACCCGAAGCAACCGGACCTGCGTGGCGGGGGAGAGGTCGCCGACCTCGTCCAGGAAGAGCGTGCCGCCGTCGGCCCGCTCGAAGCGGCCGGGCCGCTGCTGCGTGGCGCCGGTGAAGGCGCCCTTCTCGTGGCCGAACAGTTCGCTCTCGATGATCGACTCGGGCAGCGCGGCGCAGGAGACCTTGACGAAGGGCCCGTCGGCCCGCCGGCTGTTGTAATGGATGGCGTGGGCCACCAGTTCCTTGCCCACGCCGCTTTCGCCGCGAAGCAGGACGGTCGTGTCGGTGCGGGCCACCTGGGCGATGAGGTCGTAGACGTGCTGCATGGCCTTGGAGCGTCCGATGATGTTGGCGGGCCGGAACCGCTCCCGGAGTTCCTCGCGGAGGCGGGCCCGTTCCTCGATAAGCCGCTGCCGTTCCTCCTGGGCCTGCTGGCGGAGGCGGACGGCCCGGCTGATCATCGAGGCGATGATCCGCAGGAGCCGCACGTCCTCCTCCAGCGACACGCTGCCGGCAAACAGGCGGTTGGCGCTCAGGGTGCCGACGGTCTCGTTCTCGAGTTTGATGGGCACGCAGAGGAACGAGACCTCGCTGCGGTCGAGCGTCTTCAGGGTGCCGGTCTTGTCGAGGAACTGCGGCTCTTCGGAGACGCGTGGCACGATGGCGGGCCGCCCCTCGGCCACGACGCGCCCCGTCACGCCTTCGCCCAGTTGATACCGGCCGCGCCGCTGCTCGGAGAGCGACAGGCCGTAGGCCGCCTCGATCGAGATCTCGCCCGTCTCCCGGTTCAGCAGCGTGATGGTGCCGTGAAGCATCCCCATGTGGCGGTGCATGGCCTCCAGGGCCGGCCCCAGCACCTGCCGCAGGTCCATCGAGCGGTCGAGGATCTCGCTGAGTTCCAGCAGGAGGGTCAGTTCGGTCAGTTCGCGGGGCTGGCCGGTCATCGCCTCGGATGGGCCGGATTCGACGTCGGGTTCGTCCATGTGTTCTGCCCGCCTTCAGTGGGCCGAATCGCCGCCGGCAGCCAGGGTACGATGCGGCCGGCGGCCGTCGATCGCATGATACCTGTCACGCGGGTGGCGCACAATGACATTTCCGACGCAATAGAAGGCCGATGCGCCAAATGTCACAACGCCGTGGGCGCCCCGAGAGGAAAGCCTACCAATCGGCCCGCCCGTCTGCTACGATACGCCCGGCCACGCAACGGACACTCCGGCGACGCCGGACCTCCGCCGGCGCCGCAGAGAGAGGCCAGGGAGGCGATGGCGCAAGTTGACAGTCACCTCAGCACCGGCCTGCCGGGCCTGGACCGGGTCCTCAAGGGCCTTATCCCCGGTGACAACATCGTGTGGCAGGTGGACGCGGTCCAGGACTACCGGCCGTTCGCCGAGCCGTACTGCCGATGGGCGCGGGAGGCCGGCCAGCCGCTCACCTACTTCCGGTTCGCCCGGCACGAGCCGCTCGTCTGCGCCGAGATGGGCGCGACGCCCTGCCACCTCGTCCCGCAGGAAGGGTTCGAGGCGTTTATCACGGGCATCCACCGGCAAATCGAGCGGACCGGCCGGGGCGGGTACTACGTCTTCGACTGCCTCTCGGACCTGGCGGCCGACTGGTACAGCGATCAGATGCTGGGCAACTTCTTCCGCCTGACGTGCCCGTACCTGTTCGACATGGAGGCGATCGCCTACTTCGCCATCCTTCGGAACCGCCATTCGGACCACGCCACGGAGGCCATCGGCCGCACCACGCAGATCCTCCTGGACGTCTACCGCCACAACGAGCGGATGTACGTGCACCCGCTGAAGGTCCAGCACCGCTACTCGCCCACCATGTACATGCTGCACGCGTGGGACGGGGACGCGTTCCACCCGGTCACCGAGAGCGCGAAGACGAGCGAGGTGCTGACGAGCACCCCCCGGCCGAGCCCGGACGCCCCCCGCTGGCAACTGGGCGTGTGGAACCGCGCGTTCCTGGAGGCCGAGCAGACGCTGTCGGCGGCCGGCCGGGGCGAGGCGGCCGAGGAGGCGGTCCGCGAGAACTTCCGCCGGCTCCTGCGGATGGCCGTCTCGCGCGACGAGCGCATCCTCCGCCTCTGCGAGAGGTACCTGACGCTCCAGGACGTCCTGGAGGTCCGCCGGCGGATGGTCGGCACGGGGCTGGTGGGCGGCAAATCCGTCGGCATGCTGCTGGCCCGGGCCATCCTCCGCCAGGCCGACCCGCGCTGGCCGCAGCGACTGGAACCGCACGACTCCTTCTACATCGGCAGCGACGTCTTCTACACCTTCCTGGTGCAGAACGGCATCTGGTGGGTGCGGGCACGCCAGAAGGACCCCGCCGCGTTCCTCGACGGGGCCGAGCGGGCCCGACACCGCATGCTGACCGGCACGTTCCCGGAGGAGATTCTCCGGGAGTTCCAGCACGTGCTGGACTACTTCGGCCAGTCGCCCATCATCGTGCGGTCCTCCAGCCTCCTGGAAGACAACTTCGGCAACTCGTTCGCCGGCAAGTACGAGAGCGTCTTCTGCGCCAACCAGGGGTCCCCCCAGCGGCGGATGGAGGACTTCCTGGCGGCCGTCCGGACCATCTACGCCAGCGCCATGAGCGAGCGGGCCCTGCGGTACCGCGCCCGCCGCGGCATCCTGGACCGCGACGAGCAGATGGCCCTGCTCGTCCAGCGCGTCTCGGGCGCGCTGGCGGGCGACCTCTTCTACCCGCCCATCGCCGGCGTCGGCCTCTCGTTCAACCCGTACCGGTGGAGCGAGGCGATCGACCCGGAGGCCGGCATGATGCGCCTCGTCCTGGGCCTGGGCACCCGGGCCGTGGACCGCGCCGACGACGACTACACGCGGGTGGTGGCCCTGAACGCCCCCCAGCGCCGCCCCGAGGCCAACCTGGCCGAGGTCCGGCAGTACGCCCAGCGCCAGGTCGACGTGCTCGACCTGGCCGCCAACCACCTGGCCACCCTGCCCCTGCGCGAGGTGGCCCGGCGGAGCCCGTCGCTGGACCTCGACCTCTTTGCCTCCCGCGACGCGGAAATCGAGCGCCGGGCCAAGGCCAGCGGCATCGCCGACGCCTTCCCCTACGTCCTGACGTTCGACCGCCTGTTCCGCGAGACCGACCTGGTCCGGGACGTGCGCGACCTGCTGGCGGCCCTCCAGCGTGCGTACGACTGGCCGGTGGACGTGGAGTTCACGGCCAATTTCCCGTCCGGGGACGGGTACAAGATCAACCTGCTTCAATGCCGGCCGCTCCAGGTCCAGCGGAGCGCGGCCGTGGCCGAGCCCCCCGCCGACCTGACCCCGGACGACCGGGTGCTCTCGGCCCGGGGGGCGGTCATCGGCCAGAGCCGCGTCACCCGGCTCGACCGCCTCATCTACGTCGTGCCGGAGGCGTACGCCCGGCTCCCGATCGGCCGGCGATACGGCCTGGCCCGGCTCATCGGGCGCCTCGCGCACCTGGACGAAGGCGAGGCCCCCCGCACGGTCATGCTCCTGGGCCCGGGCCGGTGGGGCACCACCACGCCGTCGCTCGGCGTGCCGGTCTCGTTCGCCGACATCAACGCCGTCTCCGTCCTGTGCGAGGTGGTGGCGATGGGCGAGAACGTGGCGCCGGACGTCTCGCTCGGCACGCACTTTCTAAACGAACTTATCGAGATGGATATCCTGTACCTGGCGCTCTTCCCGAAGCAGGAGGGGAACCGCCTCAACACCGAGTTCCTGGCGGCCGCCTCGAACCGGCTGACCGACCTCGCCCCCGACGCCGCCGAGTGGGCCGACGCCGTCCGCGTCATCGAACCGGCCCACCTGCCGGACGCGCGCGGCCTCGTCCTCCACGCCGACACCCTCAAGCAGGAGGTCCTCTGCTACCTGGAGCGCGGCGAGGGCGAGAGGCAAGACGACTTATCACCCCACAGGAACCGGTAGGTTCCGAGACCGGATTGATAAGTTGATTGGGCAGCCTACCCATGCTAGCATAATCGGCCGAGAGGCCCTGGCAGACAACGGGCATCAGCAAGCGAGGCTGCAAAGGTGCCTAAGCAACCCGCCAGAAGGAAAGAACTAG
>CAYTJE010000153.1:0-7853 GCA_964437855.1 uncultured Anaerolineales bacterium | reverse complement strand
GTGGTCGGCGGGCAGGTTGAACTCGCCGTCGGCCAGGTGGAGGACGTCCACGCCCCGGCGGAGGAGGGCCTCGACCTCGTCGGCCACCTTGGCCGGGTCCCGGAGGCGGGCGGCCGGCCCCTTGGCGAGCGGGTCGGCGCAGTACAGGCACCGCCGTGGGCACCCGCGTTTGGTCTCGACGGCCCCCTGCCCGCCGCGGCGGAAATAGGCTTGGTTGTCGATCCATCGCCGGGCGGTCGGCAGGCTCAGGCGCTCGGGCCACGCCGGCGGGTTCGTGCGGAGCCGGCCGTCCTCGCGCCACAGGAGGCCCGGCACGCGGGCGAAGCGTCGGCGGCCGGCCAGTTCGCCGGCCAGCGCGACCAGTGCCGTCTCGCCGTCGCCGCGGATGCCGAAGTCGGCGCCCGTCTCCTCCATCACCCGGCCGGCAAAGATCGAGAATCCCACGCCGCCGAGGACGATCGGCGCATCGGTCAGCGCCCGCACCTGCCGCACCGTTTCGGCCAGGGCCGGCACGAACCACTCGGCGCTCGGCCAGAAGCAGTCGTCGGCGTTGCGGAGCGAGAGGCCGACCAGCCGTGGACGGTGCCCGCCGAAGTAGCGGCGCAGCGCAGCCTCCGGGTCCTCGGCCAGGGCGAGGTCGAGGACGTCGACCTCCAGGCCCGCCGCCGCGGCCGCTCCCGCCACGTAATCCAGGCCGATGGGGGCGACGAGCGGCTGCATCCGGTTCGTGTTGATCAGCGTGAGCATCACCGCGGATGCCTTGTCGGGCGGCGTCGGGCAGGAGGACGGTCAGGCATCGTCGGCGGGCGGTGGAAAGGGCGGCGCGAGCCGTTCGTCATCACCGGTATCGGTGTCGGCGTCGACGTCGGTATCGGAGCCGGCATCGGTATCGGTCTCCGCGTCGGTGAGAGGCGGTTGACGGCCGGCGGGAGTGGCCGGTTCGGTCTCCTCGTCCGGCGGTTCAGCGGGTGCGCCCGCCGCCTCGGCGACCACCTCGCCCGCCGCCTCGGCGACCACCTCGGCCGGCGGCTCGGCTCCGGGGGCCGCCTCGCCGACCGGTTCGGCGCCCCGGCGAACCACCTCCACCCGCGAGCGGAACTGGAGCACCAGGTACACCGTGCCCAGGGCCACGCCGAACGGCCCGTCCATCATGGTCCACCACGGGGGCAGGCCCGCCTGGAGGTCGATCCACAGCGTAATCATCCCGGATGCCAGCATGACGACGCCCAGCGCGACGATCGCCGTCCCGAACCGCCGAACGTCCAGGCTCAGCCACCACTGCACCACGCCGGCCAGGACGTAGAACAGCGAGGTGGTCCGGGCAAGGTACTCCGCCGTGGGCGCTTCGGGAAACGGGCCGAAGCCCAGGGCCTGGTGCGCCCGGTCGATCCAGTCGCGGGGCATGAAGACGGCAACGATGGCCAGGAGCGCCGCCGTCCCGACCACCCGAAGCAGCACGGTCAGCCATCGCTCGGAACGGGTCATCGTTTTCTCCCCCAGGGTTCCCCCCTTGACCATAGCCGGCCTCCCGGGCGAAAACAAGAGAATCACCGGCCCGCCCGGCGGGTTAGAAAGGGCGCACGCCGTCCCCCAAGGACACTCAGACGTAGGAGGCACCAATATGCAACGCATCGGCACGTTCGGCCTGGCGGCGGTGGCTCTGGCGGCCCTGTGCGCGTCCACCTCCGAGGGCGCGGCCGAGAAGGGCGCCGACCCCACAGCCGTCTACAAGAAGACGCCGCAGGGCAAGTTGCGGCTGATCCTCCACCGCCCGCCGGGCTGGACGGCCGAGGATCGCCGGCCGGCCATCGTCTTCTTCTTCGGCGGCGGATGGAAGAGCGGCTCCGTCGGCCAGTTCGCCGACCAGGCCGCCTACCTGGCCACCCGCGGCATGGTGGCCGCCCGGGCCGACTACCGGGTGCGGTCCCGCCACGGCGTAACGCCGGTCGCGTGCGTGGAGGATGCCAAGAGCGCCGTCCGCTGGCTCCGCGCCCACGCCGGCGAACAGGGCATCGACCCGAAGCGGATCGTGGCGGCGGGCGGTTCGGCGGGCGGGCACATCGCCGCCTGCACCGCCCTGGTCGCCGGCCACGAGGCCGAGGGCGAGGACACGAGCGTTTCCTCCCGGCCCAACGCCCTGGTCCTCTTCAACCCGGTGCTGGACATGCGGAACCTCCAGCGCCTGGCCGAACACCTCGAAGCCGACACCCTGCGGTCGCTCTCGCCCATCCGCACCGTCAGCAAGGAGACGCCGCCGGCGGTCCTGTTCTACGGCACGAAGGACCGGTTCCTGCCCCACGGGCAGGCCATGCTCAAGGCGTCCCGCCAGCACGGCAACCGGGTGGAACTGTACACGGCCGAGGGCCAGCCGCACGGCTTCTTCAATCGCCCGCCGTGGAAGAAGTTGACGCTGCGGGCGGCGGATGCGTTCCTGGCGTCGCTCGGATACCTGAAGGGCGAGCCCACGGTCCAGCCGCCGGCGGGGACGCAGAAATCGCTTCATCAAGTCGAATAGCGCCCGGGCAGAACAGCCGCCCGGCCGGGTACCTCTGCGGGCCAGCCGGCACGGTACCGCTGGTGCCGGATGACCCGAATGCTGCGGTTCGCCCGCCTCCGTGAGGGCGCACCGGGGGGCTACAGGCCGGTGGCCATCGAGTCTATCCCCTTGCGGAGAATCATTACATGCGTCTCGTTTTGCTGACGGCAGCGGTTGCGCTTACGTGCGTATGCCATTCCGAAGGCACCGCCGACGGTACGCCGTCCGGATACGCCTGCGACCTTGCCGAACCCGCCAAACGGCCGGAGGGTGCGCCTTGCTACAGCGACGTCAGCATGCGGCTGTTCCGGAAGCGCGACGGCCGGGAACTCGCCGCCGCCAGGGCGTTTCACATCACCCGGGCCGACTGGTCGTACATCCGGGACCCGGCGTACATCCGGCGGTGCCACGATCTGGGCTGGACGTTCCAGGGGTCGACCAACGCCGTGACGCACAACCCCGACCATGCCCTGAAAGATGCGTCCGGGAAGCCCGTGCTCGACCATTTCAAGAAGGCGGGGCGCTACTGGGCGGACTGCAACAACGCGGCCTATCGCGACTGGTACGTCGAGCGACTGAAGGCCTGGGTCGAGGCGGGGGTGGACAGTCTCCAGCGCGACGAGCCAACCGCCATCCGCCACTGGGACTACGACGACGCGGCGGCGTTTTTCCGCGACGTCCACGGCCGGCTGCGCAAGGCGATCGGGCGCGATATCCCGATGTCGTGCAACCTGGCGTGGAACGAGAAGCGGCGGTTCGGCGGCCGCGGGGCCCCGATCACGTCGCTGTTCGACTTCGGCATGTCGGAACTCGGGCGGGGGGACGTCTCGCCGCAGTTCCTCACGCAGGCCGCCGCCGATACCCGCCGCCGCGGCAAATTCATCGTGTACACCACGTTCCACGCGCTCGACGTGCCGACCTACCGCCGCGCCATCGCCGGCTGTTACGCCAACGGCATGCTGTTCGTGGTGCCGTGGGACCAGTACGCCGGAACGAAGGCGGACCGCGTCTTCAGCAAGCCGGAAGACCTGGCCGACCTGTACGGCTTCGTTCGCGCGAGCGCCGCCTTGCTGGACGGCTACGAGGCGGTCACCGGCGGCGGGGCGAAGGGGGAGGGACTTGTCAGCGTCCCCGGGAAGAGCGGCGTGCGCCTCTGGGTCCGCGCGAAGCCGGGAGACCGGGCCGCGCCGGTCGTCGTGCACGCCGTGGACTGGAACGCGCCCGCTCCCGTACGGGTCCGGTTGAACCGGCAATGGCTGTTCGCCGGCAGGCCGCTCAGCGTCGGGTTGCGCGTGCCGACGCCCTATGATGCGGACGCCCATAAGCGGGCGGAGTCGGAACAGCACTACGCGGAACTCGCCACCGCCAGGACGCTGCCCGCGGAGCGCGACGGTCCGTGGACCGTGGTCAACCTGCCGCCGCTCACGCCGTGGGCCATCCTCGCCGTTCGTCCGGCCCAGTAGTGCAACCTCGCCCTGTGACGCGCGGCCCGTACGTGCCGCGCGAGGAGGCCCGCGGCAAGAACCTCGGCGACGACGCCTATACCATCAACCCGCAGGGCGTGACGCTGGTGCCGCTGGCCGTGACGGTGGGCAGTGACGGGACGATCGCCATTCGCGCCAAGGACCCGGACTACGCGAATCCCGGCCCCGAAGAGGTGCAACGGTTCGAGCGCGCAGCGGCGGATTGACGCAGCGTCCGGTGTTCGGGCGCAAACAGTTTGTTCGATCGAGGAGCGCGGCTCTTCTGGTGGGATAGGTCAGCGCGGCTATTGAGGCCGGTAATTGTAATATCGCAGGATGTCATTCTGAGGCCCCGCTTGTCCGGTACGGACCTGTATGGACGGGGCCGAAGAATCTCGCCGTGAGAAAGTGAAAACAACCAAAGCCGAGGCGAGATTCTTCGTCGCGGCGTCGCCGCTCCTCAGAATGACAACGTGCGAGTCGCGCCATATTGGTTTTACCGGCTTCAATAGTTCGAGCGATCCAGCAGGTACCACATCGTGGCGTACTTCGGGTCCAGGAGAAGTTGCGGCGTTGCGTCGCCCTTGGCGCTCTTAACGGGCACCTCGGCTCCGCGGGTGCCGTCGGGTTTCAGGGCGTGACACGTCCAGCCGTATCTCCCCGCGCCTCCGGGCAGATTGACATCGGCCCTGACGGGCTCGATGCGGACGGGCGCCTCGCCCCAGCGGCGGCCGACGGTGCGACGGTCCTCGGAGAACCCCATGCCGGTGTTCTCCGCCCGGCCGCAGGCCGCAACCAGAATCTTCCGGGACTCCGCCAGCGGCTTGGCGTCGAGCGGCGTCATCGTGACGGCGGCGAAGGCGGGCGCGTGCAGGTCGATATAAGCCCCCCGACTTCCACTGCCACGCCGGCCAATGAAGACGCAGGCGCCGGAGGCTCGGACCGTGTACGTGCCGCGACCGTCCCGCACGTTCCACTCGATCCGCGGCCGGCCCCCCCGGCCGGGCGAGAGCGCCTTCGCCTCGCCGGCGAGGGCCACGACCAGGCGCTCCTTCAGAAGGTTCCGCCACGAGACGCCGGCGCGGTCGGCGACGGCGGCGAAGAGGTCGCGGTCGTGGGCGCGGTGCAGCGCGATGAGGCCGTCCAGGAGGCTCTCGTCTGGGTCCGTCAGCGCGACCTGCCGGGACGCCGCCAGCGGCGGGACGGCGTGGCGGCGAAAGATCGCCGCCCCGGCCCGCACGAATCCCCACTTGGCCGGATTCATGCCGATGTCGAAATAGGACCGGAAACGGCTCCGGTCCAGAAATTCGCGGTTGTTGCCGTAGGTGAAGAGCCAGATGCCGTCCCAGTCGTGGGCGGCGGCGAAGGAGGCGAGCATCGGCACGCACTCCGCCTGGTAATCGTTGGGCGCCGGGTGGTTGTATTCGCTGACGGTGTACGGCTTGCCGGCCAGGCGCTGGGCCGCCAGGCGCCGGAGGGTGGACGACTCCGGGTGGTCCGCCATCGCGACCTGCCGGACGGTCCAGTTATTCGGGTCCCACGGCCGGCCGGGGAAATGCGGGTGCTGCCAGTAAGCGTGGCCGTCGATGAAGTCCATGTCGCTCTGACCATAGAGGCCGAGGGGGCCGAAGACGATCGTCCCGGTGACGAGCGCCTTGCAGCCGAGGGTCTCCTTGATGAAGCGGCGCATCCCGTCGAAGTAGGCCTTTTCGGTCTCGGCCAGGAACCGCCAGCGGTCGCGGATGCGGGGCTCGGTCTCGCCGGGGGCGAAGACGGCCACGTTCCGCGTCTCGAGCGATTCGTCGGCGAGGAGCCCCTCCCGGCCGCCGGGGCGAAACTCCACGTCGGCGAGGTCGACCGCGGCCCCGTCCCCTCCCAGGGCGAACGAGAGACGGGCGTTCGGCTCGTCGGCCCTCGCCACGAAGCCGAAGCGGAACGTCTGCCACTCGCGCGTCAGGTTAACCCGGCCGGAGAGGCCGAGGTTGTTCCACGGCTCGTGGTCCTGGCCGACGGAACAGCCGATGCTGCGCGGCTCATCGGCCCGGGCGCGGAAGGTGAGCGTGTAGTATCGCCCGCCCCGGATTCGCAGCGGCACGTGCTTGACCTGGAGGTGCCAGGTCGCGCCGTCGGCCTCGGCGATGCTGAGGCGGACACCGCGGACCTCTTTCAGGGGCTCGGCCGTCATGCGGCAGCCGGCGTGCCGCTCCAGGACCCATCGCTTTGCGGAATCATCTTCCGGCCGGACCATCGTGAAGCCGGTATCGGCGAGCAGATTCTTGCCCAGTGGCCGGGCGCCGTCGGCCCACGCCTTCCGCAGGGCAGCGGTCGAGCCGTACCGCTCTTTCAGCCACGCGTTGAACCGGCCGCGGAGGATGTCGGCGTAGGGGTCGGGCAGGGTGCGGAGGTCGCGCTTTGCGCTCCACATGAACAGGCTGTCCTCGTTGGTAATCTCGACGAAGGCGACGGCCGGGTCGTCGGCGTAGCGGACCTTGCGGACGGTGCTGGTGCGGCCGAGGAGGTCGCGGGCGTACTGCTTCTGCGCCTCGACGAGCCGGGGCGTGAAGATGCCGACGATCTTGTCGTACTTCGTGCCGGGGTCGGGCAGCCCCAGGGCCCGGCTGGCGGCCCGGCCCACGTGCAGGTTCAGGTTGGCCCGGATGCCGCACCGGGCGAGGGCGTCGAGAAAAACATCCAGGCGCCGCAGCGCCTCGGGGTGCAGCGCCGTCTTGTCCTTCGGGTCCAGGATACCGTTGGGCCAGGACCGCGAGTCCATGTGGTGGAAGCGGACGGAGTTGACGCCCGCGTCGGCCATGCGGCGGGCGATGCGGGGGGCGTCGTCCGGCTCCGGGAAACACGCGCCGAAGCACAGGTTCACGCCCCAGATGCGGACGCGCTCGCCCCCGACGGCAAAGTGGCCGTTGCGGACGACCACGCGGTCGGCCTCGACCGGCACCGGCTCCCGCGTCATGGCCAGGACCGACCCGGGCTCCGGCGTGGTTGGGATGACGAACGGGACCATATCGTCGGCGGCGGCAGGAACCCCGCAGGACGCCGCCACCAGGATGGCGAGGATCGTTCTCACGGCTGGTGTCTCCTTTCGGTTTGTGGGGCGGTACCCGGCGCGGGTCAAGGAACCCTTGCCCCCACGCCCTCCTTCTTATAGAGTGTTGCGGGCCCTATCGGTTACGGTGGAAAGGAGAACGGCATGACCCGACTGACCCGCATCGGTTACCTGGTGCTCGGCGCGGTGGCGGCCGTGGGGGGCCTTGCGGCCCTGTACGGCTGCGCAACGGAGGCCGAGGAGGAAACGGGCGAGGAGGCCGCCAAGCCGTCCGGCGCCTTTTCCAGCACGACCGTCGACATCGGCATCGTGGTGAGCGACGTGGAGAAGGCGGCCACATTCTACACCGAGGCGCTCGGCTTCACCGAGGTGCCGGGCTTCGACGTGTCGGCCGAGATGGGCAAGGCGTCCGGCCTGACGGACAACCAGCCGTTCCACGTCCGCGTGTTCGTGCTGGGCTCCGAGCCGACCGCCACGAAGGTGAAACTCATGGAGTTCCCGGACGCGCCCGGCGCGGGGGCCGACCACGCGTACATCCACTCGACGCTCGGCCTCAGTTACCTGACGCTGCACATCACCGATACAAACGCGGCGATGGAGCGGCTGACGAAGGCGGGCGTCCAACCCCTCGCCGACGGCCCGTACGCCCTGCCGAAGGGCGGGTTCCTGACGCTCGTCCGCGACCCGGACGGGAACATGATTGAACTGGTCGGGCCGAAGAAGTAGAAGCGGTTTAGAGCCTATCCGAATAACCCCTCGCCCGTACGGGGCGAGGCGGCCGCAGGCAAGGAGG
>CAYTJE010000152.1:0-7923 GCA_964437855.1 uncultured Anaerolineales bacterium | reverse complement strand
CGGGTGCCACGGATTGCTCGCAATCCGTGCTGCCCGGCTCAGCGCACGGTTTGACAAGCAAACCGTGGCACCTGGCCAGTGCGTTTCTCGCGCGGTGGGTCTCCGTACCCACCGCGCCCCGAGCCGCGAACGTAAGTTCGCGGGTATCTTGCCCGTCGATACCTCTCGCAGAGCGAGAGGCCCGTTCGAATTCGTCAGTACCCGCGAACTCACGTTCACGGCTCGAAGGCGTACCGCCTCGTATTACGGTTTCGGTTCAAGCCCCGCGGCCCAGGCCGTGCCGCGCCGATACAGCGCCTTGACCGGCTCCGGCTCGAGCGCTTTCACATCGTGCCCGAGAACACAGTGGAACACGCGGCCCTTGCCGCACGTCAGCACGAACGCCATCGGATAATCCTTCTTGTCGACCTTCGACGTGGCTTTCGCGAGGACGTGGACGGGCGTGTCGCCGTCGAGGCACGTGTAGAGTTCGTCGGTGGTCTCGAACGAGGCGGGCAGCCCGCGGGTGATCGGATGGTCCGCGTCGACAATCCGAACCGTAAACGGCCCCCGCGGGTCGTGGGCGCGCAGGTCCGGGTTCCACACGCGGCCGGCGATCTTCACGAATTCCGGCCAGTCCTGCCAGGCCCCGCACGCGAAGTGGACCATGACCAGCCCCCCGCCGCCGCGGACGAACCGCTCGAGACGGGCGCGCGCCTTCGCGCCGGGCGCCGACACCTTCCAGTCCATCCAGTGATGGACGACCACTTTGTACGGCGCCAGGTCGCCGGTCTCCAGCCAGCCAGGGTCCTCCACGATATCCACCGCCAGCCGCTCATCCTTCTCGATGGCCACACGCAGCACGGGCGCCGTCTCGCGCCACTTGTGACCGGGATGATCGATGCCCGTGACCAGAAGCACGCGCGCGCCGCCGCTGCGGCTGGACCGCAGGACTTTCGTCGCGGCGGAGGTTTCGGCGGACGCCTCGGGCGCCGCGTCCGCCGGCGCGCTTGCCGTATCGCTCTCCCACAGCCAGACCTCGCTGACGACGGCGTTCGGCCCGGCCTCCCGGCGGAAGGCGATGCGGACGGCACCCGCCGCCGTCAGGCCGCGCGGCAGTTCCACCATTATCTCGGCGGGCTTCTCGCCGCGGGCGCCGGAGGGCAGTTTCGTCTTCGCAAGCAGCCGCTCGGCCGGCCCCCCGCCGCGCGGGCTCGCCCACACCGACTCCGCCCGCGTGTCGTGGTCGTAGTCCCACCAGGAGAAGCCGAGACGATACGCCCGCCGCGGGTCCAGGCCCGTCGCCTCGAAGGCGACCTCCCGTTCGGTGAAAAGAATCGTGCCGTAGCGGACGTCGGCCTTGCGGTCCGACCCGCCCCAGAAGTACGGCGCCCCGGCGGCCACGCGGAGGCGCGGCCCGTCCTTCCCGCCAGCCGCCGTCTGCGGCCCGCAGTCCATATAACACGCCAGGTGGAAGCCGTCGGTGGCGCCCTTCGCCAGTTCCTGCTTGCGTGCCGCGAGGGCCTTGGGGTCCGCCTTCGGCACGGGGGCGCGGCGTGGGCGGGGCTTGCGCTTCTGCGAGGCGCGGATCTTCTTGACGGCGGCCTTCGCCTCGGCCGCCACGGCCGGATCGTCGAGGAACGCCTTGGCCGCCTCCAGCGCGAACGGATCCGTCATGCTTGCGAGCCCGGCGAGGAAGAGTTTCTTGATCTCCGGCGTATCGAGGAGGGGCCGCACGGCGTGCATCATCCGCTGCCGCTCGCTGGCAAAGGGATGCTCCTTCATCAGCCGCATGTACCCCCGCAACGCAAGAACCCGGTGCGTGCGGTCCTTCGATTCCTTCGCCACCTTCAGGACCAGGTCGGCCGCCGCCGCGTCCGGCCACGCCACCAGCGCGCGGACCGCCGCGTCGCGGACGGCCTGGTTGTCGACATCGAGGTGCGGCTGGATGAACTCAAACAACTGCCCCCCGCCGACCGCAGGCAGGATGCCCAGCAGCCGCACCTTTGCCTGCGGCGGGCCTTCTTTCAGGGGCTTGAAGATGCGCGCCACCACGTTGGGGCGCCGCCTGGCGGCGGCGATGGCCGCTTGCTCCGCGGCCCGCACCACGCGGTCGTCCTCCGCCCGCACGAGCACGTCGAGGAGTTCGGCGTAGTGGGCCGCGTCGAGGGACATGCCGACATAGGCCAACGACTCGAGTGCCGCCACGCGGACGTCCGTGTCGCCCTCGGCGGCGGCGCCCAGAAGCACCTCCGCGGCGCCCGGCGTCCGGCGGCCGGGCAGCGCCCGAACTGCCGCGACGCGTTCCGCATTGCCGGCGCTGGCCGCTGCCTCCAGAAGGCGTTTATCGGCCCCCTCGGCGTCGAGACGCGAAAGCGCCTCCCGGGCAGCGACGCGGACGGTGCCCTCGCCCGCGGCGGCGAGGTCCAGCAGTCGCGGCACGTCCTCGGCCGTGCCCAGCGCGCCGAGGGCGGCCGCGGCGGCGGCGCGGACCGCTCCTTCGTCCGCGTCGAGGCACTTCAGCACGCCCGGCCGGGCGGCCGCGTCGCCGCGGTCGGCCAGGACGCCAAGCAGCAGGACCTGGTCCGGCGGCGCCAGCCCCGGCAGCCGCTTGACGAGCCGTTCCGTCATCGAGTCCTCGGCGATGCGGCCGGCCGCCTGGATGGCCGATGCCCGCAGCCGCGCGTCGCCGGACCCCAGGGCCCGTTCCACGACCGCCGCCGCGCCCGGGCACCGGCCGTCCACCATCCCCATCATGGCGGCGATCCGCCACCGGACCGGCAGGTCGCCTGCCAAGAGGTCCGTGTAAATGGTCCCGGCGGCCTCGCGGTCGCCGGCAGTCGCCAGGTGACGCGCGCAGCGGAGACGGGCGTCGCGGAGCGTGTCGGCCAGGTCGCCCTCGGCCGTTTCCGCGGCGTCGGTGAGGGTCTCCGCGGCCTCGACTGTGCCGATGTTGCCGAGGGCGTCGGCCGCGGCGGCGGCCACGGCCGCGTCCTTCGCGTCCAGGTGCCGGGCGATGAGGCCGACCGAGGCCGCATCGCGCCGCGCGCCGAGGGCGTTGACGAGGCCGACGAGGGCCTCGCCCTTCGCCTTGGCGAGGGCGCCGCGGAGCACCTTGCCGGACGCCTCGCCGGGAATGGCCTGGAGCGCCTGGCGAGCCATCTCGGCCGTTTCCTCCTTCGCCAGCAGACGGGCGAGGACCGGCACGTGCGCGTCGCCCGCCACCAGCGGCAGCCACCGGCAGACGAACCGCCGGGCGTCGAGCGTCGCCTGGGGGTCCGCGAGGACCTTCGCGAGGCGGTCGGCCACGGCGCGCGCGCGGTCGGCGTCGCCGGCGGCGCGCTGGACCTCGGCCTCCAGGAACCTGAGGAGCCGGCGGGGCTGGTCGCAGGTGTAGGCGGGCAAGCACTTCAGCGCCGCCTCCGGCGTGAGGGCGTCGGCGAGTTCGGCGGCACTCGCCGGGGCGGCCGCGAGGCAGGCGGTCACGGCAAATGCGAGAATCGTCGGCTTATGCATATGCGATTCCTCGTTGTCGAGGCTGTCATTCTGAGATCCCGCTTGCGGGAGCGAAAAATCTAGCCGTGCAAACAGCGACAAGGCGAGATCCTTCGTCGGCCGTACGCCCTCCTCAGAATGACAACATAAAGATTCCTTTCACCGAATGGCCTTTACAGTCGCCACGGCGGCCGCATGGAGCGCGAGAGCATCCGGTTCGCCGCCTCGTCGTTCTCGAAGCGTTCCTTCCGCCAGTTCCAGGTGAGCGAGCGGCCGAGGCGGGTCGCGATGTCCGCGACGATGGTCAGCGTGGTGGCGGCGTGGCCGGCCTCGACCGGCGCCACCGGGTCGCGCCGCGTGCGCATGCACTCGATCCAGTTGCCGTGATGGTCCCGCGACTCGTACAGCCGCTCGTCGCCGGGCCCCAGGCGCACCTGGAGGAGCGACGCCGGCTCCGCCTGAATGCCGCCGCGCCTCACGTGGACCCATCCCTCCGTACCGATAAAGCGGCACCCCTGCGGGTTCTTCTTGTTGTCGGTGAAGTGCAGCACCAGGCCGGCGGGCGTGGTGCACCGGACGTCCCACGTGATGGAGGTGTTGGCGATGCCGTCGGTCGGAAACACGGCCGAGCCCTCGACGTCCAGCGTATCGGCGCCGAGCGCCGGCGCGCCCCACAGGGCGATATCCACGTGATGGACGCCCCACGACTGCACCCACCCCACACAGTAATCCAGAATAAAATACCAGTTGAACGAACACTTCAGGCGGTTGTACGGCGTCCACCGGGCCGGGCCGAGCCACAGGTCGTAGTCCAGGCCGGGCGGAACGGGCTCGGGAGGGACGTTCGGCAGCGCCCGGCCGCCGGGCACGCCCACCTCCACGCGCTCCAGAGACCCCAGGTAGCCGTTGCGGGCCAGTTCGCACGCGAAGCGGAAGTTCCGACCCGACCGCTGCTGCGTGCCCACCTGCAACACCCGGCCGTGGCGGCGGACCGTCTCGACCAGGGCCCGGCCCTCGGCCACCGTCAGCGACAGCGCCTTCTCGCAGTAGACGTCTTTGCCGGCGCGGGCGGCCAGGCCGGCGTTCAGGGGATGCCAGTTCTCCGGCGAGGCCACGACGACCGCGTCGATGTCCGGCCGGTCGAGGACCTGGCGGAAGTCCGGCGTCGCCAGGCACCCGGCAAACGACTCGCGGCCGGCGCGGCCGGCGTAGTAAGACTGGACGGCCTTGCGGGCGGCTTCGCGCTTCGGCTGCTGGGGATCGCAGACGGCCCGGATCTCGACCTCGCCCCGCTGCCGCAGCGATTTGACGTGGCTGGTGCCCCGGCCGCCCGTGCCGATGGAGCCGATGCCGATGCGCTCGCTCGGCGACGCCACGCCGCCGGCGCCCCGCACCGACGCCGGGACGACGTACGGCGAGGCCAGGGCGGCCGCGGCCCCGACCAGAAGGCGGCGGCGGGTCAGACGCCCGCTCGCCCCGCCCCCACGCAACCCTTCGGCCGGACCGACCATACGCGCCTCCTTCCGTGGCGAACCTCTTCCGACGGCCCCCGACACCCTGCACGCACCGTTCACGGCCGCGCGGGCGGGGCGGGTCACCCGGCCTCGTCCGGCGGGCCGCACCGGTTCGCGTGAACCGTCATCCTGCCCTTCGCGTTCGTCTGGCGGACCGCGCGGCCCACCGTCTCGTGATAGAACCGGTTGTGATGGATGTCGGCCCCCACCTGCGGCCGGCCGCGGATACGCACCGCCGGGACGTTCACGGCCCGAAACGTGTTGTGATGGATCCGGATGCGGCCGCCCGCCACGTCCGTGCCGTCCTCCCGGTCGGCCCCGCCGTGCATGTCGAAACTGTGCGAGTTCGCGTGCGGCCCGACCTCGTTGTACCGGGCCTCGTAACTGGTTCCGGGTCGGCCCGTGCCGGCGATGGCGTGCCGGCAATAGTCGAAGCGGTTGGCCTCGACGAGGACCTCGGCCCGGTCCAGGCACACGCCGTAGCCCAGCCCCCGCCGCTGGTTGTGATGAATGTGGTTGTGGTGCACGTGCCCGCCGGCCCCCTTCCGGAGGAAGACGGCGGCGTGGCTCCAGCCGGAGAGTTCGCAGTTATCCACCTCCAGGTCCGGGAACCGGCACTGGATGCCGCGCGAGTTCGGAAGGCTGTAGTACTTGCCCTCCCGGTGAAGCCGGCGCATCTGCTCGGTGCGGCGTCCGGGGTCCGGCCCCCGCAGCCTCAGACCCGTGAGGCGGACGCCCGGGCCCTCGGCGCGGAGGAGCGGCATGGCACCCAGGTCCTTCGTCAGGAGGCGCGCCCCGTCCGACCCGTCCCGGCCGCGACCGGACGCCAACGTCACGCCGGCGGGAATCGGCAGCGTCTCGCGGCCGGAGAGGTCGATCTCGGCCGCATCGTCCACGTAAACCACGTCGCCGGCCTTCGCAGCCGCCAGGGCCTTGGCCAGGGCCTCGGCCGTGGCGACCGGGTCGGCCGGCCGCGGCAGGATATGTCGGTACCCCTTCCCGCCGCCGATGGGATCGCCCGTGGGGTTGACGGCCGCCCCCACGTCGTCCGCCGACGCCGCCGGCACACTATAGAACCCGGCCGCGACGGCCGCCAGGGCCAGCACCCGTCGAACGGCTCGGCGTCGCGACACGTCGCTCGGCATATCGGCCCCCTTTGCGGACGGGACGTCGCATTGAGGCGGTCCCTCCTATGTATCCCGAGCCCCGCCGGGTGTCCACCCGAAAATGCCCGGACGGCCCGGCAGGGTGTGGCAACATTCTCTGGCGAGGTTCGACCTACCCGTAGCGCCGGGGTTTATCCCCGGCTTTTGTCCCCCCCCGTGAGATCACGCCCGCTACGGCTCACGGCCGCCGGGCATAAAGCCCGACGCTACAACGTGGTCCCGGGAAGAATTGTCACACCCGCCCGACCAACCCCCATCGGGTGGCCCGTTCGGCCGGCGAAACAGACGCTTCCACGCCGCCGCCGAAAACGGTACGATGCGGCCGGCAGGGTCACGGCGGCCGTCCTTGGCCGCAGCACCGGAGAACGGGTCCGTGTCGAGTCCACGCATCCTCGTCAGCGCCGGCGAAGCGTCCGGCGACCTGCACGGGGCGAGCCTGATCCGCGCCCTGCGGCGGCGTGCGCCGGGGGCCGACATCCTGGCCCTGGGCGGACCGCGGATGCAGGCCGCCGGCGCACGCCTGCTCGCCGACACCACCCACTTCGGCATCATCGGCGTGGCGCCGCTGCTGGGCGGCGTGTCGCACTACCTGGACCTTTTGAGCCGGGCCGACCGCCTGCTGGCCTCGCATCGGCCGGACGCCGCCGTCGTCATCGACTGCCCCGGCTTCCATTTCCTTCTGGGGAGCCGGCTGCGCGCCCGGCGGGTGCCGGTCCTCTGGTACATCCCGCCGCAGGTCTGGGCGTGGGCGCCCTGGCGCGTCGGGAAACTGGCCCGCCGCTTCTCCCACGTGGCCTGCGTCCTGCCGCACGAGACGGCGTTCTTCGAGGCCCGCGGCGTGCCGGCCACCTACGTCGGCCATCCGGTCGTGGACCATCTGCGGGCCCACGAGCCGGACGAGGCGTTCCTGGCGGGCTTCCGCCGCGACCCGGGGGTCCCGCTCGTCGCGCTGCTGCCGGGGAGCCGGCGGCAGGAGGTCAGGGGCATCCTTCGCCGACAACTGGCGGTGGCCCGCGCCCTGGCCCAGGCCGAACCGCGTTGCACCTTCGTCTGCGCCCTGGCCCGGGAGACGCACCGGCCCTGGGCCGACGAGGGCCTGAGGGGCTGCGGCCTGGCGGTCCGGACCGTCGTCGGCAAGACGCACGAGGTCCAGCAGTCGGCGGACCTGGCCCTGGCGAAGTCCGGCACCACCACGCTGGAACTGCTCTACTACGGCACGCCGATGATGGTCTTCTACAACGTGGGGCGGGTGGAGTGGGGACTGGTGGGCCGGTGGATCATCCATCCCCGGTACCGCGACACCCTGAGCCTGCCGAACGCTCTGGCCGGCCGGCGGGTCGTCCCGGAGTCGATGCACGACCGGCCGGTCACCGAGGAGGAGTGTGCCGAGGCCGTCGCCCTGCTGACCGACGCCGACCGCCGCCGCCGGATGCAGGCCGACCTGGCCGAGGTCCGCCAGGCGCTCGACCGGCCCGGCGCGGCCGACCGGGCCGCCGGCCTCGTCATGGACCTCGTGGGGACGGCCGTGCCGCCGCCTCCGCCGCTGCGGCCGGGCTTCGCGATGTGAGGCCTGCCCCGCTCGCGCGGAAGCGGCGGGGGGCTTCAGCCGCGGGGCGGCTCACATGCCCGATAGGGATATCCGGTTGCTGCCGCAGCCGGCTCCGGCAACGTCGGGCTTCGCCGCCCCTCACTTCTGGTTCATGGGCTATTTCCGGGGGGGGGTAGGGACCGTCAGCCTCCAGGCCGCCACGCCCGTGCGCCTGGGGGAG
>CAYTJE010000151.1:0-7996 GCA_964437855.1 uncultured Anaerolineales bacterium | reverse complement strand
TTCCGGATGTACGACAAACTCGCCGGCATGACCGGTACCGCGATGACCGAGGCGGCCGAGTTCGACAAGATCTACGGCCTGGAGACCGTGGCGGTGCCCACGAACCGCCCGCTCTCGCGCATCGAGCACGCCGACGTCATCTACCGGACCAAAAAGGAGAAGTACGCGGCCATCGTGGAGGAGATCCGGGCGTACCACGAGGCCGGCCGGCCCCTGCTCGTCGGCACGACCAGCGTCGAGAGCAGCGAGCACCTGAGCAAGATGCTGGAGCGGACCTACGGCATCCCGCACGAGGTTCTCAACGCCAAGTTCCACGAGAAGGAATCGCAGATCATCGCCAAGGCCGGCCGCCAGCACACCGGGCCCGACGGCAAGACGAAGGGCAACGTGACCATCGCCACCGAGATGGCCGGCCGAGGCACCGACATCAAACTCGGCGAGGGCGTGGTCAACCCCACGTGCTTCGGCCCGTGGGACGTTGAGAAGCAGCAGATCCCGTCCGACTTCGGGCACAAGTGCTGCGTCGGGTGCCCGGAGTACGACCCGAAGACGAACTGCGCCCACTGCTTCAAGCCGAAGGTGGACCCGTCGTTTCCGAAGCGCGGCCGGACGGAGTGCGCCGAGAACCCGCCGTGCGGTCTGCACGTCGTCGGGACCGACCGGCACGAGGCCCGCCGCGTCGATAACCAGTTGCGCGGCCGGACGGGCCGCCAGGGCGACCCGGGGTCCAGCCGATTCTACCTCTCGTTCGAGGACGACCTGCTGCGCATCTTCGCCCGCGACTGGGTCTCCGGGGCGCTCGAGAAGGTCGGCATGGAAGAGGGGATGGCCCTGGAGCACCGGTGGCTGACCCGCGGCATCCAGAACGCCCAGAAGAAGGTGGAGCAGCGAAACTTCGACATCCGAAAACATCTCCTCGAATACGACGAGGTCATGGACCAGCAGCGGAAGATCTTTTACGGTCGGCGGCAGCGGATCCTGGAGGCCGGCGACCTCCGCGACTTCGCCTGGGACCTCCTGGCCGAGAGCGTCGAGACCGCCTGCGACACCTACCTGGCGGAGGACTACAGCCTCCAGACCCTGGCCGAGTGGGCCGGCCGGACACTCGGCGCCCAGGTCGACGCGGGGCAACTCCAGGGCAAGGCCAGGGATGAACTGGAGGAGTTCCTGAAGGAGCAGGCCCGGCAGGCGGCCCGGGAAAGCATCGGCCAGACGCTCGGCGAGTTCGTGCCCGAGGCATTCGACTACCCGGAGGACGCCGACGAGCCCCCGCCCGAACCCGACCTGGAGGGTCTTTGCGACTGGGCGCGGTCGCACCTCGGCGTGGAGGTGAATGCAAAGGACCTGCGGGGCGCCTCATCGGATGAGATCGCGGACCGCCTGACGGGGGCGGCCGATGCGCGCATCGACGCCGCCGACACCTCGCCCGTCGCCCACGTCATGCAGGAGGCGTACCGGCTCGGCGCGCTGGCCGACTGGGCCAACACGAAGTTCGAGGTGAACCTCTCGGATACCCACTTTGAAGGCCTGGACCGCGACGCCGCCGAGCAGATGCTCCTGGAGCGACTCGAGACCCTGTACGCCGAGAAGGAGCGGTCGTACCCGATCGAGTTCGCCATCGAGGAGTACCTCTCGCCGCAGGTCGGACACGGCAGCCAGGACTTCGAAGGGCTGGCCGACTGGGCCTCCCGGTTCTACCTGACGGAGGTCTCGGCCGACGACCTGCGTGCCCGCGACCCCTTGGTGGTGCGGGACCGGTTGCTTGAGATCGCCCGCGAGTTCGAGGCGTCCGACCGCCTCCGCCGCACCGTCGAGGAGGGCGTCGGCCGGCACGTGCCCGCCGGCGACCTGGAGTCGGAGGAGCCGTGGCAGGGGCTGGCGCGATGGGCCGCCGACACGCTCGCCCTGGAGGTCACGCCCCGGCAGTTTGTCGAGGCGGCCGGCGCGGTCCCGGATGAGGTCGAGACGGCCGACGGCGACGGCGAAGCCGCCCCGGCCGACCCGCGCGAAGCCGTGGCCGGGTTCCTCCTGGCCCGCGCCCGGTCCGAGCGCCGCTCGCGGATGACCGAACTGGAGCGGTACATCCTGCTCCAGGTCCACGATACGTCGTGGAAAGACCATCTGCTGGTCATGGATCACCTGAAGTCAAGCGTGGGGCTTCGCGGCTACGCGCAGAAGAACCCGCTTATCGAGTATAAGCGGGAGGGTTTGGAGAGTTTCGAGCGGATGCTGGAGTCGGCCCGCGAGAAGTTCACGGACCTCTTCTTCAAGGCCCGCTGGGTTCGTCAGGACGCCCTCGCGCGCATCTGGGCGGGGCAGGAAAGCCGTCACGCCGTGGCCGAGAGCGCCTACGAGGCGCAGCGCCAGGCCGCCCTCCAGATGACCCGGCAGTCGCAGATGGCCGACGAGGGCAGGGAGGCCGTCAAGACCATCGTCCGCGACCAGCCCAAGGTCGGCCGCAACGACCCGTGCCCGTGCGGCAGCGGGAAGAAGTACAAGAAGTGCTGCGGGCGGCGGACGTAGTCTTATGCGCGGTGCCCAGTCTTGGGCACCGCGCGGTGGGCAAGACTGCCCACCGCGCGACAGGCGCGCGAACGTTTAGCGCGGCGCCTGCGGAGACCCGCCGCGCACGAGGTAGCGTTGTAGTGTTAGCCGCTGGCCCTGCCTTCGCCCTTTGGGCTACGGCGGGTGAACTTGGCCGGCGTGTGCCGTGGGCTTTTTCAGCGTGAGCACGGCCGGACGAGGCCGGCCGTGGCACGGGGCGCGCCACATTTAGCCGCCGGGCTTGCCCGGCGCGCGGCGTCCGAGCCGGATATCAAGGAGCCGTCATGTCAATCCTATCGCGACGCAGGTTTGTCAAGACCGCCGGTGCCGCCCTGGCCGGCGGTGCCCTGGGGACCCGTAAGGCGATCGCCGCAGGGCAGGGCGGGAAGGCGGAGCCGTTCCGCCTGAACCACCTGTTGGCCTCCAGCCTGTACGGCAGGGTGCACATTCGCGAAATCGTGCCGGAGGTCCGCAAGGCCGGCTGCGACGCCCTCGACGTCTGGTGGCCGAAGTGGGTGCCGCATCGGACCCAGGTGGACGAGATGGGCCACGAGGCGCTGGCGGCCCTGCTGAAGACGCACCAGACGCGCCTTGGCGCGACCAGCCCGTACAAACTCGGGCCGTTCCGCCTGAAGAACGAGTTGCGCGTGGTGGCGAAACTGGGCGGCACGCTGGCCATCTGCGGCTCGAGGAAGCCCGCCGAGGACCTCAAGGCGGCCATGAAGGATTTTCTGGAGCGCCTGAAGCCGCAGGCCGAGGTGGCCGAGGAAGTGGGCGTCGACATCGGCATCGAGAACCATGGCAATGCCCTGCTGTGGAAGCCGGATTCGTTCCGGTACTTTTGCGAGTTCGCCAAGTCGCCGCGGCTCAAGATTTCCTTCGCCCCGTTCCATCTGCCGCAGGACCCCGAGATGCAGGCCGGCCTTATCAAGGAGATCGATCACAAACTGGCCCACATCTACCTGTGGCAGAAGCCGACCAGGGAGCGTAAGGCGAAGGACCCGTTGGCGGCGCTGCCCGGCCACGGCGGCATGGACTTCGGGCCCATCGTCGCCGCTTTGAAGGCCATCCGCTTCACGGGCTGGAGCGAGATCTTCACCCATGCCCACGAGCATAACGGCGCCATGTGCGCCACCACGGAGGCCGTAACCCAGGAGGTCGCCCGCTGCCGGGCATACCTGGAATCGTGCCTGGCCAAGGCGTAACCAAGCCGGCCGCGGCGTGATGCCTGCCGGCGCTTAGGGCTACTTTGTCAACGCTTACCAACCGACAACGACTCTAGCGCGGTGGGCCGTCTTGCCCACCGCGCGGTGCCCACGACGGGGCACCGCGCCACGGCCTTTGTGGATGATGGCGAAGTTGACAAAGTAGCCTTAGGAGAGAGGATTTGATGAGATCGCGCACACTGACGGTCGGTCTGGCGGTGGTGCTCGGTGGGCTCGCGTCCTTGGTCGGCGTGGCCCGGTCGGCGGCTCCTGCCAAGAATCTCGCCCGGGTGGCTGCCGAGGTCGCCAAGGAGGTCGAGGCGCTGCGCGGCTGGACGTTCAAGACGCCCGTGGCCAAGCGGTTCGCGGGTCCGAAGGACGTCCGCGCCTACCTCGACAAGCAGGTGGCCGAGCAGTGCCCGCCGGAGAAGGCCAAACGGCTTCAGATCTTCCTCCGGATGGTCGGCCTGCTGCCGGCCGACTGCGACCTGAGACGCACGTTTCTCGACCTCTTCGAGGAGCAGGTGGGCGGCTACTACGACAGCAAGGCCGACGCCCTGTGCCTGGTGGACCGCGGCAAGCCGCTCCCTCCCCTGGTGCAGCGCGTGATCCTCGCCCACGAACTGACGCATGCCCTCGACGACCAGTACGTGGACCTCGATGCCTTTATCGAGAAAAGCATGGGGCAGAGCGAGGACATGGACTTGACGGCGATGTCGGTGGTCGAGGGGTCGGCCACGGCCCTGATGACCCGGTACATGGCACGGGCGGCGCTCTCCGGGCAGTACGAGGCGGGCCAACTCCAGGCGTACGCCGCCCGCGAGGCCAAGCGGAGCCGCAAGTTGCTCGACGCCCCGCGCTACTTCACCGCGATGCTGGGCGCGTACGTCTGCGGCATGGAGTTCCTGGCGCGCGGCAACCTGGTGGCCGTCATGGCCGGCAAGGGCAAGTCCGTCGGCGAGAACCTGATGGCGGCCGCAAAGAATCCGCCCCGCTCCACCGAGCAGATCCTTCATCCGAAGAAGTACTGGGACGAGGACCTGCGCGACGACCCGGTCGTCCTGGACGACGAGTCCGTGGGTCGCCTGATCGAAGGCGACGGGCTGTGGGTGGTGCACGCGGACACGGTCGGCGAATTGCTGTGCGCCATTCTGACGAATCCGCCGGGCGTCCGGCGGAGCCTGCTCGGGATGAATACGGCCTCGGCCTGGACGAACGAGGGAGCGGCCGGCTGGGGCGGCGACCGGTTCTACCTCCTGGCGTCCGGGCCCGACGCCGAGACGGCCGGCCGCAACCTGAAGCAGCCGCGAGGGCTCTGGATCGCCCTCTGGGATTCGCCCCACGACCGTGAGGAGTTCCTGCGGACCTACGGCCGCCGAAAGCCGCAAGGTCCCCGCCTGCTGGTGCCGCTGGGCAACCTGGGGGCGGTGGCGCTGTTCGGGTTTGACGAGCCGGCGGCCCGGGCCTTGGCGAAGCGGCTTCAGAAATCGCCGCCGGCCATGAGCCGGGGCGGAACGCCCTGGTCGCCCTGGGCGCTTTAGGGCTGCAGGTCCGGTCCGGCCGGGCGTTTTTGTGATTAAGGGCCCATTACGCCGTCGATACGATACTCCGGCTGCCGTTGCGGCCGGCTGCGCGCCCAGACGGGCCCCCCGGGCCAAAGGGAGCCGTTCGCCGTGAAACCCATCCGCGTCGACATCGCGTACCAGGAGTGTATTAGCGCCGACTGCCGCGCCCGCTTCGACGTGGGCGAGCCCCTGTTCGAGTGCCCGCGGTGCGGCGACCTGCTCGACGTCCGATACGAGTGGTCGAAGGCCGTCCTGCCACGTCGGCTGGAGGATTTCGAGGAGAAGTGGGCCGTCCGCGGTGACCCGCTCGCCTTCTCGGGTGTCTGGCAGTATCACGAACTGCTTCCCTACGCGCCGCCGCAGAACGTCATTACCGTGGGCGAGGGCAAGACCGTCTTCCAGCAGGCGGAGCGCGTGGCGCCGTACGCCCGCATGAATCCCGGACGCCTGTTCCTCCAGTACGAGGGGATGAACCCGTCCGGGAGTTTCAAGGATAACGGGATGACGGCGGCCTTCACGCACGCCCACCTCGTGGGCGCCAAGCGGGCCGTCTGCGCCTCCACCGGTAACACCAGCGCGTCGGTCGCCATGTACGCCGCCGTCGACGGCCGCATCCCCGCCATCGTCCTGGTGGGCAGCGGCAAGATCGCCTACGGCAAACTGGCCCAGGCGCTGGACTACGGCGTGCGGGTGGTCGAGGTCGAGGGCGACTTCGACACCTGCATGCGCCGCGTCAAGGAGGTGGCCAGGGAACTCGGCATCTACCTGATGAACAGCCTGAACCCCTTCCGGCTGGAAGGTCAGAAGACCATCATGTACCGTGTGATCGAGGGGCTCATCTGGGAGGTGCCCGAGTGGGTCGTGGTGCCTGGCGGGAACCTCGGCAATTCGTCCGCCTTCGGCAAGGCGTTCCGCGAACTGCACGAGGTGGGGCTGATTCCGCGTGTGCCGCGCATTGCCGTGATCGTGGCCGAGGGGGCCGACACCCTGTACCGCATCGTCAACGAGGAAAAGGTGACCTGGAACGGCGGCCGCGTGGACGACGCCCGCATCGCCGACTTCTACGACCGGATGGACGCCGAGAACCGGCGGGCCCGGACGGTGGCCTCGGCCATCGAGATCAACCGGCCGGTCAATCTCAAGAAGTGTCTCCGGTCGCTGGAGTGGACCGACGGGCTCGTCGAGAAGGTCGGCGACCAGGAGATCCTGGACGCCAAGGCTCACATCGGGGCGGGCGGGTTCGGCTGCGAGCCGGCCTCCGCCGCCACCGTCGCCGGCGTCCGCAAACTCCGCCAGGCCGGCGTTATCGGCGCCGATGATCGCGTGGCCTGCGTCCTGACCGGTCACCCCCTGAAAGACCCGAACATCACCGTGGCCTACCACACGCTGGACGAGAAGACGATTCAGCAGAAGTACGGTCCGTACGGTTTTGCCCGCGCGCCGCACGCCAACCGGCCGATTCCCGTCCCGGACGACCTGGACAGGATCGTCGAGGCGATCCAGGCCTGACGCCCGAGCCGCCGCCGTGAGGCGGCGGGTAGGTTACGTTGCCGAACTCCCGCGGGGTGGCCTTCGGCATACGCCTCCGTGTGGACCAGGCCACCACGCCTGAACGGTGCCGAGGATCTCGGCGGCTCGCGAAGGCCGCCGCGCTGCAACACGTGGTGAAACCGCTGAAGGAGGCTCCCATGATTCAGGTTGCCGTCTCCGGCGCCGCCGGACGCATGGGACGGACCCTGGTGCGCCTGGTGGTCGAGGCCGACGACCTGCGCCTCGTCGCCGCCCTCGAAGCCCCCGGCCACGAGGCCGTGGGCACCGACGCGGGTACGCTGGCGGCCGTTGGGTCGCTCGGCGTCGAGGTGGCGGATACGCTCTCTGCCGGCGCGGACGCCCTCGTCGATTTCTCGCTGCCCGACGGGTCGGTCGAGCGCGTTGGCGAGTGTGCCGAGGCCGGTGTGCCGTGCGTCGTCGGCACGACGGGGTTCTCCGCCCAGCAGCGCGGACGCATTGAGGAGGTGGCTGAGAAGACGGCCGTCGTCCTGTCACCAAATATGAGTGTGGGTGTCAACGTCCTGTTTCACACGGCGGCGGAACTGGCGCGGACCCTGGGCCCGGAGTACGACGTGGAGATCCTGGAGGCCCACCACCGGTTCAAGAAGGATGCGCCGTCGGGCACCGCGCTGAAGATCGCCGAGGAGATCGCCGACGCCACGGGCCGCGACCTCGAGGAATCGGCCGTCCACGGCCGGGGGCCCGGCCATCCGCCGCGGAAAGCGGGCGAGATCGGCCTCCACGCCGTCCGCGGCGGCGACATCGTCGGCGAACACATCATCTACTACACGGCCGTGGGCGAGCGGCTGGAACTCAAGCACGTGGCCCACAGCCGCGAGACCTTCGCCCACGGCGCCCTGCGGGCCGTCCGCTGGGTCGCCGACCGCGGGCCGGGGCTCTACTCGATGGCCGACGTCCTTGGGCTTTGACCCACCAACGCCAAGTGGGCATGTTGCGCGGTGGGTCGCCGTACCCACCGCGCCCAACATCCCACCGTCACGGCACGACACAGGAACGGCATCACGGCGAGATTCTTCGTCGCCCGTTCGGGCTCCGCAGAATGACAAACCCGCTTCGGCGCGGCGGGGGCGGAGACCCGCCGCGCTCTGCGATTTCAGCCCATTGCCGGCG
>CAYTJE010000150.1:0-8028 GCA_964437855.1 uncultured Anaerolineales bacterium | reverse complement strand
CTTGTTAGGGCTGCGCGGCGGGTGCGGAGACCCGCCGCGCACGAGTTAGCGTTGTCGTGCTAGAGAAGCGAATACACAAGGGGAACCCCGACGTGCAACGGCTCACGTTCGGCATCGCAGCCGCGGTCATCCTGCTCGGCGCCGCCTCGGCCGTCCAGGCCGGCTGGGTCTGGCGTGACGGCAAGTGGCACTACGAGGAATCCGAAGAATTGCCGCCGACCGCGCCCGAACCCCGCGAGACGCCGCGGGAACCCGTCCAACCCGAACCCGATATGCCGAAGGCCGAACCGCCGGAATCCGAACCGGCCGAGCGCCCGGCCACGCCCGAGCCGCCCGAGCCGCCCACCGAAACCGAAACGCCCGGCGAACTGCCGGACGCCCAAAAACCCGCCCGGCCCCCGGAGGAGAAACCCTCCTGGTGGGACCGGGCCAAGTGGTGGGAGAAGCCGCCCCCGGCCGGCGGGGACAAACCCCGCTTCAACGAGGCCCACAACGCGTACCGCGCCGGCGAGTACCGCACCGCCGAGAAGGCCTTCGACGACCTCATCAAGGACTACCCCGAATCGCCTTACCGGGAAGAGGCCATGTGGCTGCGGGCCGAGGCCCTCTTCGCCCGCCAACGCTATTACAAGGCGTACGAGCAATACGAGGACCTCATCGAGCAGTACGCCGGCAGCCGACACTACCAGGACGCCCTGCGCAAAGAGATCGAGATCGCGGAACTCTACCTCGGCCCGGTCCGCCGGCGCGTGCTCGGCATTCCGATGATGTCGGGCGAGGCCGAGGCCATCGAGATCCTCCGCCGCGTCTGGGAGCACCAGCCGGCCGGCGACCTGGCCGACGACGTCGTCCTCCGCATCGCCGACCACTACTGGTCCAAGGACAAGTGGGCCGACGCCGAGGCGTATTACGACAAGTACTGCAAGGAGTATCCGAACGGCGAGGCGATTCGCCACGCCGAACTCCGCCGGGCCAGGTGCTCCATCCAGCAGTGCAAGGGACCCCGCTACTGCACGACCAGCCTGAAATTGGCGGAGGACCGGCTCCGGCAGTTTCAGACGAAATACCCGGACGAGGCCGCCCGCCGCGACGTGCCCGCCATGCTCGACAGGCTCCGCAACCTCCAGGCCCAGTCGCTGTACGAGATTGCGGCCCGCTACCGCCGGGCCGGTCACCCGTGCGCGGCGGCATTCTACGCCGAACGCCTCCGGAGCCGTTACCCCGACTCGCCCTGGAGCCGGAAGGCCGACGATTTCCTCGCCCCGACCCTTGTACCCGAGCCGACGACCCCCGAAGCCGGCCAGGAGGAGGACCCGTCGTGAACCCCCCGCGTGCCGTCGTCGTGACCCTGGCCGCCGCGCTCCTGGCAACCGGGTGCGGCTATTCGATGAAGCCGCTCCACCGGACCGACGTTCAGACGGTGGCCCTGAAGATCTTCGCCTCCAAGGAATTCCGGCGCGAACTCGAATTCGAACTCTCGCGCCAACTGGTCAAGACCATCGAAGACCGAACCCCTTACAAGGTCGTCCACGACCCCGAACGGGCCGACACACAACTCAGGGGCGAAATCCTCAACCTCAGCGCCCCCGTCATCGTCGAAGACCCCGACACCGATATCCCCTTCGACATCGAGGTCACCCTGTCGTGCTGGTTCGAATGGAAGGACCTGAGGACCGGCGAGGTCCTGAAACGGCGCGACCACCTGAGCGGCTCGGCCACCTACGCCACGGCCGTCGGGGAAACGCTGGACTCGGCCACCGCCGAGGCCTCCCGGCGCCTGGCCGAACGCATCGTCGAAGCCATGGAGAAGGACTGGTAATCCGCCAGCCGCGCCGCCACACACCGGCCGGCGCGCGGATGCAGCAAAGAAAGCCGTTTTATGAGCCGCAACAACCTGGACAACCAGGGACCCCAGGAGCCGCAAGGCAAGCCCCCCACCCCGAAAATGCGTGGGCTCCTCGGATGGCTCCTGATCGGCGGGCTGGTGGTGCTCGTCGTCTGGGCCATCAGCCACAAGTGGGGCGGGGACGGCGAACTCTCGCGAGCCGACCTGGAGCGACTCCTCGGCAAGCCCGACGCCATCGAGCGCCTGTGGATCAAGGGCAACGTGCTCCACGGCGAGATCGCCTCCGGCGAGTACCTCAACGAGTTCGGCCACGAGACGTTCACCGTCCATCTGCACGAGCGCGAAGTCGCCCCGATGATCGCCAGGCTGACCGACCCGGAGAACGCGAAAATCCGCGACCTCTTCCACAACGCGGACAACCAGAGTTACGTCCCGGACGATAACTTCCTGTGGCAGACGCTCCTGTGGATGCTCCCCTGGCTCTTCATCCTGCTGGCCATCTGGTTCTTCGTGTCGCGGCAGATGCGAGCGGCCTCGGGCCCCGGCGGCGTCCTCAGTTTCGGCCGAAGCCGGGCGCGCCTGGCCAAAAAGGAACTCGTCAAGGTCACGTTCGACCACGTGGCCGGCATCGAGGACGCCAAGGAAGAGGTCCAGGAACTTATCGAATTCCTCAGGCACCCCGAGCGCTTCCGGGCGCTGGGCGGACGGATACCGCGCGGCGTGATGCTCGTCGGCCCGCCCGGCACCGGCAAGACGCTTCTGGCCAAGGCCATCGCCGGCGAGGCCAACGTGCCGTTCTTCTCGATTTCCGGCTCAGATTTCGTCGAGATGTTCGTCGGCGTCGGCGCCAGCCGGGTCCGCGACCTGTTCCGCATGGCCAAGGAATCCAGCCCCTGCATCATCTTTCTGGACGAGATCGACGCCGTCGGGCGCAAGCGCGGCATGGGGTACACCGGCGGCCACGACGAACGCGAACAGACCCTCAACGCCATCCTCGTGGAGATGGACGGCTTCGAGACGAACGAGCAGGTCATCATCATCGGCGCCACGAACCGGCCCGACGTGCTCGACCCCGCGCTGCGCCGGCCCGGCCGCTTCGACCGCGAGGTCAACATCCACCTGCCCGACATCAACGAACGCGAGCAAATCCTCGAAGTCCACGCCAAGGAAATACAGATGGCCGACGCCGTTGACCTTTCGGTGGTGGCGCGCGGCACGCCGGGGTTCAGCGGGGCGGACCTGGCGGCCATCATCAACGAGGCGGCCATCCGCGCCACCATGCTCCACAAGACCGCCGTCGAGCAGGACGACCTGGAGGAGGCTCGCGACAAGGTCCGCTGGGGACGCACCAAACGCAGCCGCGCCATGGACGAGGAGGAACGCCGCCTGGCCGCCTACCACGAGGCGGGCCACGTCCTGATGTCGCTCGCCCTTCAGCCCCACGTCGAGCCGCTCCACAAGGTCAGCATCATTCCACGCGGCATGATGCTGGGCGGCACCATGTTCCTGCCGGAGAAGGACCGCTACACCATCAGCCGCCGGCAGTGCCTCGGGCAGGTCAAGGTGGCCCTGGCCGGCCGCATCGCCGAGGAACTCTTCTGCCAGGACATCACCTCCGGCGCCAGCGACGACATCCGCCGCGCCACCAACATCGCCCGACGCATGGTCTGCGACTGGGGCATGAGCCACCGCATCGGACCCATCCGCTATGCCGCCAACGAGGACCAGACCCCCTGGGGCGCCGACGTGTACGGCCCCAAGGAACACAGCGACGCCACCGCCCACCAGATTGACGAGGAAATCCAGAGCATCATCAACGCAGAGTACCAGGAAGCCAAACGGCTTCTCAACCTGAACCGGGACGCCCTCCGCCGCGTCGCCGAAGCGCTCCTGGAGCGCGAGGTCATGAGCGCCGAGGAGGTCAAGGAGGTCTTTGGAGACCAACCCCTGGTCACCCCCGACGCCGCCGAGGGCGACGCCGGGACGCCTGCGTAGGTCCGCGAGGCCGAAGCGTGTCGCATCTCCGCCTTAACAGCCGCGTCATCACGACCGCCAACCCGGCGCCCGTGCGGGCCGAACTGCGCCGCGCCGGCCTCTCGATGGAGACCATTGGGGCCTCGGCCGACCGGGGACCGGCCGGGGCCTTCCCGCCCGACGCGCTCGCCCTGGCCCTGGAGAACCTTCAGCCCGCCGAGGCCGACCTCCTGAAGGACCGGATGGCCGACGCCGGCGGGACCGCCATCGTTTGGCCTAAGACGACCCCCATCCGCAACGGCGAGGCCGAATGCCTCCTCGTGGGCGGCCGAGACCACTTCGGCCGCCTCCTCGCCCGCCTGGCGGAGGCCCCGGAGGGGGGCCCCGCCATCGCCCGCGAGGTGGAGGCGGCCCTGGCAAACCACGCCCGCCGGCGCTTCCGGATCCGCATGGGCGCACACCGCCTCGCGGTCGGTCCCCGCCCGGCCATCATGGGCGCCCTGAACGTCACCCCCGACAGTTTCAGCGACGGCGGCCGGTACCTGGACCCCACCGACGCCGTCGCCCGCGCCGAGCGGCTCGTCGCCGAGGGTGCCGACCTCATCGACGTGGGCGGTGAATCCACGCGCCCCGGCAGCGACCCCGTATCGGAGACCGAGGAACTCGACCGCGTCATGCCGGTCGTCGAAACCCTTGCCGCTCGCCTGGACGTGCCCCTGAGCATCGATACCCGCCGCGCCGGCGTCGCCCGCGAGGCCGTCAGCGCGGGGGCCTCGCTCGTCAACGACGTGACCGGCCTGCTGGGCGATCCCGACATGCCCGCCGCCGTCGCCGAGACCGGCGCCGGGTGCGTCATCATGCACATGCTCGGCCGGCCCAAGACGATGCAGGAGAACCCGACGTACGACAACCTGATGGCCGACATCTGCCGGCACCTGCGCCGCGGCATGCAGGCGGCCCGGGAGGCCGGCGTCCCGGAGGACGCCATCATCGTGGACCCCGGCATCGGGTTCGGCAAGCGGCTCGCGCACAACCTGGAGATCCTGGCCCGGCTCGGCCAACTGCGGACGCTCGGCGCCCCCATCCTGGTGGGGCCCAGCCGGAAGCGGTTCATCGGCGAGTTGGCAAACGTCCCCGCGCCGGACCGGCGCCTGCCCGGCACGTTGGCGGCCTGTAGCCTGGCCCTGGCCGCCGGCGCCCTCCTCGTGCGGGTGCACGACGTGGCCGAGACCGCCCAGGCCCTGGCCGTGGCCGCCGCCGTCAACCAAGCCGGCGAACAGGACGCCTGACACGACGACGCACCTTCTCGCGCGGCGGGTCTCCTGACCCGCCGCGAAGGACAACACAACAATGATGAACAAGGAATGATGAATGTTCAATGATGAATTGCGATTCGTGCGGCCAGGCGTCGTCCCGGCGAAGCCGGGTGGCGTATGTGATTCATCATTCCGCGTTGAACATTCCCCGTTCATCATTGTTGTTTGGCCGTGAGCGCACCATGACCGAGATCCTGAACTACCTCCAGCGGATCTGGAAGACGTTCACGCCGACCGACGCCCTGGAGGTCGGCCTGATCGCCCTGCTCATCTACCTGGTGTACCGCGGCCTTCGGGGGACCCGCGGCGCCCGCGTGGTGCGCGGCTTCGTCTTCCTGCTCATGGTCAGTTTCGTGCTGATGCGGCTCCTCTCGGACTACCTCCAGATGGGCCGGCTCCGGACGCTGTACGGCCTGCTGGTTCCCGCGTTGGCCATTCTGGCGGCGATTGTGTTCCAGCCGGAACTGAGGCGGAGCCTCATGCAGTTGGGCGAGAACCCCATCCTCCGGTTCTTCCTGAAGGAAGGGGCCTCGGCGTTCGTCGACCGCATTGTGCGTTCGGCGGCCATGCTCAGCCGGAACAAGATCGGCGCCATCATCGCCATCGAACGCGACACGCGCCTGGGCGGCGTCATCGAGACCGGCGTGTACCTCGACGCCGAACTGACGAGCCGACTCCTGACCACCATCTTCTGGCCCGGCTCGCCGCTTCACGACATGGGGGTGGTCATCCGGGGCGGTCGGATAGCGGCCGCCGGGTGCGAGTTCCCCCTGCCCCGCCAGGCGGTGCTCGGCGTCAAGTACGGCACCCGCCACCGGGCGGCGGTCGGGCTCTCCGAGGAGACCGACGCCGCCGTCGTCGTCATCAGCGAAGAGACCGGCAACATCTCGGTCGCCGTCGACGGACGGCTCGAAACCCCCCTGACCCCGGAGGTCCTGCGCGACCGCCTCATCGATCTCCTCCGCGGCGCCGAGGCCACCCTGACCGAACACTCCCTCGCCGAATCCGATACCCCCAAGCCACGCGAACCCGAACCCGACGACCAGGCCGACAGCCCCGGCGACACACCGTCATGAGCGAACGCATCAAAACCTTTCTGGCCGTCACGGTCCTCACCGTCGCGGTCTGGGTCTGGGCCGACCTCGAACAGACCCAAAAGGAAGAGACGGTCGTCCCGGTCGAAATCAACGTCCCCAAGGACTACCGCATCCGCAGCATCCGCCCCCCTCACCTGACCGTCACCCTGGAGGGGCCGGAGGGCGAACTCCAGGGCCTGAAGGCCGAACCCGAAGAGAAGGTCTGCCGGTTCAACCTGAGCGCGGCCGACCTCAAAAGCAGCCCGCTCGTGCTGCCGGCCCGCGAGGGATTCGCCCACCTGCACCGCCGGCGAATCGCCGCCACCGAAATCCTCGACGCCCAGGGCAATGCCTTCGACGGAAAGATCTACGCCGAGGCCACTCGCCTGGTCGAGGTCCCGAACGTCCGGGTCGAGGTCCAGGTTACGGGAGCCGTGGCGTCTGCGGCCTCCGCCCAGCCGCCCGAGGTCACGGCCCGCGTCGCGGAGCCGGACCTCGAAGGCTTCCCCGAGACGAAGCACTTCGCGGTGGCCCCGCTGGCCGTCGAGACCGTGCCCGAGGACCTTCAGGTCGAGCAGGAGGTAACCCTCGACCGGCACCTGGGCGGGCCCGACGGCATCGAAGCCGCGCTCGACCCGCCGATCGTCACCGTCAGCGCCCGCCTCCAGGCCGCCGTCACGAACCGGAACCTCGGACGGTTCCCCATCCTTATCTCCGGCCCGCCGGAGGTCCTGAACCGCTACCGCGTCGTCTTCCAGCAGGACGCCGACCGATGGGTCGAACTGGAGGTCAAGGGGCCGGGGCCCGCCGTCGAACGTCTCCAGCCCCAGGACGTCCGCGTCCAACTGATCCTGACCGAGGACGACAAGCCGAACCCCGGTTCCTGGCTGCCCGGCCAGCCCGTGGTGGTCGGGCTGCCGCCCGGCATCACCCTGACCAAGCCGCTGAGACTCATCAACTTCAACCTGGAGAAACACATCGAGAAGCCCGAGACGCCTTAATACGCCTACGCTTCATCCTGCGCGGTCCGTACGGACCGCGCCACAGGCCTTTGTCGCGTTGTAGCGTTAAGGAGATCCCTGTGACCGATACCGATCCCGACGGGATCCGACCGGACCGGACCGCGACGGCTCAGGCCATTGGTGCGCGTGGCCGGCAGGCCGCCCGCGCCCTGGCCGCGCTCGACCCCGCCGCCAGGAGCGAGGCCATCCTGGCCATGGCCCAGGGGCTCCGCGACCGGGCCGCCGACCTGTCGGCCGAGAACGAGGCCGACCTCGCCGACGCCTCCGACGCCGGCCTCTCCCCGGCCATGATCGACCGCTTGACCCTGAGCGCGGAGCGCATCGAGACGATGGCCCGCAGCCTGGACCAGATCGCCGACCTCCGCGACCCCGTCGGCGAGGTGATCGAGGGCTACGTCCGGCCGAACGGCCTGCGCATCGAGCGCGTGCGGGTGCCCATCGGCGTCATCCTGACCATCTACGAATCGCGGCCCAACGTCACGAGCGACGTGGCGGGCCTGTGCCTGAAGAGCGGCAACGCCGCCGTCCTGCGAGGCGGGAAGGAGTCGCTCCGCTCGAACCTGGCCATCCACCGCGTCCTGGCCGACGCCCTGACCCGCCGGAACCTGCCCGCCGACGCCATCCAGATGATCGACACGCCCGACCGCGACCTCCTGGCCGCCCTCCTCCGCCAGGACGCCACCATCGACCTCGTGGTGCCCCGCGGCGGCGAGGCCCTTATCCGGGCCGTCGCCGAGGGGGCCACCATCCCCGTCATCAAGCACTACAAGGGCGTGTGCCACGTGTACGTGGAC
>CAYTJE010000149.1:0-8035 GCA_964437855.1 uncultured Anaerolineales bacterium | reverse complement strand
CGTGGTACAGCGGCGTGTCCACGTTCTGGTTGTACCGGTTCGGATGCGGGTGCGACCACAGGTGGCGCCCCGTCTCGACGTCGACGCCCACCACGGTCTTCTTCATCAGGATGAGGAGTTGCCGCCGGCCGCCGTGCGTCACGATGCGGGGCGAGCAGTACGCCTGGTCGTCGTCGACGGTCGTGTTGACCCAGACGGGCCGGCCGCTCTTCTTATCGAGCGCGACGACCCGTCCCCGCGGCCCACCCGGCGTGCACAGGACCATGCCGTCCTCGACGAGGACGTTCTCGGCAAACCCCCACGTGCTCCGGGGTGCGCCGAACGCCTCGACGAGGTCGACGGCCCAGACCTCCTTGCCCGTGTCGGCCTCGAAGGCGGCGAGGCGTCCGTGCGGGCCCATGTGGTACACCATCCCGTCCGACCACGTGGGCGTGGTCCGCGCGCCCGGCTCGGGCCCCCGCCATGCCTTGCCGTTGGGCGACTTCCACAGGAGGGTGCCGCCGGCGTCGAGCGCCAGGACGTACTCGTCCTGCCCGAAGTCGCCGGAGGTGAACAGCCGCCCGCCTGCGATGGACGGGCAGGCGTACCCCCGGCCGCACTCGGCGAACGTCCAGGCGAGCGGCGGTCCGCCGTCCGGCCAGCGGGGCAGGAGGCCCGTCTCGGTCGACATGTTGTTGCGGCGTGGTCCGTGGAGCCCGGGCCAGTAGCCGCCCGGATGGTCGGCGGCGCCGGCGGCCACACCCGCGGCGCCGGCCGCCAGGAGAACCGCGGCGGTCGGCAGGACTATTACGCTACTTCCCGCGCGGCCCGTACGGGCCGCGCCGGGTCCGGCGGCTACCACGAGGCCCGCGCGTATCGAGTGCGTCGTCGTCATCGTGTGTCTCCGAATCGGGGGTTCGGCCGAGCCCGGCGCCTCCCGAGCCGCGATCGTAAGATCGCGGGGATCCTCCGGTGCAATGAAACTCGCGCCGCGGATGAAGATACCTGCGAACTCACGTTCGCGGCTTGGGCGGTGCGCTTCCACTTGATTCCATCGCGGCCATGGCACATACTGGCCCATGCTGGCCGACCCCGCAGGGGTCAGCCCCGGGTACCACGTCATGCGAATCTTCGACGAACTCCGCCGGCGTGTCAAGAACCTGCTCACGGCGCCGCTCGCGGAACTGGGCAGTTGGGCCCGTTTTGCCCGCGGCCAGATTACGCTGTGGCGGTACTGCGCCGGCCGCCTCCGCGAGAACAACGTGATGGCGATGTCGAGCGCCCTGTCGTTCCGGACGATCTTCGCCCTCGTGCCGCTGGTCCTCGTGGCCTTCCTCGCCCTGAAGTCGCTCGGCGTGGTCGAGAACTCGAAGCGGTACCTGCACGATTTTCTCGAACGCTCGGGGCTGACGCAGATCACCTACACCGAACCGGGCGAGGAGCCCCCCGCGTCGGAAGAGGCGTCGCCCGGCCGGCCGCCCGTTGCCCCGGACGGGGAGATGCCCGGCACGCCCCCCTACACGGTGCCCGAGCGCATCACCGTGGCCGAGAAGATCGAGTCCGTCGTCGAGTACGCCGAGAGCCGGCTGACGGTCGGCCGGGTGGGGCCGCTGAGCGTCGTGCTGCTCGTCTGGACCGCCCTGACGCTGCTGACGACCATGGAACGGTGCCTGAACCGCATCTTCGAGGCGCCGAAGGCCCGCGGCTTCGCCCGCCGCACCCTCATCTACTGGTCCGCGGTCACCCTGGGGCCGCTCGTCATCGTGGTGGCGGTCCGCCTGGGGGGCGACCTGGTCGACGCCGTCCGCCACGTGCCCGTCCTGGCCTGGACGCTCGGGCCCATCGGCTGGGTCTCCCCGTTCGTGGTGGGCGTGCTGGTGGTCGGCTCCCTTTATACGCTCATGCCGAACACGCACGTGCCGTTCCGGCGGGCGCTGGAAGGCGCGGTCCTGGCGGTGCCGATGTGGGCCCTGGCCCGGTGGGCCTTTTCGCTGTACGTGGACCGCGTGGGCAGCCAGAGCCTGTACGGGGCCATGGGCCTCATCCCGCTCTTCCTCCTGTGGTTGAACCTGTCGTGGTGGGTCTTCCTGTTCGGCGCCCAGGTGGCGCACGCGGCAGCCAGCGTCAAGCGGCTCATGCGGGCCGACGCCGACCGCGACACGCCCCTGACGGCCTGGCACGACCTGGCGGCCGTGGTGGCGGTGGCGCGGCGCCAGGTGGCCTGCGGGGGTCCCGCCTCGCCGGCCGACGTGGCCGAGGCCCTGGCGTGCCCGGAGGCCCGGGCCGAGCGGCTCCTCAGCCGGCTGGCGGAGGCGGGTGTCCTGGTCCGCGCCGAGGGCGAGGCGGAGCGCGTCGTCCTGGCCGTCCCGCCCGACCACCTGCCCGTCCGGCGGGTGCTGGGCATCCACTGTCCCGACGGCTCCCCGGGCCAGAGGGGCGGCGACGCCGCGGTCAGCCGCGCCGTGGCCGACGCCCGCCGGCGCGCCGAGGCCGGCATCGAGGGCCTGACCGTGGCGGATTTGCTGACGCAACGGCCCAACAACAATGATGAACAGGGAATGATGAATGCTGAATGATGAAGGGGAGTCTGACCATGCGTTACCGCAACCGCCTGCTTCTCTTTCTGCTCGCTTCGCTCCTCGGCGCCTCGGCCCTGGCCGGCTGTGCCACGAACCCCGTGACGGGTAAGCGCGAACTGGTGCTCATCTCCCGGGAGCAGGAAATCGCCATGGGCGAGGAGGCCGCCCCGGAGTTCGAGAAGGAGTTCGGCGGTAAGGTCGAGCATGCCGACCTCCAGGCGTACGTGTCCGGGGTCGGCCGCCGGATGGCCGAGGTCAGCGACCGGCCCATGCCGTACGACTACACCCTCGTGGCCTCCGACGTGCCCAACGCCTTCGCACTGCCGGGGGGCAAAATCTTTATCACCGCCGGCCTGATGCGGCAGATGACGAACGAGCGGCAACTGGCGGCCGTCCTGGGCCACGAGACCGGCCACGTGGCCGCCCGCCACAGCGTCCGGCAGATGCAAAAGCAGATGGGGGCCCAACTGCTGATGGAAATCGCCGCCCGCGCCGGCGGCGCCGATACCGGCCAGACCGCCGCCGACGTCACCCGGGTCGTCTCGACGATGGCCCTCCTTAAGTACAGCCGCGACGACGAGTACCAGGCCGACGAACTCGCCGTCAAGTACGCCGCCAGGGCCGGCTACAACCCGTGGGGCGTGGTCGAACTCCTGACCCTGCTGAAGGCCATGCAAGAGGCCGAGCCGGGCCGGTTCCGGGAGATGTTCCAGACGCACCCGCTCTCCTCGAAGCGGATCGAGCGGGCCCGCCTCACGCTGCTCCAGGACCCGGCGTACAAGGGCAAGTACTCCCCCGCCGCCGCCGACCCCCACGCCGACCGGTTCGAGCAGATGCGGCAGACGCTGCTGAAGACGCTCGGCCGGTAGCCTCGACATCGATGCCGCCGCGGCGGCACCGGGGGGCCGGCGGCGTTCGCGCCGGTGCGGTGCAGGAGCCGCCGCCTTTTATCGAAAGACAATTCCGCCCACCGCCCGTATTCCGTAATGAGGGGGGCGAAGGCCGCGAGGCGAAGGGGAAAGCCATGAGCGTGCCGGACCGCGGAACCCGGGCGGGGTTCCTCGCTTTTGTTGCCGCGCTGCTGCTTGCCGGAGGCGCATGGGCGGCCGAACCGGCCGACGCCCCGGAACCGGAGGCACCGGCCGCCGACGCCGGCGTCCGGGCCCAGGCCATCGACCGGCTCGTCAACCGCTATCTGGAGATGTACGGCAAGCACCTGGAGAGCCGCGACTGGATGGCCCGCGCCATGGCCGTTATCGGCCTGGCCCGCATCGACGATCCCCGGATCACCAAGAAACTCTTCGAGGTGCTCGAGGCGGACAAACTGCCGCTCGTCCGCGTGTATGCGTGGGAGGGGTTGCACTCGCGGCTCGGGTCGCTCCAGGAGGCCCAGCGGGCGCGCTGGATCCGGGCCGGCAAAAAACTGCTGGGCCAGGGCCACCTCCGCGGGGACCTGCGGGTGGGCCTCGTGCGGGCGATGGCGCCGGCCGGGCCCACCGACGAGAACCGCCAACTCTTCCGTTACCTGTTTCAGAAGACCAACTCGATGGACTCGTCCGACATCCGGACGCTCCGGGCCCTGGGCGACGTGCTTGCCGCCTGGCGCGACCGGACGCTCATCGACGCCCTGATCGGCGTCATGGGCCGACTCGACTGCGTCTTCCGGGCCGAGTACGTGTTGCGCAGCCTGCCGTGGGCCCCCGGCAGGAGGGCCGAGTCGTTCGCGTCCAAGGGGAGCGACGTGCTCCTCCAGGAGGTGGAGACCCTCTGGCGGAAGGCGTTCGGGGGCGCCGGCGAGGACGCCTTTCAGCCGGTCCCGGCCGAGCCGTACAACGGCCCCTCGCTGGTCCTGCCCCGTGCCGAGACGATCACCGACCCCGCCGACCGCAAGTGGCGCCGCGACCTGGAACTGACCCGGTTTACCCTCAGCCACCTCGACGTGACCCTCCTGGTCGACAGCACGGGGTCCATGATGCCGGTCATCCGATGGATCCAGCGCGACGTGACGAAACTGATGCGGGCCTTCTACCTCATCAGTTACGAGCCGCGTATCGGCATCGTCTTCTACCGGGACCACGGCGACGCGTACGTCGTCAAACCGTTCCCGCTGACGTCCAAGGCCGACGTGCTGTCGCGGGCCATCCGGAAGATCGAGGCCAAGGGCGGGGGCGACGAGCCCGAGGCCGTCTTCGACGCCGTCCGGGCGGCGTTGAAGCAGACGTGGTCTTCGGGCCACTACGCCCGGCGGATCGTGGTCCTCGTGGGCGACGCCCCGCCGCACCAGGACTCGATGGCCGACCTCGAGAAACTCGTCACCGCCGCCGCGAAGAACCACTTCCAGTTCTTCTGCCTGAAGGTACGGGGCAAGTACACGGCGGCGAGCCTGACGCATTTCGATCAAATCGCCAAGTGGGGCAACGGCGAGGCCATCTGGGCCGAGTTCCACCAGGACCAGTTCCCCGACATCGAGTACCCCGACCTGGTCGAGCGCAGCAAGAGGCCGAGGACCGCCCGGACGTGGAACGCCCAGCAGGCCCTGGCGGGCGTGGCGGAGCCCACCCCCCGCGACGACCCCTGCCGCCAACTCGTCCGGGAAATCGTCCGGACCGCCATCCCCGAACTCTACCGCTACAAGACCGAGCCGTTCGTCGATACGCTCCTGGAATACCTGGAGCAATACGTTCCGGAGCGCCGGCAGACGTTCGGCCCGGTCGAGGAAGAGCCGGAGCACCACGACGGGCCTCGCCGGCGCCGGGACGAGAAGCCGTTCGACCCCCAGGCGCGGTAGGCCGGGGGGCGCCCTCCCCCTCCCGGGCGGGCCGACGCCCCGGCGGCCGGGACACCTGTGAAGGAGCGATCGCATGGCACGGAGCGCGTGGATGGTGGCGGTGGGCCTGGTCATGGCCTCCATGGTGCAGGCCGGACCGCCGGTCACGTTCGAGACGCTGCTCGAAGAGATGGTGGATCGGTCGCGGCTGGCCCGATGGCCCGACCCGGCCTATACCTGCCGGCAGTTCAGCAGTTACGACCGGCGGTCGGTTTCGCCGACGGAGCCCGGATGGTACGCCAACTGGGACCGCAGCCACTTTGTGCGGGTCGAGACGCGAGACGACCGCAAGGAATACGTGCTCATGGATGCGGCCGGGCCCGGGGCCGTCGTCCGCTTCTGGGCCACCTGGCACGGGCCGCGCGGTAAGCCGTTCTCCAACGGGACGCTGCGCGTGTACCTTGACGGGGGCGACGAGCCCGCCATCGAAGGGCCCATGACCGACGTCATCGATGGGGGCATGCTGGGGGGTCCGCCGCTCTCGCAGGGCGTCTCGCCGCTGACCGACTATCGGCGGCGCGGGCACAACCTGTACCTGCCGATTCCTTACGCCCGCCGGTGCGTCGTCACGTACGCCACGCCCGTGCTCGTGGACACCGGCGGCCGCAAGGGCGAGGCCCTGTATTACCAGATCAACTACCGCACGTACGAGGCCGGCACGGCCGTCCGAACGTTCAGCCTGGAGCAGGCGGCCGCGGTGCGGGCCCGGACGGCCCGCATTCAGCATCGGCTGGCCGTCTCGGGGCTCGCCGATCGCAGCGGGCTGCGGCGGGTGTCGTTCGACGGGCCGATTCCACCGGGCGGGAGCCGGTCGGCCACCATCGAGGGCCCGGCGGCCGTCCGCGAGTTGACCGTCAACCTTCGCGCCGCGGATCTGCCCCAGGCGCTCCGCTCGACCGTCCTGGCGCTCGAGTTCGACGGCCGGCGAACCGTCTGGTGCCCGGTCGGCGACTTCTTCGGCATCGGGTACCGGTTCCGGCAGTACCGCACCTGGTACACCCAGGTCGTGACCGACGGGAGCATGTCCTGCTACTGGGTCATGCCGTTTGCCGAGTCGTGTCGGCTGACGCTTCACAACCTGGGCGACGAGCCGGTGACCGTGGCCCTTGGCGAGGCGCGGTACGGTCCCTGGGACTGGGACGACCGGTCCATGCACTTCCACGCCACCTGGCGGCAGTACAGCAAGGTGCCCACCGGCATCAACAAGACCCAGCAGAAACGCGAGGGCGCCCGCGACATGACTTACGTGACCATCACCGGCCGCGGCGTGTACGTCGGCGACACCCTGGCCCTGTTCAACGGGGCGGACGCCTGGTGGGGTGAGGGCGACGAAAAAATCTACGTCGACGGCGAGGACTTCCCGTCGCACTTCGGCACGGGCACGGAGGATTATTACGGGTACGCCTGGTGCCGGCCGGCGTTCTTCTGTGCCCCGTTCCACGCCCAGCCGGAGGGCGGGGGCAACCTGGCGGCCGGGTTCTCGGTCAACAGCCGGTACCGCGCGCTCGACGCCATCCCGTTCGGCCGGGGGCTGACGTTCGACATGGAACTCTGGCACTGGCGCGACACCCGCGTCAACTACGCGCCCTCGACGTTCTGGTACGCCCGGCCCGGCGCCACGTGCGACGTGGAGCCGGACCCCGCCGCCGCGGCGAGCCGGGTGGCCCTGCGGCGAGAGGACGTGGTCGAGGTCCACCGCGTCCGGGGCGCCATCGAGGGCGAGGGGCTGAAGGTCCTCGAGCGGACCGGCGGCACGACCGAGGTCCAGGCCTCCGACGGATTCCGCTGGAGCGGCCACAGGCAGTTGTGGTGGAAGGACGCCAAGGTGGGCGACCGGCTGGTCCTCGGCGTCCCCGCCGGGCGGGCCGGACGCCACAAGGTGGTCGCCGCGCTGACCAAGGCGCCCGATTACGGCATCGTGAAACTGGCGATCAACGGCGATCCGGCCGGCCGGTTCGACCGCTACCACGCCCAGGTGGCCCACGACGCCCTGCCGCTCGGCGTGTTCGACCTGAAGCAGGGCCGGAACCGCCTGGCCGTCGAGATCGTGGGCGCCAATCCGGAGGCGGCCAAGCGGTACATGGTCGGGTTGGACTATCTGAGGCTCGAGCCGGCGGATTGAACGCCCCGCGACGGCCCGCTGCGCCCCATCGCATGCGAAACGCCCGACGGCCGGGCCACCCCCTCACCCTCGCCCTCTCCCGTGCCAGTACGGACCCGTATGGGCCAGGGGAGATAAGATGAAGGCCGCGCCCGCGAAGCGCGCTACTCCTTCCCGCCGGGGTTCAGGCCGACCGCGTAGGGGCAGTAGACCCGGGCGCGGACGAGGCGGGGACGGGGCGGCTTCTTCCCTCGGCGCTTCGTGCGCTTCGCGCCGGCCTGGCCGGGCGGCGGCAGGACGCGGTACCCGGCCAGGCGGAAGTGGTGCCCGGCCAGCGTCCCGGAGAGCGTGCCGTCGCGGTTCGTCGACCACGTGACCGTCCGCCGGCGCGGGTTGATGGCGATGACGAGTTGGACCTCCGGTTCGCTGATGCCGAAGGCGTCCTCCGGGCCGAAGCCGGCCTCGCCGGCCGCCCCCCGGAAGAACGGGTGCGAGTGGAACTCGCCCACGTACGCGTGCTTCGGGAACTCGTGGATCACCCGCTGGATG